>NZ_CP011567.1:5172333-5483666 GCF_001655615.1 Pseudomonas sp. GR 6-02
TCGCCTTTGGATACCGGCTCTTCCACCAGATAGGCGCCAGCCAGTACGTAGACTTTGCCGTTGCTGAATTCGCAGGTGACGGTCATGTCGGAGCCTGCGATCAGTTGCTTGAGCGGGAAGTCCGCGGTGTGCAGCGCCGTCACTTTGAACGACGGTGCGATGTCGGTTTCCTTGTAGAATCCCGGCACGACGGTTTCCCGTTTTACGGCCATCAATGGTGCTTCGCAGCCGCCGTTGATGGTCAATTGAGCGCCGTCCACTTTGACGTAGCAGGTGCCCGCAATCAGTTGACCCATGGTGTTTCTCCCTTCAAATAAAAAGCCCACGCGCGGTGGGCCGAATTCACACAGTCAAAGGCAGCGATCAGGCTGCGTCGTCGTACTGCAGACGGAACTGGTTGAGCAGCGCGAACACGCGCAGGCCGTTGATGTAGTCCGGCGGGAACAGCACATTGACCCGACTCGGGTCCTGGGTGTCGCGCTCGACGATCAGGTGTTCGGCGAACAGCTCGGCGTTTTCCACATGGCCTTCCAGTTCGAGCTTGGCGTACTGGGCGATCAGCTCACCGCGAATGGTGCTCGGGGTAACGATTGGCTGGCCGGCGCCGAAACGGGTGCCGTCGGAGGCCAGTTTGTGGCGACCGTATTTGCTGGTGATCACGCTTTGCAGACGACGCACGATGAACGCCGACTGGTGCATGGTTTCGCTGTCCAGGTAGGAGTTGTCTGCCTGGCCGTAGGCGTTCTTCTGATAGGTGGTGATCGAACGCTGAATGCGCACGTAGCCGCCTTCGTAGTACGCAGTGGCGATGCCGTAGTTGAGCAACGACTGACGCTCGGTCAGGGTGAACCGCTCGCTCGCCGGAGCCGGGTCGAGACCTGGCAGGCTGCCGCTTTGGGTCGGACGGCTGGCGTCGGCCGAGATGAACACCGAGGTGCGCGCAGCCAGTGCGGCGGCCTGCACCCAGAACGGTTGCGGTACACCCGGTTCCAGCGCCTGGATGGTCATGTGCTGGTCGTTACGCGCTTGACCTGCCGCCACCAGCGTACCGACGGTGCCGCGTTTGGCACTGTAGACGTGACCGAACAACTGCTTGGCCCAGGACCAACGACCGGTGCTGTCATCCATGACCGCTTGCCAGGTGTTGAGCGTCGACAGATCCGACCACGGCATGCAGATGAACTCGAACGGTTCATCGCCCAGCGCCGCCACGGCAGCCACTTGATCCGGCACACCGGCACCGCCGGTCATGGCGGTGATGGCCGAGGTCAGGCCCGCCGGGGTTTCTTCGCCGTTGCTCTTGCCCAGGCGATTGAATTGCAGGCTGATGTCGTTGCCGCTGTCACCAGTCCATTTGGCACTCAGGGTGACCACGCCTCCGACCGCCGCCGCAGTGACTGGCAGATCAGCGCTGGCATTGATTTTCAGGGCCAGGGCGGTGGCCGCTTGCGCCGCGGTGGCGCCGTTGACGATGGCTGCCTGAACGCGAACTCCGCCGACGTACAGGTTGAGCACGCCGCTTTGGGTCGCCGCACCGGTCAGAGTCAGCACGCCTTTGGCAATGCTGCCTTCGGTGCTGTGCAGCGGCAGGCACCAGATCTCGCCGATCGGGTCGGTCTTGCGCCAGGTTTCGTACATCGAGGCGAGCATCGAGCCCTGGCCGCCAATGCTTTTGGCCAGCGCCACGCTGGAAACCAGCACCAGTTTGCCGGCATCGGCTGGCGCGATGTTGTCGTTGACCTGAGCGACAATCAGACGGCGCATGGCCGACGACGCGCTATTGGCGGCCGAGTTGTCCATTTCGGCATAGAACAGCGGAACACGAATGTCCGCGGGGATGTTGCTGAATCCGATCGCCATTATTTGGCTCCCTGTGGTTTCGCCGCTTTCACGGCTTTGGTAGTGATATCGCCATCGGCCAGACGTCGACGCCACCAGGCGTTGTCCGGCACTTCACGGCCCTCGAGGGGCAACAGATCGCCCGCTTCCGGGTCCGGCACGACACGGCCCGGGGCCGGCAGCACGGTGATGCGTTTGCTCATGGGGTTACGTCTCCAGAGAAAGTCAGTTCCAGGCGCCCGTCGGGGCCTGGGCGTTGCAGATTGGGGTCCGCCGGGTCGATCGCATCGACCCGCACGGTGACCCCGGTAAAGGACGACAAGCCGTCCAGTTCACGCTCGTGCCAGCTCTGCGCCGGTTGCCCCGGCAAATTGCGGCCGAGCTGGAATTCGGTGAAAAAGCGCAGGCGATAGAGCACACGGCTGCTGTTGATGGAAACCAGTTCGCCGCCGTCGTAGGCAGTGGCGCTGTAGTCGCTGCCGGGCTTGAACCCCACCAGCGCGCGCCAAAGTTCGGCGCGTAAATCGTGCAGTTGATCCAACGCTGCAGCGGCGTCCGTGGTGTCGAGCACCAGGGTGACTTCGAAGCGGTCGCGGATCGGTTGCAGCATCAGGTTTTGCGCCACGCTTTTGCTGGCCAGATCGGCGATGGGGACGACGTAGGCGCAAGGCGTGGCGAGCGGGTTGTTGGCTTGCAGGGTGGCGAGGTCAATGCCCGCCGCCACACGATTGGCCAGGGTCGGGCATTGCGCACGCAGTTGCGTGAGGATCGGCGTGATCTTCATGAGGGCGCTCCAGGATCGAATGAAATGAGTGAGTTGATTCCAGGCATCGAACACCCGGACAGGTTCGAGCTAACCTCAGGGCGTCGACGGCTGGAGATCGTTGTGGCTTTTGTGGGGATTACTTCAGGATCCGGAGATGAGTCCTGCGGTTACGCGAGAGAGTGTTCCTGGGAGAGTCAGCATTTTCCTCTGTGCGAACAGCAGGAACTGCCCCCTCCTCTTCATGGGTCACCTAGTTCAGCATGCTCCAATCAGCAACACTGGCTGTGCCAAAAGCGATGTAAGCCTTTTTGTTAACCGTGTCCAAATAGGACTGTCCAACGAACGAAGGTACAACCGTGGGTGCGGTAACACCGACTATCGGTCGCTTCTGCCAGGCAATTGAGTTACCGGTAGCCACCACCAATGCACCTGCCGGTAATGCAGTGATCAGCGCAGAAGAATTACGGAACTGGTAAGACGCATTCGAACTACCCGAAATCATCATACTGGTGGGCATGACCTTAAGCTTCTGGTAACTGTCTTTACCAACATTGAAGTAGATTTTGACCTGGACTTTGCCTCCGCTGGCCAACGCATCTTCAACCACCACAGCTTTAAAGTCAGTGACGTCAGGCCCAGTACGGAAAGGCAACAACTCCACCACATCCATGTTGAAGTAAGAACCACCGACCATTGGGTTCAGTTGAATGGAAACCAACCCCATGCCACGTCGGTCGATCGTTGAATCGCCGCCGATGTGGTAAAGGAAGGAACCGTCAATACGCCCCTGTGAGTCCATGCTGGTCAAGGTCAGTATCTCGGCGAAGTAATCACCGACGACGTCTGACGCCTGGCTTTCAAAACCGTTGAACAACGAGTCAGAGCGCAGGCTGGAGATGTCATCCAGCGCTGCTGCCGCGGCACTAAACAGCTCGCCTGCCATCTTTCCTTCAAAGAGGGCTTGCTGCTGCGTCAGTTGGGTATCTGCAGTCGTGACCATCGAACAAATAGTGCCGTCGCCAGTGCCGATGTAAGCAGCAAACGCATCCCACTCCGACCACGTATAGTTCAAGTTGCTAAACAGTTTGACGCCGTTTTCCAGAAAGATCTGGTTGTCCTTGAGTACGTAACCGGACGGCAATGTGGGGACGCCACCTGCACGGTAAATCCACGAACCTTTGGCGCGGTAAAACTTGTTACCAGACACCGTAATGTCCACATCCGGTACCGTAATGCTATACAGCAGCAAGTCTGTCTTGGTGGTTTGATCTGGACGAACATCACTGCCCCAGGATCGCCCGGAGTCCATACAAATGTTGTCCATGAAACCAGTACGGTGAAAACCTGACCCCGGCTCGGTTGGGGTGGTGTTATCGGTACCTGTCGCCCAGACTTCAAACGACTGGTTGCATCGCATAATCAGGTTCTTGGTGAACCAACAGTCATTCCATCCGGAAGTTGCAGTGACCAGGTTGCCTTGCAGGGTGCAGCCCACGTCATACACGTCATAGATGACATTGCCCGTGGCCAGAGAACGGAACGAACCATTCCACATTTCCACGCCATTGCCATACCGAGTGTTTGGTGTCGTGAAACCAATCAGTTCACCGCCACCCAGTTCGCCCAGCATGCACCCGGTGATAGTAGTGTCTTGCAACGTACCGTTAATGGCATGCCCGGAGCAGCCCTTCAAGTGCAAGCCAGAGATGCGGTAGCCAGTGGCACTGGTCGACACCGAGTCGATAATCCGTTGACCGACCGGCGCCAGAATTTCACCCGGAATACTGACCAGCTTGACGTACAAGTACTGTGCATTGTCGCTATAGAAATCCCATTGGTCAGTGAGCGTAGCCACGCTCCACTTTTTATTAGGGTAGATTTTGCTGCCATGTTTAAGGAAACCTACGTTGGCGCCTTGAACACCCACCTCTTGATCACCAGTGAACTTGGTCAAGTCATTCAAATCAACTCGCCACACACCATTGGGTTGAGCAACCCAGGACATAGAGGGGATGACCTTATAGCGACTCACAACCGGCAGTTCGCCGGTACCATAGTTCCCATAGGACACCGGTAGCACATTCCGTGAACGGTTGCCGAACGGCACAATCCTGCCGTAGAAGGAGTCTCCGCGCCGAAAAAACACCGAATCCCCTGGCAGGAAACGTTGAGCGTTGACCCGATCCAGGGTCTTCCAAGGAGCGCTGGGGCGCGTCCCTGTATTGCTGTCATTACCGATAGCACTTACAAAATACTTCATGACGCAGTCCTTGCGCTTAGGGCGGAAAGGGCGAGCATCGCTCCCATCTTTATAAGAGCAAGTTCACTGTTGATCCGGGTGAGAATCGCGCGGTGGCACTTCACAAACGCCAATCCGCTTGGCGGCCCAACGTTCGTAAAGTCCGATGGCCACGTCCGCCCCGGCCATCGCCGTCAGGCAGCCAAAGGCGCCGGCGGCCCAGATCGACAGGCCCGCGGCGTACAACAGCATGATCGCCGAGACGCCGCAGATCATGCAGGCCCCGGACCGCAGGGCCAGGCGCCGCAGCAGTGACCAGCCACGGGCGCCCTCCTTGTCGGCGCGCCACATTTCGCCGGACACCCCACCCGCTACCGCGAGGAGGATGACGAGCCAGATCGGCATGTCCAGCAACGCTTGTTGCTCGTTTGTCATGTCCCGCCTCCTGGGGGTGATTGATGAATGGTATGTGTTGAGTCCAAACGTTTTCTCTTGAGGTAGGCATTCCAAAAAGCCCGGTTCCGGGCCGGGCTTTTCAGTAATACGACCCCGCTTTTGGCTTTGGCTGTCGGGTGAACTAGAAGGGCGCTGCCGGCCAGTTGATCGTGGACGGATAACCGGGTTGATTTTTTACTTCGCTGACGGCAATGACGTATTGCTTGTAAGCAAGCAATACTGCTTCATCTGCGGGAGTGGCGACGCCAAGATCTACCTTGTATTGCAAGGGGTTGAACATCAGCCAACGAGCAGCTTCATCAAGCCGCTTTTGCATGAGAGCAGAGGCGAGAATGAGATACTCCTCATGAGTCGGCTCAGTGAAGACCCATCCCGCATCAAAAAAATACTGAGCCTTCCATCCCACTTGAGCTGTTGTGTTACCTGTTACATCAAGCCATGTACCAGATACCCCATCTGGCTGGGTAGTGGGCATGGCTTCCTCAGTGTCCAAGACCTGAATGACTATTGAATAGGTGGTTTTATAGGCCGTCTCTATGAGTACATAACGGTTCATTTTGCTGTCCTTATGATTGATTCTCAGCACACACTGATTTTCAGTTCTGCACACCCGTCGGCGCGTTGATAACGTCAGGTAGGCATTCCAAAGAGCCCGGCACTCGCCGGGCTTTTTAGTAATGCGGTCCCTCGCCTTCCTTTAATCCTGTGTCAAAAAGGAAGCTGACTTTTCGGCGCTACTGGCGCGGTACGAGTCCATTCAAATTGTTTTTCCGACCGCGGTCCCTGCCCGCCGGATAACTGCTTCTGGTGCTTTACGCTGCACACCCGGGTCAGTTGCCAACCCTCTGAACCGTTGAGGCCGGTTCATCGCTGCCTTTGTGATGGAACTAAAGAGCTTCGTTTCGAGCCGCTTTGTTGAGCGGCTTGAGACAAAGAATATGCATGGATGCATATACAGTCAATGCATAAATGCATTTATTTATGCGATTAAAATGCACAGACGCATGAAAGCCCCACAGACAAAGGCGTTGGCGGTTTTCGGCAGGCGAAAAAAAACCCGTCGGGCGACGGGTTTTATCTGACAGCGGTGAGGTTAGCGGGCGTACATGCCCCACCAGAAGACGTGACCAAGGATGACGATTTGCTCTTCCTGGATTTCCTGGAAGCTGTAGTCCTCGTCCGGATGCTCATCGCGATTGAAGCTGCGCAGGCGAATCCCGGTCGGCAGGCGATAAAGCTGTTTCACCCGTAACTGGCCGTTGTGGTTGATGGCGTACAGGTCGCCGTCGATGATGTCGCCAATCCCGCATTTACCGGCATTCACCCCCACCGTGGCGCCGTCGCGCAGTACCGGCAACATGCTGTTGCCACGCACGGTCACGCATTTGGCCTGGTCGAACTGCACACCGTTGTGGCGCAAGCTACGCTTGCCGAAGCGCAGGCTAGAGCGCTCGCTCTCTTCGATGACGAATCTTCCTGATCCAGCAGCCAATTCAACCTCGCGAAGAAAGGGGACCGACACCTCGTCGTCATCGACAGGCGTGTCGTCGTCCCACAGGCTTATGTCCTTGAGTTCCGAATGCAATTCATCACGCCCGGCGCCGGCAGCCGGCGCGACATCCGCGCGGCCCCGCAACTGATCGGTGCTCACAGCAAAGTATTCGGCAATCTTCGAGATATGTTTATCCGAAGGATCGACGATTTTCCCGCTGAGGATGCGCGAGAGAGTGGATTGAGGCACGCCGGTGCGACGGTGAAGCTCCGTGGGGGAGATCCCGTGCTGATCGAGCAGT
The DNA here is from genome assembly GCF_001655615.1 of Pseudomonas sp. GR 6-02. Lineage (GTDB taxonomy): Bacteria > Pseudomonadota > Gammaproteobacteria > Pseudomonadales > Pseudomonadaceae > Aquipseudomonas. The sequence continues at coordinate 5,179,427 of NZ_CP011567.1, forward strand.
GCTCTTAAGACGGTAGAAACATTGCGTTTTTGCATAACGCGAATAGTGCTTGATCTTTTTTCGGAAGACAAATGCCAAATTGCATAATTTGTGCATAGACCCACGAAAAATAGCCTTGAGGCTTTCATGCCTGCGTCGGGCGGACCGCCCATGGTAACCTTGCGCCCATCGCGGAAAAGCCGGGCCGATGCCCCTCCTTTGCCCCACACCTTTCAACGAATTTGCCTATATCCGATGAATAAAGCCGTCTCCGATCTGTCCTCCCACACGCCAATGATGCAGCAATACTGGCGCCTGAAGAACCAGCACCCCGACCAGCTGATGTTCTATCGCATGGGCGACTTCTACGAGATCTTCTATGAAGACGCGAAGAAGGCCGCCAAGTTGCTGGACATCACCCTGACGGCTCGTGGGCAATCGGCGGGTCAGGCGATTCCGATGTGTGGGATTCCTTACCACGCTGCGGAAGGTTACCTGGCGAAACTGGTGAAGCTTGGCGAATCGGTGGTGATTTGTGAGCAGGTCGGCGACCCGGCCACCAGCAAAGGGCCGGTGGATCGTCAGGTGGTGCGGATCATCACGCCCGGCACGGTCAGCGATGAAGCGCTGCTGGATGAGCGCCGGGACAACCTGATCGCGGCGGTGCTGGGTGACGAGCGTCTGTTCGGCCTGGCTGTGCTCGATATCACCAGCGGCAACTTCACGGTGCTGGAGATCAAAGGCTGGGAAAACCTGCTGGCGGAACTGGAGCGGGTCAACCCGGTGGAGCTGATGATCCCGGATGACTGGCCGAAGGATTTGCCGGCGGAAAAACGCCGTGGGGTTCGTCGCCGTGCGCCGTGGGATTTCGAGCGCGACTCGGCGTTGAAAAGTCTTTGCCAGCAGTTTTCCACTCAAGACCTGAAAGGCTTCGGCTGCGAGAACCTGACCCTGGCCATCGGCGCTGCTGGCTGCCTGCTCAGCTACGCCAAGGAAACCCAGCGCACCGCCCTGCCGCATTTGCGCAGCCTGCGTCATGAGCGTCTGGACGACACCGTGGTGCTGGACGGCGCCAGCCGGCGCAACCTGGAACTGGACACCAACCTGGCTGGCGGTCGTGACAACACGTTGCAATCAGTGGTCGACCGCTGCCAGACCGCCATGGGCAGCCGTTTGCTGACCCGCTGGCTGAACCGTCCGCTGCGGGATTTGACGGTACTACTGGCACGCCAGACGTCGATCACCTGCCTGCTGGACCGTTATCGTTTCGAGAAACTGCAGCCGCAGCTCAAGGAAATCGGTGACATCGAGCGGATTCTGGCGCGGATCGGCCTGCGCAATGCCCGCCCTCGTGACTTGGCGCGTCTGCGCGATGCCCTCGGCGCACTGCCAGAGTTGCAGGTGGCGATGGCCGAGCTTGAAGCTCCGCACATCATGCAATTGGCGACGACCACCAGCACCTATCCGGAACTCGCGGCGCTGCTGGAAAAAGCCATCATCGACAACCCGCCAGCGGTGATCCGTGACGGCGGCGTGTTGAAAACCGGTTACGACAGCGAACTCGACGAGCTGCAATCGCTCAGCGAAAACGCCGGGCAGTTCCTGATCGATCTGGAAGCCCGGGAGAAGGCCCGCACCGGCCTGGCCAACCTGAAAGTGGGTTACAACCGCATTCACGGTTACTTCATTGAGTTGCCGAGCAAGCAGGCCGAATCGGCACCGGCAGACTATATCCGTCGCCAGACCCTCAAGGGTGCCGAGCGCTTCATCACCCCGGAACTGAAAGCGTTCGAAGACAAGGCGCTGTCGGCCAAGAGCCGTGCCCTGGCGCGCGAGAAGATGCTCTACGAAGCACTGCTCGAAGACCTGATCGCTCAATTGCCGCCCTTGCAGGACACCGCTGCCGCACTGGCCGAGCTGGACGTGCTGAGCAACCTCGCCGAGCGTGCACTGAATCTGGACCTGAACTGCCCGCGCTTCGTCAGCGAGCCATGCATGCGCATCAGCCAGGGTCGTCACCCGGTGGTCGAGCAAGTACTCACCACACCGTTCGTGGCCAACGACCTGAGCCTCGATGACAGCACCCGCATGCTGGTGATCACCGGTCCGAACATGGGCGGTAAATCCACCTACATGCGCCAGACCGCGTTGATCGTGCTGCTGGCGCACATCGGTAGCTTCGTGCCGGCGGCCAGTTGCGAATTGTCCCTGGTCGACCGGATCTTCACCCGGATCGGTTCCAGCGACGACCTGGCGGGCGGGCGTTCGACCTTCATGGTCGAAATGAGCGAAACCGCGAACATCCTGCACAACGCCACCGAGCGCAGCCTGGTGCTGATGGACGAAGTCGGTCGCGGCACCAGCACCTTCGACGGCCTGTCCCTGGCGTGGGCCGCGGCCGAGCGTCTGGCACAACTGCGGGCCTATACACTGTTCGCCACGCACTATTTCGAGCTGACGGTGCTGCCGGAAGCCCAGCCGCTAGTAGCCAACGTGCACCTCAATGCCACCGAGCACAACGAACGCATCGTGTTCCTGCACCACGTTCTGCCTGGGCCTGCCAGCCAGAGCTATGGCCTGGCGGTTGCACAGTTGGCCGGGGTGCCGAGCGAAGTGATCGTGCGTGCCCGTGAACACTTGAGCCGGCTGGAATCCACGGCGCTGCCCCATGAAGTGCCGACGCCGGCCAAAGGCAAATCCGTTGCGCCGCAGCAGAGCGACATGTTCGCCAGCCTGCCGCACCCGGTGCTGGATGAACTGGCCAAACTTGATCTGGATGACCTGACACCACGCAGGGCTTTGGAAATGCTCTATACATTAAAGACACGGATCTAACGCACTTGCCTGCAAGCTGTTAGAATCTCGCGCGGTTTGGGATGCTGCAGGCTCATAGCCTGGCCTGCAGACTATCGCTCCCGAACCTGGCGACCCCGTCCTGAAGGGGCTCCGCTGCCGCCGCCTGAGGAGAAAATTAGAAATGACCTTCGTCGTCACCGACAACTGCATCAAGTGCAAGTACACCGACTGCGTAGAAGTCTGTCCGGTGGACTGCTTTTACGAAGGCCCGAACTTCCTGGTGATTCACCCGGATGAGTGCATCGACTGCGCACTGTGCGAACCAGAATGCCCTGCCGTGGCCATCTTCTCTGAAGATGAAGTTCCCGCCGGTATGGAAAACTTCATTCAGCTGAACATGGAATTGGCCGAGGTATGGCCAAACATCACTGAACGGAAAGACCCATTGCCCGATTCCGCTGAATGGGATGGCAAGCCAGGCAAGATCGAACACCTCGAACGCTGATTTCCCTCGCGTTCCCGAAAAGGCCCCTTGCGGGCCTTTTTGCTTTTCTGCAGGCAAAAAAAAGGGGCGGTTTGACCCGCCCACATTTTTTCCCTATTCCATGTGTTCCTTTTCATCGTCCTGATGAATCGCATCCTGCGATGTCCGTTCCCCTCTTCCTTGAAGGGCGTGTCTATCCGTCGACACAGTTCAAATACTAGAGGATTCCCCACCAAGAGCAATCGGCCTCCATGACTGAAATCATCTGTAATATGCTGTTAACTCAATAAAATAATCATATAAATCAATAGCTTATAAATACAGCATCCTTCGAATAGACAACTACCAGGGTGTAAAAATAATGAACACTTACGAAAGAGTAAGCAAAGACTTACACCACGAGACTACAAACCTGAGGTGGCGCCAATACCAACGCGCCTCTCTCATCTTGCCGACAACAAAAAGCCCCGAACCAGTCGGGGCTTTTGGTTGACGGTTGAGCGAATGGCTTATTGGAACAGCGACTCACTCGACAGGCCGTTTTTCTCGAGAATCTCCCGAAGACGCTTGAGGCCTTCAACCTGGATTTGCCTGACCCGCTCCCGGGTAAGGCCGATTTCCAGGCCGACATCTTCAAGCGTACTGCTCTCGTGACCTCGCAAGCCGAAGCGGCGTACGACCACCTCGCGTTGCTTGTCGGTCAGCTCCGAAAGCCATTGATCGATGCTCTGCGACAGGTCGTCATCCTGCAACAGTTCACATGGATCGGTCGGGCGGTCGTCGGTCAGGGTGTCCAGCAGGGTTTTATCCGAATCCGGACCCAGCGAGACGTCGACCGAAGAAACCCGCTCGTTCAGGCCAAGCATGCGCTTGACCTCGCCTACCGGTTTCTCCAGCAGGTTGGCAATTTCTTCGGGTGAGGGTTCATGGTCGAGCTTTTGAGTCAGCTCCCGCGCAGCCCGCAAGTACACGTTGAGCTCTTTGACCACATGAATAGGTAGCCGGATGGTCCGGGTCTGATTCATGATCGCGCGTTCGATGGTCTGACGAATCCACCAGGTGGCGTAGGTCGAAAAGCGGAAGCCGCGTTCTGGATCGAACTTTTCCACTGCCCGGATCAGGCCGAGGTTACCCTCTTCGATCAGGTCCAGCAGCGACAGCCCACGATTGACGTAACGCCGGGCGATTTTCACCACCAGCCGCAGGTTGCTTTCAATCATGCGCTTGCGTCCGGCCGGATCACCACTTTGCGACAGGCGTGCAAAATGAACTTCTTCTTCCGGGGAGAGCAATGGGGAAAAGCCGATTTCATTGAGGTACAGCTGCGTGGCATCGAGTGCCCGGGTGTAGTCGATGTACTTGTGTTGCTTTAACGAAGCGGAGTGTCTGGATTTGGCACGAACGGAAGGTGGTGCATCCCCTTCATCATTCGACATCGAATCCATTGCGATGCCGGTCTCCATAAGGAGAACCTCATCGTCGATGTCAAACTCCGGCACTTCTTTACTGAGAGCCATTGTTATAGTCCTTTGGTGAGTTCGACCTCAAGCTCAAGCGGCGCCTTGATCCCTGGCAACGCTGGAGCCTGTTCCCTCTACGTGACGGAACAGGCTTGGCTAACAAATCAACGACGTGGCAGGAACTGCAGCGGATCTACAGGTTTACCTTGTCGGCGAATCTCAAAATGCAGTTTCACCCGGTCTGTACCCGTTGACCCCATTTCGGCAATTGTCTGTCCGACTTTGACCTGCTGCCCCTCCCGAACCAACAGCCTGCGGTTGTGACCGTAGGCACTGACGTAGGTATCGCTGTGTTTGATGATGACTAATTCGCCGTAGCCCCTTAAGCCACTCCCGGCGTATACCACCGTCCCATCAGACGCAGCTAAAACAGGCTGTCCCAAATCTCCGGCGATATCAATTCCTTTATTCAAACTACCGTTTGAAGAGAATTTTCCAATCAGAATGCCATTAGAAGGCCACCCCCAGCCCGTCGGGGCCGGACCGGCAGGAGGCAGTGGAGCGGGTGCCGGTTTGCTGGCGACGGACGGTGCGAGCACCGTTGTACTGGTCGTTGTGCCATTTGCCTGACGCCGAATTACCGTGGTTTTGCTCGACGACGAAGGCGAGGAACTGGACGAACTCACCACCGCTGCCGGCGTTGAATCGTTGCGACCGTCGAAGCGAATCGTCTGACCCGGATGGATCGTGTAAGGCGTAGGAATGTTGTTCCTTGCCGCGAGGGCTTTGTAGTCCCAGCCGTAGCGAAAGGCGATGGAAAACAACGTGTCCTTGGGTCGAACAATGTACTGGCCGGTGGTTACGGCCGGACGCTGGGCGACCGCGTTGTTGCGATCGACAACTCCCGCGCTACTCGATTTGGTGCTGGAGCAACCGACCAGCAAGGTACTCAAGACAAGACCAGTCACCAGACGCTGAAAGCTCGTTATACCCATTCGCTGCGCAACGACTGTGAGACTCACCCGCCGCTCCCTTTGTGGTGGCTGAAAATATGAATTGCCGTGTTTCGGCACGAAATGTCGCAAGTATAACGGGCCGAACAGGCTTTACCTTTAATGAAGCGGATTCGCTTCACGCACACGTTTGCTGCCTGATGATGAATTCTGTTTAACCCATCGATGCCGCTGTAAGACCCGGGCAATCGAAGAGAATTCAGCACGTTGAAACAAATGCTCAGGCCAGCGGCCCGTTGAGTAGTGGCACAAAGCGCACTGCCCCCAGAACACGCCTGGAAAAGCCTTGTTCTTCACGGATGATCAGCATCAATTGTTGAACTTCACCAGAGCCGACCGGAATCACCAATCGCCCGCCCGGTGCCAATTGATCGAGCAGCGCCTGAGGCACGTCGGTGGCCACGGCGGTCACAATGATGCCGTTGTAAGGCGCCAGCGCCGGCCAGCCTTCCCAGCCATCGCCCCAGCGAAATACCACATTGCGCAGGTTCAGCTCCACCAGGCGCTCCTTGGCTCGATCTTGCAGAACCTTGATGCGCTCGACGGAAAAAACCCGCTCGACCAGTTGCGACAGCACCGCTGTCTGGTAACCCGAACCAGTACCGATTTCCAGCACCTTGTCCAACGGGCCGGCTTCCAGCAGCAGCTCGCTCATGCGCGCCACCATATAAGGCTGGGAGATGGTCTGGTTATGGCCAATCGGTAGCGCCGTATCTTCATAAGCGCGGTGGGCCAGCGCCTCATCGACGAACAGGTGACGCGGTGTGCGGCGGATGACTTCCAGCACCTTGGCGTTGGACACCCCTTCTTCATAGAGGCGCTGAATCAGACGCTCACGGGTCCGCTGGGAGGTCATCCCGATGCCGCGGTGCAGAATATCGTCTTGTTCACGAGCCATTAGCGCAGCCCCTCCAGCCAGCCATCGAGACTTCTGAAGGCATCATTAAAGGTGCGATCCAGTTGCAGTGGCGTGATTGAAACATAGCCTTGCATCACCGCATGGAAATCAGTGCCCGGGCCGCCATCTTCGGCGTCACCCGCCGCAGCGATCCAGTAACCGGATTTACCACGCGGATCGACCACTTTTATCGGCGCAGCGGCGCGGGCGCGATGGCCCAGGCGGGTCAGCTGGATACCGCGGATATGCTCCAGCGGCAAGTTGGGAATGTTCACGTTCAGTACCGTGCGCGGTGGCAGATCGAGGTCCGCGTGGGCCTCTACCAGTTTGCGCGCAAAATAGGCCGCCGTGGGAAGGTTCTCCACTTGCCGTGAGACAAACGAAAAGGCAAACGAAGGACGCTCCAGGAAACGTCCCTCAAGGGCCGCCGCCACAGTACCGGAATACAGCACGTCGTCCCCCAGGTTCGCACCCAGGTTAATACCGGAAACCACCATGTCCGGTTCAAACTCCAGCAAGCCGTTAAGGCCCAGGTGCACGCAATCGGTAGGCGTTCCGTTGAGGCTGATAAAGCCATTGGCCAAGGTATGCGGGTGCAACGGACGGTCGAGCGTCAGCGAGCTGCTGGCGCCGCTTTTGTCCTGGTCCGGGGCGATAACCACGCATTCGGTGTAATCCGCCAGCGCAGCATAAAGCGCGGCGAGACCGGGTGCGGTTACCCCATCGTCGTTAGAAATCAGAATACGCATGGGCTGTCCGTCTGCCCCACCGGCACCAGATCGACGAGTTCACGCACCAATACGGTGGCGAAGCATCCGGCCGGGAGGACGAATTCCAGTTGCAGAATGTCAGGCTCGGGATAATGCCACGTCAACCCGCCAATGGGCAGCCGCAGGATGCGACGTTCGTGGCTCATACCGGCGTTAATCAACCAATCGCGCAGATCCGCTTCGCGCGCGGCGATTGCCTGCTCCAGTTCATGGACAGCCCCCGACGCCGGCGAGTCACCTTCGCCCCACTGCGGGCCGGTCGGGTGCAAGTCGAGAATCGCCAGACGCGGGTCACTGCACTCGGCTTCACCTGCCGGGAAGAAACTGCGGCTGTCAGTGAACGCCAGCAGATCGCCGACCTGAGCACGCTGCCAAGTACCATCGGCGACGCGTGCCGCCAGCACCTGATTAAACAGAAAGCTACGCGCAGTGGAGAGCAGGCGCGAACGCACATTGCGTTGTTCCGGCAGGGCCTTGCGCGCAGCCCAGGCACGGGCGTCGACGACGTTGCCGCCGTCATGCCCGAAACGCTGGGCGCCGAAATAATTGGGAATACCTTGCCTGGCGATCAGTTGCAGACGCTCTTCGATCGCGGCCTTGTCGCCAGCGAATTGAGTCAGGCGCAACGTGAAACCGTTGGCCGAATGGGCACCGCGTTGCAGCTTGCGTCTGTGCCGACCGGTCTTGAGAATTTTCAGCGTGTCGTTTTCCGCTGCCGACAGATCTGGATCAGCCTTGCCGGGCAGTTGCACGCTGAACCACTGGCGAGTCAACGCCTGACGGTCCTTGAGGCCCGCGTAGCTGACGGTACGCAATGGCACGCCCGCAGCCTTGGCAATCCGCCGTGCCGCTTCTTCGGTATTCAGACCGCGCTTTTCCACCCAGATCCATAGGTGTTCGCCGTCGCCGCTCAGGGGAATATCGAGGACTTCATCAACCTGGAAATCTTCCGCCGTGGCTTTCAGCACCGCGCTGCCGAGAGCGTCACCGTAGGCCCGTGGGCCGAGCAATTGCGCCTCGTTCATGCGCGCAGCAACAAGGCAACGGAGTGCACGGCAATACCTTCTTCGCGACCGACAAAGCCAAGCTTTTCGGTGGTGGTAGCTTTCACGTTCACTTGATCCAACTCAACTTGAAGATCCGCGGCAATCAGCGCGCGCATCGATTCGATATGCGGGGCCATTTTCGGGGCCTGGGCGACGATGGTGTTATCGACGTTGCCGACTTTCCAGCCCTTGGCGTGGATCAGTGCGACGACATGACGCAACAGCGCGCGGCTGTCGGCGCCCTTGAATTGCGGATCGGTGTCCGGAAAATGCTTGCCGATATCACCCAGCGCGGCAGCGCCGAGCAACGCATCGCTCAAGGCGTGCAGCAGGACATCACCGTCGGAATGGGCAAGCAGCCCGAAGCTGTGTGCAATCCGCACACCGCCCAGCGTGATGAAATCGCCTTCACCGAAACGGTGCACATCATAGCCGTGGCCAATACGCATAAAAAAACGCCCCGATTTTTGTCAGGGCGTGATTCTACCTGCTTTGTCAGACATTAGGCGCTTAGAGCGCGCGCGTGATGCTGCAAGTGATCGTCGATGAAACTGGCGATGAAGAAATAACTGTGGTCGTAGCCGGGTTGCAAACGCAACGTCAGCGGATGACCGGCAAGTTTCGCCGCCTGTTGCAGGGCTTCTGGCTTGAGCTGGGTGGCGAGAAAATCGTCGCGATCACCCTGATCCACCAGCAGCGGCAGTTTCTCGTCGGCTTCGGCGATCAATGCACAGGCATCCCACTCGCGCCATTTCGACCGGTCTTCACCCAAGTAGCGGGAAAAGGCTTTCTGCCCCCATGGGCAATCGATCGGATTGTTGATCGGCGAGAACGCCGACACCGACTGGTAACGCCCCGGATTGCGCAAGGCGCAGACCAGCGCACCGTGACCACCCATGGAGTGGCCGCTGATGCCACGCTTTTCCGATGCCGGGAAATGCGCCTCAACCAATGCCGGCAATTCCTGCACGACATAGTCATGCATCCGATAGTGCCGCGACCACGGTTCCTGCGTGGCATTCAGATAAAAACCGGCACCGAGACCGAAGTCCCAGGCACCATCCGGATCGCCCGGCACTTCGGGACCGCGTGGGCTGGTGTCCGGTGCGACGATAATCAGCCCCAGCTCGGCAGCCATGCGCATGGCACCGGCCTTCTGCATGAAGTTCTCGTCGGTACAGGTCAGGCCTGACAACCAGTACAACACTGGCAGTTTACCGCCCTGCTCCGCTTGCGGCGGCAGGTACACGGCAAACACCATGTCGCAACCGAGCACATCGGAGCGGTGCCGGTAACGCTTGTGCCAGCCGCCGAAGCTTTTCTGGCAGGAGATATTTTCCAGGCTCATAAGCGACCTCAGAAATGAATGACGCTACGAATGCTTTTGCCTTCATGCATCAAGTCAAACGCCTTGTTGATATCTTCCAGGCCCATAGTGTGGGTGATGAAGGTATCCAGCGGGATCTCGCCGGTCTGGGCCATTTCGACATAGCTTGGCAACTCGGTACGGCCACGCACGCCACCGAACGCCGAACCGCGCCAGACGCGACCGGTGACCAACTGGAATGGACGGGTGGAGATTTCCTGGCCTGCGCCGGCCACACCGATGATGACCGACTCGCCCCAACCTTTGTGGCAGCACTCAAGTGCGGCACGCATCAACTGCACGTTGCCAATGCATTCGAACGAGAAGTCGACGCCGCCATCGGTCATGTCGACGATCACTTCCTGAATCGGACGATCGAAGTCTTTCGGATTCACGCAGTCCGTGGCGCCCAATTGCCTGGCGATTTCGAACTTGGCCGGGTTGATGTCAATGGCGATGATCCGGCCAGCCTTGGCTTTGACCGCGCCGATCACGGCAGACAGTCCGATGCCACCCAGGCCGAAGATGGCAACGGTGTCACCCGGTTTGACCTTGGCAGTGTTGATCACCGCACCGATGCCGGTGGTGACGCCACAGCCCAGCAGGCAGACTTTTTCCAGCGGTGCTTCTTTAGGAATTTTGGCGACAGAGATTTCCGGCAGCACGGTGTACTCGGAAAACGTCGAGGTGCCCATGTAGTGGAAAATCGTTTCGCCCTTGTAGGAGAAGCGCGAAGTGCCGTCCGGCATCAGGCCTTTACCCTGGGTTGCACGAATCGCCTGGCAGAGGTTGGTTTTGCCCGACAGACAGAATTTGCACTTGCCACATTCCGGGGTGTACAGCGGGATCACATGATCGCCCACGGCAACCGAGGTCACGCCCTCGCCGATCGCTTCGACCACCGCGCCACCTTCGTGGCCCAGGATCGACGGGAAGATACCTTCCGGGTCCGCGCCCGAGAGGGTGTAGGCATCGGTATGGCAGACACCGGAAGCGACGACGCGCAGCAGGACTTCGCCCGCCTTGGGCATGGCGACATCGACTTCAACGATCTCGAGGGGCTTCTTGGCCTCGAAGGCAACGGCGGCGCGCGACTTGATCATGCTGACTCTCCAGTGAATAAAAACGAGACAGGGAGTGTAATACAGCGGCATACGATGAATAATCGGGACAAAAGCAAAACATTATTGCCATGCAGGGATAATCCTGATGTCCGAAAACCGCTGGGAAGGCATCGACGAGTTCGTCGCCGTCGCAGAGTGCAACCAATTCACCGCCGCGGCTGAACGCCTTGGGGTGTCTTCCTCCCACATCAGTCGCCAAATCGTACGACTGGAAGAGCGACTGCAAACCCGCTTGCTCTATCGCAGCACCCGCCGGGTCACGCTGACCGAAGCCGGGCAAACCTTTCTGCAACATTGCCAACGGTTGCAGGACGGCCGCGAAGAAGCGTTGCGCGCTGTCGGCGACCTGACCAGCGAACCCAAGGGCATGCTGCGCATGACCTGCGCCGTGGCCTACGGCGAACGATTCATTGTGCCGCTGGTGACTCGCTTCATGGGGCTGTATCCACAACTGCGTGTGGACATCGAACTGAGCAACCGCCCGCTCGATCTGGTGCACGAAGGGCTGGACCTGGCCATCCGCCTCGGCCGCCTGCAGGATTCAAGATTGGTCGCGACTCGTTTGGCACCACGGCGCATGTACCTGTGCGCCTCGCCGTCCTACCTGGAACGGTATGGTCGCCCACACAGTTTGTCGGAACTGAGTCGCCACAACTGCCTCATCGGCAGCTCGGATATCTGGCAACTGGAACAGAACGGGCGGGAATTTTCCCAGCGAGTACAGGGAAACTGGCGCTGCAACAGTGGGCAGGCGGTGCTGGATGCCGCGCTACAAGGGGTTGGATTGTGTCAGCTGCCGGATTACTACGTGCTGGAGCACCTGAAAAACGGCGAATTGATCTCGCTGCTGGAAGCCCACCAACCGCCGAACACAGCGGTTTGGGCGCTTTATCCACAGCAGCGGCATCTGTCACCGAAAGTACGCAAGTTAGTGGATTATTTGAAGGAAGGGTTGGCCGAACGGCCGGAATATCGGGTTTAAGAGAAAAGATCACAGCCTGCATAGGCGGCGATCTTTTAACGGCGGTTCGCCCAGCGCTGGCGCAACCACTCAAGGTCTTCGGGGCGAGTGACTTTGATGTTGTCGGATCGACCTTCGATCAAACGGGGTGCCATACCTGCCCACTCCATCGCCGAGGCTTCATCGGTGATGACAGCATCCGCCACCAGGCTATCCGCCAACGCCCGATGCAATGCTCCAAGGCGAAACATCTGCGGTGTATAAGCCTGCCAGATCACACTGCGATCCACCGTTTCCAGCACACGCCCGTGCTTGTCGACCCGTTTGAGGGTGTCGCGCGCAGGCACCGCCAATAGGCCGCCCACCGGGTCGTCAGCCAATTCACTGAGCAATTTATCAAGATCATCGCGCGCCAGATTCGGTCGCGCGGCATCGTGAACCAACACCCAATCCTCATCGTCAGCGCCCTGGGCATGCAGATGCAGCAAGGCGTTGAGCACTGATCCGGAACGCTCGGCGCCGCCTTCAACCCGCTGAATACGCGGATCGGCAGCACAGGCCAGATTCGGCCAGTAAGGATCGTCGATGGCAAGACTGACCACCAACCCCTTCAGGGCAGGATGATCGAGGAAACAGCCAAGGCTGTGTTCGAGAATAGTGCGCCCGCCCAGTTGCAAGTATTGCTTGGGACGGTCCGCGGCCATACGGGCACCGACGCCCGCGGCAGGAATCACGGCCCAGAAGGCCGGTAACGACTCAATCATTGGGCCAACTGGTAAAGGGTTTCACCATCCTTGACCATGCCCAACTCATGGCGAGCCCGTTCTTCAACGGTCTCCATGCCCTTTTTCAACTCACTGACTTCGGCGTCCATCACCCGATTGCGCTCCAACAACGCCTCGTTCTCGGCGTGTTGATCCGCAATCTGCTGCTTCAGCTCGGCCACTTGCGCCAGACTGCCATTACCCACCCACAGGCGATACTGCAGGCCGGCCAGCAGCAAGAGCAAGACGAGGAACAACCAATTGGGACTGCGCATCGAATATCAGGTATCCAGTGAAAAAAGACAGCCATGCCAAACTTTGAAGCTTCTGATAGCACGAAGCCTGGAAGAACCAGGCTTGTGCTCTTAAGGCATCAGATTAGTGGCAAATCCGTCGCTGTCGCGATTTTTCCGACACAATCCGGTGTCTTTTTATCGTTTACCACTCAGCCGCGGAATTCGCTACGGCCGTTGTACTTGGCTTTGCCATTCAACTGCTCTTCGATACGCAGCAGTTGGTTGTACTTGGAAACGCGGTCGGAACGGCACAGCGAACCGGTCTTGATCTGGCCAGCCGAGGTGCCCACGGCCAGGTCGGCAATGGTCGAATCTTCGGTTTCGCCGGAGCGGTGCGAGATCACGGCGGTGTAACCAGCGGCCTTGGCCATCTGGATGGCTTCCAGGGTTTCGGTCAGGGTGCCGATCTGGTTGAACTTGATCAGGATCGAGTTGGCGATCTTTTTGTCGATGCCTTCTTTCAGGATCTTGGTGTTGGTCACGAACAGGTCGTCGCCTACCAGCTGAGTCTTCTCGCCAATCTTGTCGGTGAGGATTTTCCAGCCAGCCCAGTCGGACTCGTCCAGACCGTCTTCGATGGAGATGATCGGGTAACGCTCGGTCAGACCTTTCAGGTAGTCGGCGAAACCTTCAGCAGTGAACACCTGGCCTTCGCCGGACAGGTTGTACTTGCCATCTTCATAGAATTCGCTGGCCGCGCAGTCCAGGGCCAGGGTCACGTCGGTGCCCAGCTTGTAACCGGCGTTGGCCACGGCTTCGGAGATCACTTTCAAAGCGTCTTCGTTGGAGGCCAGGTTCGGCGCGAAACCACCTTCGTCACCAACGGCAGTGCTCAGGCCACGGGCCTTCAGAACGGCTTTGAGGTGATGGAAAATCTCGGTGCCCATGCGCAGACCTTCCGAGAAAGACTTGGCGCCAACCGGCTGAACCATGAATTCCTGGATGTCGACGTTGTTATCGGCGTGCTCGCCACCGTTGATGATGTTCATCATCGGAACCGGCATCGAGTAAACACCCGGGGTACCGTTCAGGTTGGCAATGTGAGCGTACAGCGGCAGGTCCTGGTCCTGTGCTGCTGCCTTGGCCGCGGCCAGGGAAACGGCGAGGATCGCGTTGGCGCCCAGGGTCGCTTTGTTCTCAGTGCCATCGAGCTTGATCATCGCGTGATCCAGCGCTTTCTGGTCGCTTGGGTCTTTGCCCAGCAACAGGTCGCGGATCGGACCGTTGATGTTGGCTACGGCCTTGAGCACGCCTTTACCCAGATAACGGCTCTTGTCGCCATCACGCAGCTCGAGCGCTTCACGCGAGCCAGTGGAAGCACCGGATGGCGCGCATGCGCTGCCGATGATGCCGTTATCGAGAAGCACGTCTGCTTCCACAGTGGGATTGCCACGGGAGTCGAGAACTTCACGACCTTTGATGTCGACGATTTTTGCCATTGTTGTAAACACTCCAAAGTTGACGAAAACGACGCAGCTGAAGGAAATCTTTTATCGTCGGCAAGTGACAGACAGCGGGCAGGCTTGCGGACGATAAGGCTCAAGCCCGAGGGCCTGAGCATTTAAACCGTGCGGTACTTTACCGGAGAATTGAGGTTTACGCGGTTTCTACCGTCGGAAAACTCTTCACCAGTTCGTCCAGTGCTTTGAGCTGGGCCAGGAATGGCTCCAGTTTGTCCAGACGCAGGGCGCAAGGGCCGTCGCATTTGGCGTTGTCCGGGTCCGGGTGGGCTTCGAGGAACAGCCCGGCCAGCGACTGGCTCATGCCGGCCTTGGCCAGGTCAGTGACCTGGGCACGACGACCACCGGCGGAATCGGAGCGACCGCCGGGCATTTGCAGCGCGTGGGTCACGTCGAAGAACACCGGGTATTCGAACTGCTTCATGATGCCGAAGCCGAGCATGTCGACCACGAGATTGTTGTAGCCGAAGCTCGAACCACGCTCGCAGAGAATCAACTGATCGTTACCGGCTTCCACGCATTTGTTCAGGATGTGTTTCATTTCCTGGGGCGCGAGGAACTGGGCTTTCTTGATGTTGATCACCGCGCCGGTCTTGGCCATCGCGACCACGAGATCGGTCTGGCGCGACAGGAAGGCCGGCAACTGGATGATGTCGCAGACTTCAGCGACGACCGCGGCCTGATCAGGCTCGTGGACGTCGGTGATGATCGGTACGCCAAAGGCTTGCTTGATGTCCTGGAAAATCCGCATGCCCTCTTCCAGCCCGGGGCCACGATAAGAGGTCACAGAAGAACGGTTCGCCTTGTCGAAACTGGCCTTGAACACGTAAGGGATACCGAGTTTTTCGGTGACCTTTACGTACTCTTCGCAGACCTGCATCGCCATGTCACGGCTTTCCAGCACGTTCATGCCACCGAACAGCACCATTGGCTTGTCGTTGGCAATCTCGATATCGCCTACGCGGATGATCTTCTGCGCCATCAGGATTACGCCTTCTTCTGGTGTTGAGCCAAAGCGGCTTTAACGAAACCGCTGAACAACGGGTGACCGTCGCGTGGCGTCGAGGTGAACTCTGGGTGGAACTGGCAAGCGACGAACCATGGGTGATCCGGTGCTTCAACCACTTCAACCAGCGCGCCATCACCGGAACGACCGGAGATTTTCAGGCCGGCCTCGATGATTTGCGGCAGCAGGTTGTTGTTCACTTCGTAGCGATGACGGTGACGCTCGACGATCACATCCTTGGCGTAGCAATCGTGCACCAGGGAACCTGGCTCAAGCAGGCAGTCCTGAGCGCCAAGGCGCATGGTGCCGCCCAGGTCGGACGATTCGGTACGGATTTCGACGGCGCCGGTGGCATCTTCCCACTCGGTGATCAGACCGACCACCGGGTGACCGCTGGTGCGATCGAACTCAGTGGAGTTGGCATCTTTCCAGCCCATGACGTTACGAGCGAACTCGATAACGGCCACTTGCATGCCCAGGCAGATACCCAGGTATGGAACCTTGTTTTCGCGAGCGTATTGAACGGCAGTGATCTTGCCTTCAACACCACGCAGACCGAAGCCGCCCGGTACCAGAATCGCGTCGACGCCTTCCAGCAGCGCGGTGCCCTGGTTTTCGATGTCTTCGGAATCGATGTAGCGCAGGTTGACCTTGGTGCGGTTGCTGATGCCGGCGTGACTCATCGCCTCGATCAGCGACTTGTAGGCGTCCAGCAGTTCCATATACTTGCCAACCATGGCGATGGTGACTTCGTGTTCCGGGTTCAGCTTGGCATCAACCACCGCTTCCCACTCGGACAGATCGGCGCTGTCGCATTGCAGGCCGAAACGCTCGACGACGAAATCATCCAGGCCCTGGGAGTGCAGAATGCCCGGGATCTTGTAGATGGTGTCGGCGTCTTCCAGCGCAATCACCGCACGCTCTTCAACGTTGGTGAACTGCGCGATCTTGCGACGCGAAGAAATGTCGATCGGGTGATCGGAGCGGCACACCAGCACGTCAGGCTGCAGGCCAATGGAACGCAGTTCCTTGACCGAGTGCTGGGTTGGCTTGGTTTTGGTTTCGCCGGCAGTGGCGATGTACGGCACCAGTGTCAGGTGCATCAGCATCGCGCGCTTGGCGCCGACTTCGAAACGCAATTGACGGATCGCTTCGAGGAACGGTTGCGACTCGATGTCACCCACGGTGCCACCGATTTCGACCATGGCCACGTCGGCATCGCCGGCGCCCTTGATGATCCGGCGCTTGATTTCGTCGGTGATGTGCGGGATCACCTGAATGGTTGCGCCCAGGTAATCACCACGGCGCTCTTTGCGCAGGACGTGTTCGTAGACACGGCCAGTGGTGAAGTTGTTGTTCTGGGTCATGGTCGTGCGGATGAACCGCTCGTAGTGGCCCAGGTCCAGGTCGGTCTCGGCGCCGTCGTGGGTGACGAACACTTCACCGTGCTGGAACGGGCTCATGGTGCCCGGGTCAACGTTGATGTACGGGTCCAGCTTCAGCATGGTGACCTTAAGTCCCCGCGCCTCCAGGATGGCCGCCAATGAAGCCGAGGCAATGCCTTTCCCCAATGAAGAAACAACACCGCCCGTGACGAATATGTAGCGCGTCATGAAAAACCCTAGAAGTCTGCGTTAAAGCGGTCCGAGCCGCCGGGGAAAGCGAAGGAAGGCCGAAGCCCCCGATCACCTGCATTAATCACAGTGCACCTTTCAAAAAAACCGCCGCGTTGGGACAGACCGGAAGATGAAACACCGGTAGGTTGCTCGCTACACATTTTTTGGAATCGCCCAGCAAAGACTGCTTGGTAATCGGCAACTCCTGCGATTCAGGCGAATCCACAGAAGTTGTATCAAGAAGGGAGCGTAGTCTACCGGAAAGCCCCTTTCAGCTCAAACCTTGATCTTCGATCGGCGGCTGCCAATGCAAATACCAGCCACTGCGCTCACTGCCATTCAGCCCCCGCAGGTTCGCCACCGCCAGCAATTGCTGGCCCCTGTAGACCAGCGGCAATCTGCCACGGGCGAAGCCCGGCACACCGCTTTCGTTGAGCAAACGCTTCAAGTCACGGTGACCGCGATCGGGCAAACTCATGACTTCGCCGCCCTCACGATAGCGGATCTGCAACGGGCCATCGGGGATCTGGCCGGTGAGTGTGAGCACGCCATTATCCGGTAACGCCAGCAATACCGCGGGGTCAGCCCAGGACACCGGGGATGGCGGAGTGCGCAACCATCCACCTGACAACCACCAGAGACGCCCACCAGCGCGATGCAGTTCGCCCGCCGCCAATCGCCAGACCGGACGTGCGTCGCCAGTCGCATCGCGCAAATCCTGCCAACCCGACCAATGGTCACTGTCCGGCAAAGACGTCAGCGGTTTGAGCCAATGACTCAGCGCATTGCGCTGGCGTGCATCAGATAGCTTTTCCAGGGGCGCCAGCTCCAGCGACGGCAACCCCAGCCAATCGAAATCACTGTCGGTGCCGGCCTGGGCCAGATCAATTTGCGCCAGATCGTCGAGCAACCCCTGCGCCTCACTCAGATGCGCAGCGCTGCGAGCCATGGTCGCCACTGCTTGCGGCCAGCGCGCGGTCAACACGGGGAACACCTGATGACGCAGGTAATTGCGCGAGAACTGCGGGTCCTGATTCGACGGATCTTCGATCCAGTTCAGCTGATATTCAGTGGCGTAGGCCTCAAGCTCGGCGCGAGTGACATCAAGCAGTGGTCGCAGCAGATGCCCACGCCCCAAAGGACGCTCACTCGGCATCCCCGACAAACCTCTCACCCCTGCCCCGCGCATCAGCCGAAACAACAGGGTTTCCGCTTGATCGTCACGGTGCTGACCTGTGAGCAGTACTTCACCGGCGTGAGTCGCCGCGATGAAGGCGCCGTAACGCGCATCCCGCGCCGCACGCTCGAGGCTCGCGCCGCGCTCAACCTGAACACGCACAACCTCCAGCGGTACACCCAACGCATCACAGACCGACTGACAATGTTCCGGCCACGCATCAGCCGCAGCCTGCAGGCCGTGGTGGACGTGAATGGCGGTCAACGCCGGCAAGGATTCGGTTTTTGCGAGGTGTGCGAGAAGGTGCAGCAGGACGGTGGAATCGAGACCACCGGAGAAGGCGATGCGCCAGGTTGTGGCGTTACGCCACGGAACCAGCCCATGGAGAAGCCTGGCTGGCAGATCAATCGTCTTAGGGCTCATAGACGTCAGTCGCTTCACATAGACCCATTGTGGGAGCGAGCCTGCTCGCGAAGGCTGCTTAACATTCAACATATTTGTTGATTGTTATACCGCAATCGCGAGCAGACGAACGTCGCCCGGCTCTTCCCACAAGGCTATAGCGCGATCAGATCAGAGACCGTAGCTCATCAGACGCTCGTAACGACGGGCCAGCAGCGCGTCGTTGTCGAACTTCTTCAACATCGCCAGTTGCGAGCTCAGCTCGGCGCGGATCGAGGCAGCGGCAGCCGCCGGATCACGATGAGCACCGCCCAACGGCTCGCCGATCACTTTATCGACGATGCCCAGGCCCTTCAGACGCTCGGCAGTGATGCCCATCGCTTCAGCGGCATCCGGGGCTTTCTCGGAAGTTTTCCACAGAATCGAGGCGCAACCTTCCGGCGAAATCACCGCGTAGGTCGAATATTGCAGCATGTTCAGCTGATCGCAGACGCCAATCGCCAGCGCACCACCAGAACCACCCTCACCGATCACGGTGGCGATGATTGGGGTTTTCAGGCGAGCCATGACGCGCAGGTTCCAGGCAATCGCTTCGCTCTGGTTGCGCTCTTCGGCGTCGATGCCAGGGTAAGCGCCCGGGGTGTCGATGAAGGTGAGGATCGGCATTTTGAAACGCTCGGCCATTTCCATCAGGCGGCACGCCTTGCGGTAGCCCTCAGGGCGCGGCATGCCGAAGTTGCGGCGAACCTTCTCGCGCACTTCGCGACCTTTCTGGTGACCGATAACCATCACCGGTTGGTCGTCCAGACGGGCAACACCGCCAACGATGGCAGCGTCGTCGGAGAAGTGACGGTCGCCGTGCAACTCATCGAACTCGGTGAAGATGTGTTCGATGTAGTCCAGGGTGTACGGACGTTTCGGGTGACGCGCCAGACGCGCGATCTGCCAGCTGGTCAGCTTGCCGAAGATGTCTTCGGTCAGCGTGCTGCTCTTGTCCTGTAGGCGGGAGATCTCATCGCCGATATTCAGCGAATTGTCATTACCGACCAAGCGCAACTCTTCGATCTTGGCTTGCAGGTCGGCGATCGGCTGTTCGAAATCTAGAAAATTCGGGTTCATAGGCGTCCGTCTAGGGTCGCGTCCAAGAGAGCTTGGGCCGGCCGGTTGTCTATTCGCGCCCTACCTTAAGGGACAGGCGCGTTCAGGTCGAGATTAAAAATTCGGGTCGGGATCAGGCGCGTTCCCATGGTAAGGAATGGCGCCTGACCGTCAACGGTATTGGAGGAAGACGTTGTCTCGCCCGAACTGGTCACGCAGGGCTTGAATCAAGGCATCCGCCGGGTCGATCCGCCAGGTCTCGCCAAACTGCAACAAGGCCTTCGCATCGGGGCTGGTGTAGTCCATGGTGATCGGGCACGCACCGCGATGACGCTTCAACAACTCGCCCAACCAGCGTAGCTGATCGCCCTTGAGATCCTTTGCATGCAACTTCAGGCGCAGGCTTTCGGCCAGGTTGGTGCGCGCATCTTCCATGCTCATCACCCGCTTGACCCGCAACCGCAGGCCACCGGAGAAGTCGTCGTTGCTGACTTCGCCTTCGACCACCACCATCGCATCGGTCTGCAACAACGACTGTGCGGAATGGAACGCATCGGCGAACAACGAGGCTTCGATCCGCCCGGAGCGGTCGTCGAGGGTGATGAAGCCCATCTTGTCGCCCTTTTTGTTCTTCATCACTCGCAGGGCGATGATCATGCCCGCGACCGTTTGCGTGTCGCGAGCCGGCTTCAGGTCGATGATGCGCTGACGGGCGAAGCGACGGATCTCGCCCTCGTATTCGTCGATCGGGTGGCCGGTGAGGTACAGGCCCAAGGTATCTTTCTCGCCTTTCAGGCGTTCCTTGAGGGTCAGCTCCTTGGCCTTGCGGTGATTGGCGTAGACGTCGGCGTCTTCTTCAACGAACAGACCGCCAAACAGATCGGCATGCCCACTGTCGTGGGTACGAGCGGTTTGTTCGGCAGCCTTGATCGCCTCTTCCATGGCCGTCAACAACACCGCGCGGTTGCGGTCGATGTTGGCCTGATAGGCTTTCTGCTCATCGTGGAAATACGGGCCAAGGCGGTCCAGGGCACCACTGCGGATCAAGCCGTCGAGGGTGCGTTTGTTGATACGCTTGAGGTCGACCCGCGCGCAAAAATCGAACAGGTCCTTGAACGGCCCGTCTTGCCGCGCCTCGGTAATCGCTTCGACCGGGCCTTCGCCCACGCCCTTGATCGCGCCCAGACCGTAAATGATGCGGCCTTCGTCGTTCACCGTGAACTTGAACTCCGAGGTGTTCACGTCTGGCGCGTCGAGGCGCAGCTTCATGGTCCGCACTTCTTCGATCAAGGTCACGACCTTGTCGGTGTTGTGCATATCCGCCGACAGTACCGCGGCCATGAACGGCGCCGGATAGTGGGCTTTCAGCCACGCGGTCTGGTACGACACCAGGCCGTAGGCAGCGGAGTGGGATTTGTTGAAACCGTAACCGGCGAATTTTTCTACCAGGTCGAAAATGTTACCGGCAAGGTCAGCGTCGATATTGTTGGTGGCGCAACCTTCAATGAAACCGCCGCGCTGCTTGGCCATTTCTTCGGGTTTTTTCTTACCCATGGCTCGACGCAGCATGTCCGCGCCGCCGAGGGTGTAACCGGCCATGACCTGGGCAATCTGCATCACCTGTTCCTGATACAGGATGATGCCGTAAGTCGGCGCCAATACCGGCTTGAGGCCGTCGTACTGGTAGTCCGAGTGCGGGTACGCGAGTTCGGCGCGACCGTGCTTACGGTTGATGAAGTCGTCCACCATGCCCGATTGCAGCGGGCCCGGACGGAACAGGGCCACCAGTGCGATCAAGTCTTCCAGGCAGTCGGGCTTGAGCTTTTTGATCAGCTCTTTCATGCCGCGTGACTCGAGCTGGAACACCGCGGTGGTTTCGGCTTTTTGCAGCAGCGTGTAAGTCGGTTTGTCGTCCAGCGGGATGAACGCGATGTCCAGCGGCGGTTCGTTGACCTTGGCGCGGTCGCGGTTGATGGTTTTCAGCGCCCAGTCGATGATCGTCAGGGTCCGAAGTCCCAGGAAGTCGAACTTCACCAGACCGGCAGCCTCAACGTCATCCTTGTCGAACTGGGTTACCAGACCGTCGCCCGCTTCGTCGCAATAGATCGGCGAGAAGTCGGTCAGCTTGGTCGGCGCAATCACCACGCCACCGGCGTGTTTACCGACGTTACGCACAACGCCTTCGAGCTTGCGCGCCATTTCCCAGATTTCCGCGGCTTCTTCATCGACCTTGATGAAGTCGCGCAGGATTTCTTCCTGTTCGTAGGCTTTTTCCAGGGTCATGCCGACTTCGAACGGAATCATCTTCGACAGACGATCCGCCAGTCCGTAGGACTTGCCCTGCACCCGCGCCACGTCACGGACCACAGCCTTGGCCGCCATGGAACCGAAGGTGATGATCTGGCTTACCGCGTTACGGCCGTATTTCTCGGCCACGTAATCGATCACGCGGTCGCGACCGTCCATGCAGAAGTCGACGTCGAAGTCGGGCATGGAAACCCGTTCCGGGTTAAGGAAACGTTCGAACAGCAGGTCATATTCCAGCGGGTCAAGGTCAGTGATCTTCTGCACGTAGGCCACCAGCGACCCGGCACCCGACCCACGGCCAGGCCCCACCGGTACGCCGTTGTTCTTGGCCCACTGGATAAAGTCCATCACGATCAGGAAGTAACCGGGGAAGCCCATCTGGATGATGATATCCAGCTCGAAATTCAGCCGGTCGACATAGACTTGGCGCTTGGCTTCGTAGTCTTCGGTGGTGTCCTTGGGCAGCAGAACGCTGAGGCGTTCTTCCAGACCGTCGAAGGAAACCTTGCGGAAATATTCGTCGATGGTCATGCCATCGGGAATCGGGAAGTTGGGCAGGAAGTGCTTGCCCAGCTTCACTTCGATGTTGCAGCGCTTGGCGATCTCGACTGTGTTCTCCAGCGCCTCAGGCAGGTCGCTGAACAGCTCGGCCATTTCCTCGGCGCTTTTGAGGTATTGCTGATCGCTGTAATTCTTCGAACGCCGCGGATCGTCGAGGGCGCGGCCTTCACCGATGCAAACGCGGGTTTCGTGGGCTTCGAAGTCTTCCTGCTTGATGAAGCGCACGTCGTTGGTCGCCACCAGCGGCGCGCCGATTTTCTCGGCCAGGGCCACGGCGCCGTGCAGTTGTTCTTCGTCGTTGGGGCGGTTGGTGCGCTGGACTTCCAGATAGAAACGATCCGGGAACACCGCCATCCACTCGCGAGCCAGGGTTTCGGCTTCGTCCGGGTTGCCGCCGAGCATCGCCAGGCCGATTTCGCCCTCTTTCGCCGCCGACAGCATGATCAAGCCTTCGCTGGCTTCGGCCACCCACTCGCGCTCGATGATGATCGAACCATTGCGCTGGCCGTCGATGAAACCACGGGAGATCAGTTCGGTGAGGTTGCGATAACCTGTGGCGTTCATCGCCAGCAGGCTGATCCGGCTCAAGGGGTTGTCCGGATCCTTGTTCGACAGCCACAGGTCGGCGCCACAAATCGGCTTGATCCCGGCGCCCATGGCGGCTTTATAGAATTTGACCAGGGAACACATGTTGTTCTGGTCAGTGACCGCCACGGCAGGCATGTTCATGCCGACCAGGGTCTTGACCAGCGGTTTGATCCGCACCAGACCGTCGACCAGGGAATATTCAGTGTGCAGGCGTAGATGAACGAATGAAGCCGGCATAGTGATCCTGTCTAGAAACTAGAAACGTGAAGACAACAAGGCCCGGATTGTACCGGGCCTTGAGTAAAACATCAGCCTGCGACTAACCCTCGATCAGGTTTTCCCGCGCTTCATACGCCAGGCGTACCGGGGCGAACGAGCGGCGGTGAATCGGTGTCGGCCCCAGACGCGTCAGCGCCTCCAGATGAACGGGCGTCGGGTAGCCTTTGTGGCCACCGATGCCGTAACCCGGGTAAATCAGTTCGAACGCCGCCATTTCACGATCACGGCTGACCTTGGCCAGAATTGACGCCGCAGCGATGGCCGGCACTTTGCTGTCGCCTTGCACCACCGCTTCGGCGCGCATCGAGAGTTTCGGGCAACGGTTGCCGTCGATCATCGCCAGCTTCGGCTGAATGTGCAGGCCCTCGACCGCGCGCTGCATGGCCAGCATGGTGGCATGAAGGATGTTCAACTCGTCAATTTCTTCGACTTCGGCGCGAGCAATGCACCAGCTCAGGGCTTTTTCGCAGATTTCGTCGTAGAGTTTTTCGCGGCGGGCTTCGGTGAGTTTCTTCGAATCGTTGAGGCCGAGAATCGGCCGGCTCGGATCAAGGATCACCGCGGCGGTCACCACGGCACCGCACAGCGGGCCGCGACCGACTTCATCGACACCTGCCACCAGATCTTCAACTTCATCGACCAGCATAAAATCCAGGCCCAGCTGCTTGCTTGCTTTGCTCATTATGCTCTGCCAATCAGGTTCAGTACCGCGTCCGCTGCCTGATTGGAGGCGTCCAGTCGCAGGGTTCGGTGGATTTCGTCAAAGCCTCGGGTCTGCTCCTCGCCACCTTCGATCAGCGGCGACAGAGTCTGGGCCAGGGCTTCGACTGTCGCATCGTCCTGCAACAACTCTGGCACCAGCAGGCGCTGGGCCAGCAAATTCGGCAACGAGACGTAGGGACTCTTCACCATCCGTTTGAGAATCCAGAACGTCAGCGGTGCCAGGCGATAAGCGACCACCATCGGCCGCTTGTACAGCAATGCTTCCAGGGTCGCGGTGCCCGAAGCGATCAACACCGCGTCGCACGCCGCCAGCGCCAGATGGGATTTGCCGTCGAGCAAGGTCAGCGGCAGATCGCGACCAGCCAGCAACTCTTCCAACTGGGCCCGACGCTCCGGACTGGCGCACGGCATGACGAATCGCACGCCCGGACGCATGGCCCGCAGGCGCTGGGCGGTGTCGAGGAACAACGCACCGAGGCGCCCGACTTCACCGCCACGACTACCCGGCATCAGGGCAACCAACGGCCCTTCCGGCAAACCGAGTTCGGCCCGCGCGGCGGTGCGATCGGCCTCAAGCGGGATCGCATCGGCCAGGGAATGCCCGACAAACCGTACCGGCACGCCCTTCTCTTCATAAAATTTAGCTTCGAACGGGAACAGCGTCAGCATCAGGTCGCAACCTTCGCGAATCTTCAGCACCCGCTTCTGTCGCCAGGCCCAGACCGACGGGCTGACGTAATGCACGGTCTTGATCCCGGCCTGACGCAGCTTGAGTTCGATATTGAGGTTGAAGTCCGGGGCATCGATACCGATGAACACGTCCGGCTTCGCGGCGATCAGGTCCGCAACCAGTTTCTTGCGACGGGCCAACAGCTCGCGCAAACGGCCCAGCACTTCCACCAGCCCCATGACAGAAAGGCGTTCCATCGGGAAATACGAGGTCAGGCCTTCGGCCTGCATCAGCGGACCGCCGACACCAATGAACTCGACCGCCGGATGCTGTGCCTTGAGCGCACGCATGAGACCCGCACCCAGAATGTCACCGGAAGCTTCACCCGCCACCAGCGCAATACGCAGATTGGCCATGATTAGCGGGTGATGCCGCGGGTCGAAGACTGGATGGAATCACGGAACACCGCGACTTCCGGGAACTGCAGCGAGGGTTCGGCCAGCTCGGCGAGCGCTTGCTCGACTGTCAGGCCCTGGCGGTAAACCACCTTGTAGGCACGACGCAGCGCGTGGATCGCCTCTTCGCTGAAGCCGCGACGGCGCATACCTTCGAAGTTCATGCTGCGAGCTTCAGCGGGGTTGCCGAATACCGTGACGTACGCAGGAACGTCTTTGCCAATGGCAGTGCCCATGCCGGAAAAGCTGTGGGCGCCAATGTGGCAATACTGGTGAACCAGGGTGAAGCCGGACAGGATCGCCCAGTCTTCAACGTGCACATGCCCTGCCAACGCGGTGTTGTTGACCAGGATGCAATGATTGCCGATAACGCTGTCGTGACCGATGTGGGCATAGGCCATGATCAGATTGTGATCGCCCAGGGTCGTTTCCGAACGGTCCTGAATGGTCCCGCGGTGAATCGTCACGCCTTCACGGATGACGTTGTGGTCACCGATGACCAGACGGGTTTCCTCGCCCTTGTATTTCAGATCGGGCGTGTCCTCACCTACCGAAGAAAACTGGTAGATGCGGTTGTGCTTACCGATTCGGGTCGGGCCCTTGAGAATCACATGCGGCCCGATCACTGTCCCCTCGCCGATTTCCACACCTGCGCCGACAATCGACCAAGGGCCGACTTCGACGTCGTCGGCCAGGATGGCCGTCGGATCGATGATTGCGCGAGGGTCAATCAAACTCATAGTTTGCGTTCCGCACAGATGATTTCAGCGGAGCAGACTGGCTTGCCATCGACCGAAGCCTGGCATTCGAACTTCCAGATCTGACGCTTGCAGCTGATGAACTTGGCTTCAAGGATCAATTGATCGCCCGGCAGCACCGGCTGACGGAAGCGCAGTTTGTCGGAGCCGACGAAGTAGTAAAGCGTGCCATCGGCCGGTTTCACGTCGAGCATTTTGAAACCAAGGATCCCGGCAGCCTGAGCCATCGCTTCGATGATCAGTACACCCGGCATGATTGGATGCGCAGGGAAGTGACCATTGAAGAACGGTTCGTTGATGCTGACATTCTTGTAGGCGCGAATGCGCTTGCCTTCCACATCCAGATCCACGACCCGGTCCACCAGCAGGAACGGGTAACGGTGAGGCAGGTATTCGCGAATCTCGTTGATGTCCATCATTTCGGGGGGAAGCCTATGTAAAGATTGGGAGCGCGCGACTGACGCGCACTCCTCTAGCAAATCAAGGGAGGCAGTCTAGCGGCTGTGCACACTTGATATGGAAATGGTATCAGCCATCTGATGAAGCATTACCGTCAGGGGTCACGTCCCCTACACGCTTTTCCAGCTGTCGCAGACGTCGCGCGATGTCATCGAGCTGACGGATACGTGCCGCGCTTTTGCGCCATTCGGCTGCCGGTTGCATCGCCGTACCGGAAGAATAGGAGCCCGGCTCGGTAATCGAGTGGGTCACCATGGTCATCCCGGTCAGGAAAACGTTGTCGCAAATGTCGATATGCCCCACCAGCCCTACGCCACCGGCGAGCATGCAATGCTTGCCGATTTTGGTGCTGCCGGAAATTCCCACGCACGCGGCCATGGCCGTGTGGTCACCGACCTGGACGTTGTGGGCAATCTGAATCTGATTGTCGAGCTTCACACCATTACCAATGACGGTATCGGCCAGCGCGCCACGATCGATAGCGGTATTTACGCCTATTTCCACGTCGTCTCCGATCGAGACGCCGCCGATCTGGGCAATTTTCTGCCAGATACCTTTCTCGTTGGCAAAACCGAAGCCTTCACCACCGAGCACGGCACCGGATTGAATCACCACCCGTTTGCCGATGCGCACGTCGTGATACAGCGTGACGCGCGGGGCCAACCAGCCGCCCTCGCCAATTTCGCAGCGTGCACCGATGAAGCAATGCGCACCAACGGTCACACCGGCGCCAATGCGCGCTGCACTTTCGATGACCGCAAAGGCACCGATGCTCGCCGCCGGATCGACCACCGCATCCGCTGCCACTACCGCTGTCGGATGAATACCGGCCGGCGCCTTGGGCTTGGGATCGAACAGGTGGGAAATGCGCGCATAAGACAGATATGGATCAGCCACCACCAGCGCATCACCGACAAAACCTTCAGCGTCAGCGGCCTTCAGCAGCACGGCTGCGGCCTGACTGTCAGCCAGGTATTTACGGTATTGAGGATTTGCCAGAAAGCTCAACTGAGCTGGGCCAGCCTCTTGCAAAGTGGCCAGCCCAGTAATTTCTTTCTCCGGGTCGCCACGTAAGGTGGCGCCGAGGAACTCGGCCAACTGGCCGAGCTTTATAGTCGCTGTCATGGGTTACTTCAGCTGATTCATGCGCTCGATAACCTGGCGAGTGATGTCGTACTGAGGCTTGACATCAATCACTGCGCCACGCTCGAAGACCAGGTCATAAGCACCTTTCTTGATGACTTCTTCCACAGCGCTGTCCAGTTTCGGCTTGAGCTGCTTCAGCATTTCACGGTCGGCAACGGCTTTGGCTTCGTTCAGCTCCTTGGACTGGAACTGGAAATCACGGGCCTTTTGCTTGAACTCGAGCTCCAGACGTTCACGCTCGCCTTGCTGCATCTTGTCGCCACCGGCCATCAGACGGTCCTGGATACCCTTGGCGCTGCTTTCCAGGCTCTTGAGCTTGGTCAGTTGCGGGCCGAATTTTTTCTCGGCATCCACGGCGTATTTCTTCGCCGCATCGGATTCCAGCAGTGCCATCTGATAGTTCAGAACGGCGATTTTCATGTCGGCAAAAGCCGGACCTGCAACCAGCACGGTCGCCAGGAGAACCAATTGAGTCAACTTACGCACGATGCACTCCTACAAAATCCATTGTCATTATCTTGGGTCAGACGCTTAGAACGTCTGGCCGAGGGAGAATTGGAACACTTGAGTCTCGGCATTGCTGTCCGGTTTTTTGACTGGCATCGCCAAGGCGAAGCTCAACGGACCAAGGGCGGTAACCCATGTCACACCGACACCCACCGAACTGGCCATGTTGCTCAGGCTGACGTCGTTACACTGAGTGTTGGACTTGGAACCATCGGCGTTGGTGCTCTGCTTGCAAGTCGAATCGAACACATTACCCACGTCCCAGAATACCGAAGTGCGCAAGGAACGCTGATCTTTCACGAACGGCATAGGGAATAGAACTTCTACACCACCCTGAATCAGGACGTTACCACCAAACGGCAGTGGATCCTGGTCCGGGTCGGTTGCGGTGCCCGGGTTCACGCCCCGGCTCGGCGTACTACGAGGCCCCAGGGTGCTGTCCTTGAAGCCACGAACCGAGTTGAAACCACCGGCGTAATAGTTTTCATAGAACGGCAAGCCGTCGGTCGAACCATAACCATCGCCATAGCCCAGCTCGGTGTGGAGGCGCATGGTGTAGTTTTCAGACAACGGCTGGAACAATTGACCGCGATAATCGAGCTTGAAGAACGACAAGTCGCTGCCCGGTGTCGTGGCTTCCGCAGTCAAGCTCTGGGAGTGACCACGGGTCGCCAGTACCCCTTTGTTCAAGGTGGATTCAGACCAACCGGCCGATGCCTTGAAGTTGAGGTACTGATCACCTTCCTTGTTAACGAAGTCGAAGATTTCGTCGACGGTGTAAAGACCCGTCTTGATCTTGTCTTGTTGTGCAGACAAACCAAACGTCAGACGCGAAGTCTCGCTGATCGGATAACCAACGTTGACACCTGCGCCCAGGCTGTCTACGGCGTAGCTGGCTACGTTGACATCGAGGTCTTTGTAGTCGGTCGTACGATAGAAAGCGTTGTAACCCAGGCTCACACCGTCAGCTGTCCAGTAGGGGTCGACATAACCGAAGTTATAACGGCTTTGATACTGACTGCGAGTCAAGCCGATGCTGACCTTGTTACCGGTACCCAGGAAGTTGTTCTGAGTGATCGAACCACCAAGGATCAGACCGGCGCTCTGGGCGAAACCAACGCTGGCGGTAATCGAACCGGAAGCCTGCTCT
The DNA here is from genome assembly GCF_001655615.1 of Pseudomonas sp. GR 6-02. Taxonomy (GTDB): domain Bacteria; phylum Pseudomonadota; class Gammaproteobacteria; order Pseudomonadales; family Pseudomonadaceae; genus Aquipseudomonas. Next base: position 5,208,746 of record NZ_CP011567.1, read on the forward strand.
TCAACGCTGTAGTTCACGTCAACCTGATCATCGACACCCGGCACGGCCGGCGTCTCGACGTTGACTTCCTTGAAGAAGCCCAGACGTTCCAGGCGGGTCTTGGATTGGTCGATCAGGTAGGTCGAAGCCCAGCCGCCTTCCATCTGACGCATTTCACGGCGCAGCACTTCGTCTTCGGACTTGGTGTTGCCACGGAAGTTGATGCGGTTCACGTAAGCACGCTTGCCCGGATCGACAGCGAATGTGATATCGACCGTGTGGTCTTCATCGTGAGGCTGAGGCACGCCGTTGACGTTAGCGAAGGTGTAACCCTCGTTACCCAGGCGGCGGGTAATCAGTTCGGAGGTGGTGGTCATCAGCTTGCGCGAGAACACCTGGCCTTTCTGAACCAGCAGCAGGGACTTGACCTGGTCTTCAGGCACTTTCAGGTCGCCGCTGAGTTTCACGTCACGAACGGTGTACTTCTCGCCTTCGTTGACGTTGACGGTGATATAGACGTGTTTCTTGTCCGGGGTGATGGACACCTGGGTCGAAGCGATATCCATATTGATATAGCCACGGTCCAGGTAATAGGAACGCAGACGCTCCAGGTCACCGGAGAGCTTTTCACGAGCGTACTTGTCATCGTTCTTGAAGAACGACAGCCAGTTGCTGGTCTTGAGTTCGAACAGGTCGATCAGGTCTTCATCAGGAAAGACAGTGTTGCCCACCACGTTGATGTGCTGGATCGCCGCTACGGTACCTTCGTTGATGTTGACCTTCAGGGCAACGCGGTTACGCGGCTGCGGCACCACTTCGGTGTCGACGGTAGCCGAGTAGCGGCCCTGAGCGACGTATTGACGCTGCAGCTCGTTACGCACACCTTCGAGGGTCGCGCGCTGGAAGATCTCGCCTTCGGCCAGACCGGACTGTTTGAGGCCCTTCATCAGGTCTTCAGTGGAGATCGCCTTGTTGCCTTCGATCTCGATACTGGCGACCGACGGACGCTCGACTACAGTAATGACCAGGACGTTGCCTTCACGGCCCAGCTGGATATCTTGAAAGAACCCGGTTTTGAACAGCGCACGAGTGGATTCCACCAGGCGACGATCATCCGCCTGCTCGCCGACGTTCAACGGCAAGGCACCAAAGACACTACCCGCGGAGACCCGCTGGAGGCCATTGACGCGAATATCAGAGATAGTGAAGGACTCGGCGTGAACTTCGGCGATCATCAATACGGTGAGAACCGCAGTTAGCAGCAGACGTTTCATGAAGTCCTTTCTTATTCCAACTGGCAATAAAAACTGCCGCAAAATGCGGCAGATTCGCAATTCAGCGAAGCGTTACAGTCGACCCAGATCATTGACCAGAGCAAGCAACATCACCCCGACCACCAAACTGATACCGATCTGTATCCCCCAACCTTGCACCCGATCCGACAAGGGACGACCACGCGCCCACTCGATCAGATAAAACAACAAATGCCCCCCATCCAGTACAGGAATGGGCAGCAAATTCAGAACACCCAGGCTAATACTCAGATAAGCAAGGAAATTCAGGAAATCAGCGATGCCCGACTGGGCAGAAGCGCCCGCCACTTTAGCAATGGTTATCGGTCCACTCAAGTTTTTTACCGAGAGCTCGCCGAACAACATTTTCTTGAGCGAGTCGAGGGTCAGTACGCTCATGGTCCAGGTGCGTCGGGCACCCTCCCCAATCGCGGCCACCGGACCGTAACTGACTTCGCGAATCATCTCTGGTGGCCAATCGACCGCTTTCACCCCTGCGCCCAGATAGCCAGTGGGTGCCTTGCTCTCGCCGCGCGCGGCCAGCGTCACAGGGACGTCGATTTGAGCACCGTCGCGCTCAACGCGCAGCATGATTTTGGTATCCGGATGCAAACGGACGATGTCGACTACTTGCTGCCAGTCATCCAGTGCCTTGCCATCAAAGGTCAACAGGCGGTCTCCAGCCTTCAAACCCGCAGCCTTCGCCGGCCCTTTCGGATCAATTTCGGCCAGCACCGGCGGCAATGCCGGACGCCAGGGGCGAATACCCAGCGAGTGAATAGGATCCGGCTCGTTAGCCCCCTTGAGCCACTTGTCCAGCACCAGCTCACGAGGCGAATCCACGGTGGAGCCCTGTTCGCGGACCAGCACTTGCAGGGAACCGCTCTCGCCCAGGCGGCGGACCAGTTGCAGGTTCACCGCAGCCCAGCCGGAAGTGGGCTCGCCATCGATGGCAATAATTTCCTGCCCCGGACTCAAACCTGCCCTGGAGGCGATACTGCCGGATTCGACCGCGCCGATAACCGGGCGCACCTGCTCGCTGCCCAGCATTGCCAATGCCCAGAAAAACACCATCGCCAATAGAAAGTTGGCAATCGGACCGGCTGCCACGATAGCAACGCGCTGACGGACGGACTTGCGATTGAAGGCGTGATCGAGCTGATCGGCCGGCACCTCACCTTCGCGCTCGTCGAGCATTTTCACGTAGCCACCCAGCGGGATGGCGGCAACCACGAATTCAGTGCCTTTGCTGTCGTGCCAGCGCAGCAGCGGCATGCCGAAGCCCACGGAGAAACGCAGCACTTTGACCCCACAGCGACGTGCGACCCAGAAATGGCCGAATTCGTGGAAGGTGACCAGCACGCCCAGCGCTACCAGGGTGCCGACAATCATATAGAGCGCGCTCATCTACTTTCTCCGCAATCCTATCGGTGCTGCATGGGCCAACGTATTGCAGCACTTATCGGCCGTGACGACTCAACCATTGCCCGGCCAGTACCCGTGCTTTCGCATCGGCCGTAAACACTGCCTCGAGATCATCAACCGCAACCACAGGCTCGAGGTTCAATACTTCCTCGATAATACTCGCGATTTCCAGATAGCGAACCCGTCCGTCGAGAAAGGCCGCCACAGCCACTTCATTCGCGGCATTGAGCATGGCCGGCGCGCTGTTACCTGCCTCGGCGGCTTGACGCGCAAGGCGCAGGCAAGGGAAGCGCTCTTCATCGGGTGCCTGGAAATCCAGGCGAGCGATGGCGAACAGATCCAACGGCGCAACGCCCGAGTCGATCCGCTCCGGCCACGCCAGGGCATTGGCAATTGGTGTGCGCATATCCGGATTACCCAGCTGCGCCAGCACCGAACCATCGACATAGTCGACCAGCGAATGAATCACGCTTTGCGGGTGAATCACCACTTCGACCTGAGAGGGCGTAGCGTCGAACAGCCAGCAGGCCTCGATCAGCTCGAGCCCTTTGTTCATCATGCTGGCCGAATCCACCGAAATCTTGCGCCCCATGGACCAATTCGGGTGAGCACACGCTTGCTCGGGGGTAACATGCGCCAGTTCGGCCAGGGGCGTCTGCCGGAACGGGCCACCAGAGGCTGTCAGTAGAATCCGGCGTACACCGACCGCGCCCAAACCACGAGAGAAGTCCTGCGGCATGCACTGGAAAATCGCGTTGTGCTCGCTGTCGATCGGCAGCAGTACCGAACCGCTTTTACGCACGGCCTGCATGAACAGCGCACCGGACATCACCAGCGCTTCTTTATTGGCCAAAAGAATCTTTTTGCCGGCCTCGACCGCCGCCAGGGTCGGACGCAAACCCGCCGCCCCGACGATCGCCGCCATTACCGCATCGACTTCTGGATCCGAGGCGATCTGACACAAGCCCTCCTCTCCCACCAGAACACGGGTCGACAGGCCAGCCGCATGCAATTCGTCCTGCAAGCCTCGGGCAGCACCAGATTCCGGCACGACCGCGAAACGCGGCGTATGACGCACGCACAGCGCCAGCAGCTCACTCAAACGAGTGAAACCGCTCAAGGCGAATACCTGATAGCGTTCGGGGTGACGGGCGATGACGTCCAGAGTGCTCAGACCAATCGAGCCGGTCGCCCCCAGCACGGTAATCTGTTGTGGGCGACTCACGATGCCGCCATCCACAGCAGCACGGCGAACACCGGAATCGCCGCTGTCAGACTGTCGATGCGGTCCAGCACACCGCCGTGCCCTGGCAGCAGATTACTGCTGTCCTTGATCCCCGACTGGCGCTTGAACATGCTTTCGGTGAGGTCACCCACCACCGAAATGAACACAATGATCGCAGCACCGAACAGGCCCATCAGCATCTGAGCGAAACTCCAGTCCCGCGCAAAACCGACGATTGCCGTGATCACCAGGCTCAGCAGCAAGCCGCCGTACACGCCCTCCCAGCTCTTGCCAGGACTGACCTGTGGTGCCAGCTTGCGCTTGCCGAAGGCTCGACCGGAAAAGTACGCACCGATATCGGCGCCCCAGACCAACACCATCACGGCCATGATCAGCCAGTTGCCCAAGGGTTCCTGCTTGATCAGGATCAGACCTTGCCAGGCCGGCAACAGAATCAACAAACCGATCGCCAGCTTGCACGCAGCGCTGGCCCAGTGTTCGCTGGACCGTGGATAAGTCAGCACCAGATAGGTGGCCACGCCCCACCAGAGCACCGAGGCGCCCAGCACCCAAGGCGCGAGCCCCGGCAGGATATGCATGACAAACAGCATCAACGCGACCACAGCTGCAAAAGCAACACGGATCGCCTGGCCAGCAAAACCTGCCAGGCGCGCCCATTCCCATGCCCCCAGCGTCACCACCAGCCCGATAAACAGCGCAAAACCGGACCCTTCAAGCAGGAAAAACCCGCACAGGGCAATCGGCAGCAGAATCAGTGCCGTGATGATTCGTTGTTTAAGCATTAAACCCGGGCTCCAGACTCGACCTGCTCGCTCGTTTTACCGAAGCGACGCTGGCGAGAAGCGAAATCAGCCAGCGCCTTGCGCATGGCGTCGTGTTTGAAGTCCGGCCAGAACAGGTCGGAGAAGTACAACTCGGCGTAAGCCAGTTGCCACAGCAGGAAGTTACTGATGCGATGCTCGCCACCGGTACGGATGCACAAGTCCGGCAACGGCAGATCGCCGGTCGCCAGACAGGTTTGCAACAGCTCGGGAGTGATGTCTTCAGGGCGCAGATGCCCGGCCTGAACTTCGCGCGCCAGACGTTGCGCAGCTTGCGCGATGTCCCACTGACCACCGTAGTTGGCGGCGATCTGCAGGATAAAGCGATTGACGCCGGCAGTCATAGCCTCGGCTTCACGCATGGCAGCTTGAAGCTCTGGATGAAAACGCGAACGGTCGCCGATGATGCGCAAACTGATGTTGTTGTCGTTCAGGCGCTTGGCCTCGCGACGCAGCGCCCTGAAGAACAGATCCATCAAGGCACTGACCTCATCGGCCGGGCGTTGCCAGTTCTCACTGGAGAACGCAAACAGGGTCAATACCTCAACCCCGGACTCCGCACACACCTCGATGACCGCACGAACAGCATCCACACCCGCTTTATGCCCGGCGACACCCGGCATAAAGCGTTTTTTCGCCCAACGATTATTACCATCCATGATGATCGCGACATGGCGCGGCACCGCGGACGGCGCAGTCTGCTTGGTCTTGTCCATTTAAAACTCGACCCTTATACGGCCATCAGGTCTTTTTCTTTCTCCGCCAACTTAGCGTCGATTTCAGCCACGAATTTCTTGGTCAGATCGTCGATCTCGCCAGTGGCACGACGCTCTTCGTCTTCGCTGATTTCCTTTTCCTTGACCAGGTCCTTCAGCGAGCTGTTTGCATCGCGACGGATGTTGCGCACGGCAACACGGGCATCCTCAGCGACATCACGAGCCTGCTTGGTGAAGCCCCGGCGGGTTTCTTCGGTCAGGGCCGGCATGGAGATCAGCAGCAACTCACCCAGGTTGGTCGGGTTGAGATTCAGGCCAGCGCTACCGATAGCCTTGTCGACCGCGCCCAGCATGTTGCGCTCGAAGGCAACGACTTGCAGGGTACGGGCGTCTTTAACGGTGATGTTCGCCACTTGCTTGATCGGAGTGTCGGCGCCGTAGTACGGAACCATCACGCCTTCCAGAATGCTTGGGTGCGCCTGGCCGGTACGGATACGCCCGAAGTTGTGCGCCAGCGATTCTACGGATTTCTGCATGCGCTCTTTAGCGTCTTTCTTGATTTCGTTGATCATTGTTGAACTTCCTCGATCAGGGTTCCTTCAGCGCCGCCATGTACGATATTCAACAGGGCACCGGGTTTGTTCATATTAAACACGCGCAGCGGCATCTTGTGGTCGCGGCACAGGCAAATGGCCGTCAGATCCATCACACCCAGCTTGCGATCCAGCACTTCATCGTAGGTCAGATGATCGAACTTCTCGGCATGCGGGTCTTTGAACGGGTCAGCGGTGTAGACGCCATCAACCTTCGTTGCCTTGAGCACCACATCGGCATCGATTTCGATTGCGCGCAGGCAGGCAGCCGAGTCCGTTGTAAAGAACGGATTGCCAGTACCGGCCGCGAAAATCACGACTTCCTTGGAGTTCAGGTGGCGCATGGCTTTGCGGCGATCATAGTGATCGGTCACGCCAACCATGGAAATGGCCGACATCACGATGGCCGAGATATTGGCACGTTCCAGCGCATCGCGCATCGCCAGGGCGTTCATCACAGTGGCCAGCATGCCCATGTGGTCGCCAGTGACCCGATCCATGCCGGCGGCGCTGAGCGCTGCGCCACGGAACAGGTTACCCCCGCCGATCACCAGACCGACCTGAACACCGATGCCAACCAGTTGGCCAACTTCCAGTGCCATGCGATCCAGAACTTTCGGATCGATCCCGAACTCTTCCGAGCCCATCAGGGCCTCGCCGCTAAGCTTGAGTAGAATGCGTTTATAGCGAGCCTGATAACCACTGCCCTGCTGAGCCATTGCGAATCTCTCCTGCGGCGTATTTTAAAAATTCTTTGCGAGCTGTTTACAGCTGGCGTTCACTCTAGCTTGGCGCTGCTTCAGCGCCATCGGAACATGGCTTTGTAAGCCAGTTCCAAAAGGAAACCAAATAAAATTGGCAACCCCATCTGAAAAGAGGCTGCGCGCGTAAGCGGGCAGCCTCTTCAGGGCGACAGTTAAAAAACCGTCTTATTGCTTGCTGGCAGCCAGCTGGGCAGCAACTTCTTCTGCGAAGTTGTCTACTGGCTTCTCGATGCCTTCGCCTACTTTGAAGTAGGTGAAAGAAACGATTTCAGCACCGGCTTTCTTGGCCAGGTCGCCGACCTTGATTTCAGGGTTCTTGACGAACGCCTGCTCAACCAGGCTCGCTTCAGCCAGGAACTTGCTGATACGGCCTTTGACCATGTTTTCAACGATGTTTTCTGGCTTGCCGGCAATCTTGTCAGCGTTGAGGGTCAGGAACACGCCTTTCTCGCGCTCGATCGCTTCAGCGGAAACTTCCGACGGCAGCAGGAATTCAGGGTTGGTAGCCGCTACGTGCATAGCGATGTCTTTGGCCAGCTCAACGTCGCCGCCCTTGAGAACAACCGCAACACCAATCTTGTTGCCGTGCAGGTAGCCACCAACAACATCGCCTTCAACGCGAGCCAGGCGACGAATGTTGACGTTTTCGCCAACCTTGCCAACCAGAACCAGACGATCAGCTTCACGCGCTTCGATCAGCGGAGCAGCATCGGTCAGTTTGTCAGCGAACGCTTTTTCAATGCTGGCAGCAACAAATGCCTTGAAGTCGTCCTGCAGAGCCAGGAAGTCGGTCTGCGAGTTCACTTCCAGCAGAACGGCGGATTTACCGTCTTCCTTGAGAGCGATTGCGCCTTCAGCGGCAACGTTGCCGGCTTTCTTGGCAGCCTTGATGGCGCCCGAAGCGCGCATGTCATCAATGGCTTTTTCGATGTCGCCGCCAGCCTTGGTCAAGGCCTTTTTGCAGTCCATCATGCCTTCGCCGGTACGCTCGCGCAGTTCTTTGACCAACGCTGCAGTAATCTCTGCCATTTTCAAATTCCTCTTGGATAGGTTTTCAACCATTCCACCCGATCGAACGGGCGATCAATTCTTCCCGAACCACCCTTGTTAGCTGCCGCACGTTACAGATAAAGCAGTGGGCGCCGACAAATGGTTTTCGAGGTGGCAAAAAGGGGGCCAAGCCCCCTTTTTGCTTACTGAGTCAACGCCAGGGCGTCAATTACTCAGCTGCAGCCTGAGTTTCTTCAGCTGCGAATTCTACAGTGCCGCCAGCAACATTGTTGCGACCACGGATAACAGCGTCAGCCATCGAACCCATGTACAGCTGGATAGCGCGGATTGCGTCATCGTTGCCTGGGATGATGTAGTCAACGCCTTCCGGGCTGCTGTTGGTATCGACTACGCCGATAACCGGGATGCCCAGCTTGTTGGCTTCGGTGATCGCGATGCGCTCGTGATCAACGTCGATAACGAACAGAGCGTCTGGCAGACCGCCCATGTCCTTGATACCACCCAGGGAACGATCCAGCTTCTCAAGATCGCGAGTGCGCATCAGCGCTTCTTTCTTGGTCAGCTTGGCGAAAGTACCGTCTTCAGCTTGCACTTCAAGGTCACGCAGACGCTTGATGGAAGCACGGATGGTTTTGAAGTTGGTCAGCATGCCGCCCAACCAGCGGTGATCGACGTACGGCGAACCGCAACGTGCTGCTTCTTCAGCAACGATCTTGCCAGCGGAACGCTTGGTGCCGACGAACAGAATCTTGTTTTTGCCCTGGGCCAGACGCTCTACGAAAGTCAGAGCTTCGTTGAACATTGGCAGGGTTTTTTCAAGGTTGATGATGTGAATCTTGTTACGCGCGCCGAAAATGTACTTACCCATTTTCGGATTCCAGTAACGGGTTTGGTGACCGAAGTGCACACCGGCCTTCAGCATATCGCGCATGTTGACTTGGGACATGATAGTTCCTTAATAAGTCGGGTTTGGCCTCCACGTATCCCAATGACCAACCAGCAGCATCAGCTGAAGGCACCCAGGTCATCGTGTCGACACGTGTGTGGATTTAAGCTTTTCAGGGTACCCCGGAAAGCGGCGCATTTTATATCACAAGGCCGGAAAAAACGGAACCCGCATTCTGAAAACCTGGCGAATGCTTTTGATCCCGCCCTTGGAATCCCCCAAGAATGCGCCATCCTATAGAGAGAAGCGATGCACAGAAGCTCAGATTTGCCCTGATCGTCTGGTAGAATTGCGTTTTTCAGGGCCGCGACGATCGTTCGCGCAATGCCCATTTCGTTTTAGAAGGCGCCATTGAGCGCAGAGAGAGCCTGTATGACCGTCACCCTCAAAACCCCAGAGGACATCGCAAAAATGCGGATCGCCGGCAAATTGGCCGCCGATGTGCTGGAAATGATTGCCGATTATGTCAAGCCGGGCGTTACCACCGAAGAGCTGGACCGCATCTGCCACGACTACATCGTCAACGAGCAGAAAGCCATTCCTGCCCCGCTCAACTACAAGGGCTTTCCGAAGTCGATCTGCACCTCGATCAACCACGTGGTCTGCCACGGCATCCCGAACGAGAAGCCGTTGAAGGATGGCGACACGCTGAACATCGACGTCACAGTGATCAAGGACGGCTACCACGGCGATACCAGCCGCATGTTCCACGTCGGCACCGTGCCGGTCTGGGCCGAGCGTCTGTCCCAGGTGACACAGGAATGCATGTACAAGGCCATCGAACTGGTGAAACCCGGCTGCCGCCTGGGCGATATCGGTGAAGTGATCCAGAAGCACGCGGAAAAGAACGGTTTCTCGGTGGTTCGCGAGTTCTGCGGCCACGGCATCGGCAAGGTGTTCCACGAAGAACCGCAGATCCTGCACTACGGCCGCGCCGGCACCGGCATGGAACTGAAAGCCGGCATGACCTTCACCATCGAGCCGATGATCAACCAGGGCAAGGCCGACACCAAGGTGCTGGGCGATGGCTGGACCGCGATCACCAAGGACCGCAAGCTGTCGGCGCAATGGGAACACACTCTGCTGGTGACCGATACCGGCTACGAGATCTTCACCCTGCGCAGCGACGATACCATCCCGCGCGTTTCGGCCTGATCCCGCCCGCGCCGTTCCCAGCCTTATAGAAAGGAAAGCCAATCGATGCCGCAGGTGGATCCCGAACTCTTCGACCGCGGCCAGTTCCAGGCTGAACTGGCCCTGAAGGCAAGCCCTATCGCTGCTTTCAAGAAGGCGATCCGTCAGGCCCGCGAAGTGCTCGACGAGCGGTTTCGCAGCGGCCGGGAGATTCGCCGGCTGATCGAGGATCGTGCCTGGTTCGTCGATAACATCCTGCAAAAGGCCTGGGAGCAATTCAACTGGAACTTCGAAGCCGACATCGCGCTGGTCGCGGTCGGCGGCTACGGTCGTGGCGAGTTGCACCCCTACTCTGACATCGACCTGCTGATCCTGCTGGGCGGCGCCGACCACGAAATTTTCCGTGATTCAATCGAGCGTTTTCTGACGTTGCTGTGGGACATCGGCCTGGAAGTCGGCCAGAGCGTTCGCTCGGTTGACGAATGCGCCGAGGAAGCCCGCGCCGACCTGACGGTGATCACCAACCTGATGGAAAGCCGCACCATTGCCGGTCCCGAGCGCCTGCGCCAGCGCATGCTGGACGTGACCAGCACAGAACACATGTGGCCCAGCAAGGAGTTCTTCCTGGCCAAGCGCGCCGAACAGAAAGCCCGTCACCACAAGTACAACGACACCGAGTACAACCTGGAACCCAACGTCAAGGGCTCGCCCGGTGGCTTGCGCGATATCCAGACGATTCTGTGGGTTGCCCGTCGTGAGTACGGCACCCTCAATCTGCGGGCCCTGGCCGGCGAAGGTTTCCTGGTGGAGAGCGAGAACGCCCTGCTGGCTTCGTCCCAGGAATTCCTGTGGAAAGTGCGTTATGCGCTGCACATGCTCGCCGGCCGCGCCGAAGACCGCCTGCTGTTCGATCACCAGCGCACGATTGCCGGGTTGCTGGGTTTCGTCGGCAATGACGCCAAGCACGCCATCGAAAACTTCATGCAGCAGTACTACCGGGTGGTCATGAGCATTGCCCAGCTCAGCGACTTGATCATCCAGCACTTCGAAGAAGTGATCCTGGCCCCCGAAGACGAAGCACCGCCCCAGCCGATCAACTCGCGATTCCAGCTGCACGACGGCTACATCGAGGCGCGCAACAACAATGTGTTCCGCCGCACGCCGTTCGCCATGCTCGAAATCTTCGTGCTGATGGCCCAGCAGCCGGAGATCAAAGGCGTACGCGCCGACACCATCCGCCTGCTGCGCGAGAACCGTCATTTGATCGACGACGACTTCCGCAACGATATTCGCAATACCAGCCTGTTCATCGAATTGTTCAAGTGCAAGATCGGCGTCCACCGCAACCTGCGGCGGATGAACCGTTACGGGATCCTTGGGCGTTATCTGCCGGAGTTCGGCTTTATTGTCGGGCAGATGCAGCACGACCTGTTTCACATCTATACGGTCGACGCGCACACCCTGAACCTGATCAAGCACCTGCGTAAGTTGCAGTACACCCAAGTGTCGGAAAAATTCCCGCTGGCCAGCAAGCTCATGGCCAAACTGCCCAAGCCGGAGTTGATTTACCTGGCCGGCCTGTACCACGACATCGGCAAGGGCCGGCATGGCGACCACTCGGAAATCGGCGCAGTGGACGCCGAAGCCTTTTGCCAGCGCCATCAGTTGCCGATCTGGGACAGCCGCCTGATCGTCTGGCTGGTGCAAAACCACCTGGTGATGTCGACCACCGCCCAGCGCAAGGACTTGTCCGACCCGCATGTGATCCACGATTTCGCGCAGATTGTCGGCGATGAAACCCGCCTCGATTATCTGTATGTGCTGACCGTTGCCGACATCAACGCGACCAACCCGACGCTATGGAACTCCTGGCGCGCGAGCCTGTTGCGCCAGCTCTACACCGAGACCAAGCGCGCCTTGCGTCGCGGCCTGGAAAACCCGGTGGATCGCGAAGAACAGATCCGCCAGACCCAAAGCGCAGCGCTGGACATTCTGGTACGCGGCGGCACCGACCCGGACGACGTCGAGCAGTTGTGGGCACAACTGGGCGATGACTACTTCCTGCGTCACACCGCCGGCGACGTAGCCTGGCACACTGATGCAATCTTGCAGCAGCCGGCCGACGGCGGCCCGCTGGTGCTGATCAAGGAAACCACCCAGCGCGAGTTCGAGGGCGGTACGCAGATCTTCATTTATGCGCCGGACCAGCACGACTTCTTCGCCGTGACCGTAGCGGCGATGGACCAGCTCAACCTGAACATTCACGACGCCCGGGTCATCACCTCCAGCAGCCAGTTCACCCTCGACACCTATATCGTGCTCGATACCGATGGCGACTCGATCGGCGACAACCCGGCGCGGGTCAAGCAGATCCGCGAAGGCCTGACCGAAGCCCTGCGCAATCCGGACAACTACCCAACGATTATCCAGCGTCGGGTGCCGCGTCAGCTCAAACATTTTACCTTTGCGCCACAGGTGACAATCCACAACGATGCCCAGCGTCCGGTGACCGTGCTGGAACTCAGCGCACCCGACCGTCCCGGGTTACTGGCGCGGATCGGCACGATCTTCCTCGAGTTCGACCTGTCGCTGCAGAACGCCAAGATCGCCACCTTGGGCGAGCGCGTGGAAGACGTGTTCTTCATCACCGACGCCAACAATCAGCCGCTGTCCGACCCCTTGCTGTGCAGCCGCTTGCAGGATGCAATCGTCAAACAGCTGAGCGTCAACCAGGAACCCGATATCAAACATTCGCGCATCAGCATCTGAATCAACCCAATCCCCCTGTGGGAGCGGGCTTGTGTGGCGAGGGAGCTTGCTCCCGCTGGGTCGCGAAGCGACCCCAAAAGCTTGCGACTGCTGCGCAGTCCAACGGGAGCAAGCTCCCTCGCCACACAGGCCCGCTCCCATATTGAACGAGGCCCCCATGAACAACGCTCTGAACCAGTTGCAGCCCTACCCGTTCGAAAAGCTCCGCGCCCTGCTCGGCAGCGTCACGCCAAACCCGGACAAACGCGCCATCGCGTTGTCCATCGGCGAACCGAAGCATCGCTCGCCAAGCTTTGTCGCCGAAGCCTTGGCAAGCAATCTGGATCAGATGGCCGTATACCCGACCACCCTCGGCATCCCGGCCCTGCGTGAAGCGATCGCCGCATGGTGCGAACGCCGTTTCAGCGTTCCAAATGGCTGGCTCGACCCCGCGCGCAACGTGCTGCCGGTCAACGGCACCCGCGAAGCGTTGTTCGCATTCACCCAGACCGTGGTCAACCGTGGTGAAGACGCGCTGGTGGTCAGCCCGAACCCGTTCTATCAGATCTACGAAGGCGCGGCGTTCCTGGCCGGAGCCAAGCCGCATTACCTGCCATGCCTTGACGAAAACGGCTTCAACCCGGATTTCGACGCTGTTTCGCCAGACATCTGGAAGCGTTGCCAGATCCTGTTCCTGTGCTCGCCGGGCAACCCGACCGGCGCGTTGATCCCGGTTGAAACCCTGAAAAAACTGATCGCCCTGGCCGACGAATACGATTTCGTGATCGCCGCTGACGAGTGCTACAGCGAACTGTACTTCGATGAGCAGACCCCGCCACCCGGCCTGCTCAGCGCCTGCGTTGAACTAGGCCGCAAAGATTTCAAGCGTTGCGTGGTGTTTCATAGCCTGTCCAAGCGTTCCAACCTGCCAGGCCTGCGTTCGGGCTTTGTGGCCGGCGACGCAGACATCCTCAAGGGTTTCCTGCTGTATCGCACTTACCACGGCTGTGCGATGCCGGTTCAAACGCAACTGGCCAGCGTTGCCGCGTGGAACGACGAAGTGCATGTGCGGGCCAACCGTGCGCTGTACCGTGAGAAATACGATGCGGTATTGGAAATCCTCAGCCCGGTGATGGATGTGCAGCGCCCGGATGGCGGTTTCTATCTGTGGCCAAACGTAAATGGCGACGACGCGGCGTTCTGCCGGGATCTGTTTGCCGAGGAACACGTGACGGTCGTACCAGGGTCTTACCTGTCTCGCGAAGTGAACGGCTCAAACCCCGGAGCAGGCCGAGTACGTATGGCGCTGGTTGCACCGTTGGCAGAATGCATTGAAGCCGCAGAGCGAATTCGCGCGTTTATTACACGCAATAAATAACTCATAAAAGCTCCGCACTATGCAATGTAGTGCGGAGCATCATCAGCCAAGCCATTTATTTAATAACACCTCCACACCCAGCACACACAACAACACCCTCCCCCCACAAAAACAAACTTACATATCCCTTTCGCTCGCCAATTGACGACACCAAGCAACACACACTATAAAACCCGCCTGAACATTAGACCAAAACAAAATCACATAGATAAACAAACCAATGCTTCTCCAATAACGGAGACCTCAAACAACACACTCACAAGGATGACGAGTATGAACTTATGCAAGTGCATTGAGCCCGATAATATTCAGGCTTCTTATGATGCGGCAATCAATGAAGACCTAGCGAACGCGCCCCAGACAATACCAGGAGGCCGACAAAAACGCGCTGTAGGCGACCACACCAAATTCTGGAAAAAAGGTCGGACACTAAAAGTGGCTTTTCTGAGCACAAACCGTTGGTTCATCGAGGCCACACAAGGAGCAATCCACCAATGGATACCTGCCGTCTTTGACGTTCGCATCCTTTTCGTCGAAGGTTCAGAGGGTGATATCCGGATATCTGACGACTTCCATTCAGGGAATTGGTCCGTTGTTGGCACTGACGCACTGCTTGTACCGAAAGATGAACCGACCATGAATTTGCAATGGCAAGGACTAAATCAAGTTTTCTTCGGTAACGTGCTGCATGAGTTTGGTCACGCTCTTGGGCTTAAACACGAACATCAACATCCAGACGCCAATATTAATTGGAACGAAACTGCCGTTTACGAATTCATGAGCCGAACACAAAAATGGTCAAGAGAGGAGATCTATTCCAACCTGTTAAAAAAATTGGAAAAACCAAAAACCCGAACATCGCCTTATGACCGCACCTCAATCATGCACTACCCTATCCAGGCTGAACTTACTCTCGACGGTGTAGCGATAGCGCGTAACAATCGCTTATCTGCAAACGACGTAAAGCTGATGACAGAAATTTACAGCGGGAGATAAACCCAAACACTGTCAGGGGTGGATAAGCTGCCTCTGACAGTCAATATAAAGCTACACATTGTAGAGCCTTATACTTCATCCACACCGTCAATAAAAAACCCAGCCAATGCTGCTTCAACCGTCAGGTCTCGACGCAAGCGCTCGCTCGTCAGCTACTCAAAGCTGCGGGCAAACGGCCGTACACTCAAAATCGCGCATAAAGCGCGGTTCACGAGCAATCGACAGCATTGAAGTGCCATATTAGCGGCTTAGACTGCAGGCCGATCGTTGCACCTATGTCGCATAGAACAGTCGATTGCCAAGACAAAAAGACAAACCCGACCACAGCCGACGCGAAACCGTCCGGTCATGGCATAATCCGTCACCTTTTATTTTCAGCACCTGCAAAGGGGGCAATTCCTTGACCGTTTCAAGCAAAACGTTGCACCTTTTCGGCATCAAAGCCTGCGACACCATGAAAAAGGCGCGCACCTGGCTCGATGAACACGCTGTCGGCTATGACTTCCATGATTACAAAGCGGTCGGAATCGACCGTGAACACCTGACCCAATGGTGCGAGGAGCACGGCTGGCAAGTGGTGTTGAACCGTGCAGGCACGACCTTTCGCAAGCTCGACGACGAACGCAAAGCCGATCTCGACCAGCCGAAAGCCATCGAACTGATGCTCGCACAACCCTCGATGATCAAGCGCCCGGTGCTCGATCTCGGTGACAGAACCCTGATTGGCTTCAAGCCAGATATCTACGCGGCCGCACTCAAGTAAGGCAGCCCGTTCCATTTTGTTAGAGGTATCAACATGTCCACTACCCTGTTCAGCCTGGCCTTTGGTGTCGGCACTCAAAACCGTCAAGGCGCATGGCTGGAAGTGTTTTACGCGCAGCCACTGCTCAATCCGTCGGCCGAACTGGTCGCTGCCATTGCACCGGTTCTGGGCTACACCGAAGGCAATCAGGCCATCGCCTTCAGCACTGCTCAGGCATCGCAACTGGCTGAAGCGCTGAAAAGCGTCGACGCTGCACAAGCTGCGCTGCTGACCCGTCTGGCCGAGAGCCACAAGCCGCTGGTCGCCACGCTGCTGGCCGAAGACGCACAGCTGAGCTCCACGCCTGAGGCTTACCTCAAGCTGCACCTGCTGTCCCACCGCCTGGTCAAGCCGCACGGCCTGAACCTGGCCGGGATCTTCCCGCTGCTGCCGAACGTGGCCTGGACCAGCCAGGGTGCGATCGACCTGTCCGAACTGGCCGAGCATCAACTGGAAGCCCGCTTGCGCGGCGAGCTGCTGGAAGTGTTCTCGGTGGAC
The DNA here is from genome assembly GCF_001655615.1 of Pseudomonas sp. GR 6-02. Lineage (GTDB taxonomy): Bacteria > Pseudomonadota > Gammaproteobacteria > Pseudomonadales > Pseudomonadaceae > Aquipseudomonas. Next base: position 5,225,095 of record NZ_CP011567.1, read on the forward strand.
AAGTTCCCGAAAATGACCGACTACGTGGTACCGGCCGGCGTGCGTATCGCTGACGCGGCACGTATTCGTCTGGGCGCCTACGTGGGCGAAGGCACCACCGTGATGCACGAAGGTTTCGTTAACTTCAACGCTGGCACCGAAGGCCCGGGCATGATCGAAGGCCGCGTGTCGGCTGGCGTGTTCGTCGGCAAGGGTTCGGACCTGGGCGGCGGCTGCTCGACCATGGGCACCCTGTCGGGTGGCGGCAACATCGTGATCAAGGTGGGCGAAGGCTGCCTGATCGGCGCCAATGCCGGTATCGGCATCCCGTTGGGCGATCGCAACACCGTTGAGTCGGGCCTGTACGTGACAGCCGGTACCAAGGTTGCGCTGCTCGACGAAAAGAATCAGCTGGTCAAAGTGGTCAAGGCCCGTGAATTGGCCGGTCAACCTGACCTGTTGTTCCGTCGCAATTCGGAAACCGGTGCCGTGGAGTGCAAAACCCACAAGTCGGCCATCGAACTGAACGAAGCGCTGCACGCTCACAACTAAGCAGAGCGTCAAACGATCACCTTGTAGGAGCGCCGCATCGCTCGCTCCTGCAAGGTCAGGCGTACACCCGCCCATGTCACCAGGGCCGAACAACATGATGATTCCTTCTCCCTGGCGCGCCGATTTTCCGGCCATCGCCGCACTGCAACGGCAAGACCAGACCTATCTGGACAACGCCGCCACCACGCAAAAACCTCAAGCCCTGCTGGATGCCCTGGCGCATTACTACGCCAACGGCGCGGCCAACGTGCATCGGGCGCAACACTTGCCTGGCGCCCATGCCACCCAGGCGTTCGAGGACAGCCGCCGCAAAGTTGCACAATGGCTCAATGCCGGCGATTGCGGACAGATTATCTTTACCCACGGTGCGACTTCCGCGCTGAACCTCCTGGCCTATGGCCTGGAACACCTTTTCAATCCAGGCGATGAAATTGTCATCAGCGCTCTGGAGCATCACGCCAACCTGTTGCCGTGGCAGCAACTGGCCCACCGTCGCGACCTGAAGCTGGTGATCCTGCCGCTGAATGTCGATGGTTTGATCGACCTGGATGTCGCCGCGCAGTTGATCGGTCCGCGAACCCGTTTGCTGGCGGTCAGCCAGCTGTCCAACGTGCTGGGCGCCTGGCAACCGTTGCCCGCGCTGTTGGCGATGGCCAAGGCACACAACGCGCTGACCGTGGTCGATGGCGCTCAAGGCGTGGTTCATGGTCGGCACGATGTGCAGGCACTGGGCTGCGACTTCTACGTGTTTTCCAGCCACAAACTCTATGGCCCCGATGGCCTGGGCGTGCTGTTCGGACGCAACGAAGCGCTGCAACAGCTGCGCCCCTGGCAGTTCGGCGGCGAAATGGTGCTGGACGCCAACTACCACGATGCTCGCTTTCGGTCCGCACCGCTGGGGTTCGAGGCCGGTACGCCGCCGATCGCCAGTGTGATCGGTCTGGGCGCAACGCTGGACTACTTGACCGGGCTGGATCAAGACGCCGTGTCCGCCCACGAAGCGGCGCTGCATGACTATCTGCTCAAAGGCCTGGAAGCGCGCAACGGCATTCGCCTGCTGGGCAAACCGCAGCTGGCGCTGGCCAGTTTTGTCGTCGAGGGTGTGCATAACTCTGATTTGGCGCATTTGCTGACCGAACAGGGCATCGCCGTGCGCGCCGGTCATCATTGCGCCATGCCGTTGCTCAAAAGCTTTGAACTGGCCGGGGCGATTCGGGTGTCGTTGGCGCTGTACAACAATTCCGAAGACCTTGAGCGCTTTTTCGAAGCACTGGATCAGGCCCTGGAGTTGTTGCGATGACCTTGCCCGTCGATGCCATTACAGCGCTGGACACGTTTCAGCAGGCGGCGAGCTGGGAACAGCGGGCGCGGCTGTTGATGCAGTGGGGCGACCGTCTGCCTGCGTTGAGCGATGTGGATAAAGTCGACGCCAACCGCGTGCATGGCTGTGAAAGCCAGGTCTGGCTGGTCGGCACGTTGCAGGACGGGCACTGGCAATTCAGCGCCAGCAGCGATGCGCGATTGATTCGCGGGTTGGTGGCGTTGCTGCTGGCGCGGGTCAACGGGTTGTCCGCAGTTGAGTTGCAACAGGTGGATTTGGCGGATTGGTTCAGTCAGCTGGGGCTGGGTCGCCAGTTGTCCCAGTCCCGTAGCAATGGCTTGAATGCGGTGTTGCAGCGGATGCGTGAGCTAGCGCACTGATCGTTCCCACGCTCTGCGTGGGAACGATCGAACCACAACCATTAAACCTGAGGTTTGATCCGATCCGCCGGACGCCGCACGCCCGCCACAATCTTATCCACAGCCTTGGTCGCCGCGACCATGCCAAACGTCGCCGTCACCATCATCACCGCGCCAAAGCCCCCGGCGCAGTCGAGCTTCACGCCGTCCCCGACAAAACTCTTCTGCAGGCAAATGCTGCCATCGGGTTTCGGGTAGCGCAGTTGCTCGGTGGAAAACACGCACGGCACGCTGTAGTGACGGGTCACGGTACGGGAGAAGCCATAGTCGCGGCGCAATGTAGAGCGCACTTTCGACGCCAGCGGATCGTTGAACGTGCGATTCAGATCGCAGACCTGGATCAGCGTCGGGTCGATCTGCCCTCCCGCGCCGCCGGTGGTGATGATCTGGATCTTGCGCCGCTTGCACCAGGCAATCAGCGCCGCCTTGGCGTTGACACTGTCGATGCAGTCGATCACGCAGTCGATGTTCGGCGTGATGTATTCGGCCATGGTTTCGCGGGTGACGAAGTCCGCCACCGCATGCACCGTGCAGTCCGGGTTGATCCCGCGCAGGCGCTCGGCCATCACCTCGACCTTGGGCTTGCCGACGGTGCTGTCCAGCGCATGCAGCTGACGGTTGACGTTGCTGACGCAGACGTCGTCCAGGTCGAACAGCGATATCTCGCCCACGCCACACCGGGCAACCGCTTCCGCCGCCCAGGAACCGACACCACCGACGCCGACGATCGCCACATGGGCCGCGCGCAAGCGCTCCATGCCTTCAATGCCATACAAGCGGGCGATACCAGCAAACCGCGGATCTTCTGTACTCATGACCATTACCCCAAAAACCGGCGCGCATTATAGGGCTGTCGGCGGCCAAGAGCATCTTTGCACTATGAACGGCGGTGTCGACTGCTTTAATTGACAAAAAATTGATCGGAATTGGACTACAACGCTCTGGTCAAAGAACTTAAGTCGACCTGGACTGCCCAATGTCGTGCGTTTCCCTGTTCGCTGTACGGTCAGAGAACCTCCAGTGTAGGATGCGCGCCCCTGCCACCTGGCAGCCGGCCGCCAACCGTTCCTTCGTTCCACAGCCTTTGGAACCCGAAAAAGCTATGTCATCGCGTAAATTTGGACTCAACCTGGTAGTGGTTCTAGCAATCGCCGCCTTGTTCACCGGTTTCTGGGCGTTGGTCAATCGCCCGGTCTCCGCCCCCAACTGGCCTGAACAGATCTCCGGCTTCTCGTACTCGCCGTTTCAACAAGGCCAGTACCCGCAGAAAGACCAGTATCCGACCGACGATGAAATGCGTCGCGACCTGGAGATCATGAGCAAGCTGACGGACAACATCCGGACCTACTCGGTCGACGGCACGCTGGAGGACATTCCCAAACTGGCGGAAGAGTTCGGCCTGCGGGTAACCCTGGGGATCTGGATCAGCCCGGACCAGGAGCGCAACGAGCGCGAGATTCAGCGCGCCATCCAACTGGCCAACACCTCCCGCAGCGTGGTTCGCGTCGTGGTCGGTAACGAGGCGATCTTCCGCAAGGAAATCACTGCTGCCGAGCTGAGCGTGATCCTGGATCGCGTGCGCGCAGCCGTTAAGGTTCCAGTCACCACCTCCGAACAGTGGCACGTCTGGGAAGAACACCCGGAACTGGCCAAGCACGTCGACCTGATCGCAGCTCACGTTCTGCCCTACTGGGAGTTCATCCCTGTGGACAAGGCCGGCCAGTTCGTTCTCGACCGCGCCCGTGACCTGAAAAAGATGTTCCCGAAAAAACCGTTGCTGCTCTCCGAAGTCGGCTGGCCGAGCAACGGCCGTATGCGCGGTGGCGCCGATGCGTCGCCGGCGGACCAGGCCATTTACTTGCGCACACTGGTCAACAAGCTTAACCGCCAGGGTTTCAACTACTTCGTGATCGAAGCATTTGACCAACCGTGGAAGGCCACTGACGAAGGCTCGGTAGGCGCGTACTGGGGCGTGTTCAACGCCGCGCGCCAGCAGAAATTCAACTTCGAAGGCCCGGTGGTCGCGATCCCGCAATGGCGTGTGCTGGCGATCGGCTCTGCCGTGTTGGCCCTGCTGTCCCTGACCTTGCTGATGATCGACGGCTCGGCCCTGCGCCAACGTGGTCGTACCTTCCTGACCTTTATCGCGTTCCTCTGCGGTTCGGTGCTGGTATGGATCGGTTACGACTACAGCCAGCAATACAGCACCTGGTTCAGCCTGACGGTAGGCTTCCTCCTCGCCCTCGGTGCACTCGGGGTGTTTATCGTTCTGCTGACGGAAGCCCATGAACTGGCCGAAGCGGTCTGGACCCACAAACGCCGGCGTGAATTCCTGCCCGTGGTGGGCGAATCAGACTACCGACCGAAGGTGTCGATTCACGTGCCGTGCTACAACGAGCCGCCGGAGATGGTCAAACAGACCCTCAACGCGCTGGCCAACCTCGACTATCCGGACTTCGAAGTCCTGATCATCGACAACAACACCAAGGACCCGGCGGTCTGGGAACCGGTGCGTGATTATTGCGAAACTCTTGGCCCACGCTTCAAGTTCTTCCACGTCGCACCGTTGGCCGGCTTCAAGGGTGGCGCACTGAATTACCTGATTCCCCATACCGCCAAAGATGCCGAAGTGATTGCGGTGATCGACTCGGACTACTGCGTCGACCCGAACTGGCTCAAGCACATGGTGCCGCACTTCGCCGACCCGAAAATCGCCGTGGTGCAATCGCCACAGGATTACCGCGACCAGAACGAAAGCACCTTCAAGAAGCTCTGCTACGCGGAATACAAAGGCTTCTTCCACATCGGCATGGTCACCCGCAACGACCGTGACGCGATCATCCAGCACGGCACCATGACCATGACCCGGCGCTCGGTGCTCGAGGAACTGGGCTGGGCCGACTGGTGTATCTGTGAAGACGCCGAACTGGGCCTGCGTGTGTTCGAAAAAGGTCTGTCGGCGGCGTACTACCACACCAGCTACGGCAAAGGCCTGATGCCCGATACCTTTATCGACTTCAAGAAACAGCGTTTCCGCTGGGCCTATGGCGCGATTCAGATCATCAAGCGTCACACCGCCAGCCTGCTGCGCGGCAAGGACACCGAGCTGACCCGTGGCCAGCGTTACCACTTCCTCGCGGGCTGGCTGCCGTGGGTGGCGGACGGCATGAACATCTTCTTCACCGTCGGCGCGCTGTTGTGGTCGGCGGCGATGATCATCGTGCCGCAACGGGTCGATCCACCGCTGCTGATTTTCGCGATCCCGCCATTGGCGCTGTTCGTGTTCAAGGTGGGCAAGATCATCTTCCTGTACCGCCGCGCGGTCGGGGTCAACCTGAAAGACGCCTTCTGCGCCGCGTTGGCCGGGCTGGCGTTATCGCACACCATCGCCAAAGCGGTGCTGTACGGTTTCTTCACCAGCAGCATTCCGTTCTTCCGCACACCGAAGAATGCCGATAACCACGGCTTCTGGGTGGCGATTTCGGAGGCTCGCGAAGAGCTGTTCATCATGCTGCTGCTGTGGGGCGCGGCACTGGGGATCTTCCTGGTGCAGGGTATACCCAGCAACGACATGCGCTTCTGGGTGACCATGTTGCTGGTGCAGTCGCTGCCGTACCTGGCGGCGCTGATCATGGCGTTCCTGTCGTCGCTGCCCAAACCTTCGGTAGAAGCTGCGCCGGTACCGGCGTAATCCGTTATTAGATAACGTCAAACGGCGGCCTTCGGGCCGCCGTTTTGCTTTAGAATGATCGCCTTTTTCAATGCCAACAAACTCGGTAGGAGCTGCTTCGGCAGCTCCTGCATGTTTACCGTGCGCACCTCGGAGTTCTTACATGACGGCCCACGCCGACCTTTCGCCGACACTTCAACTCGCCATCGACCTGATCCGCCGTCCATCCGTGACGCCGGTCGACGCCGATTGCCAGAAGCAGATGATGCAGCGCCTGGGCGATGCCGGTTTTATGCTGGAGCCGATGCGCATCGAAGATGTGGATAACTTCTGGGCGACCCACGGCAAACATGACGGTCCGGTGCTGTGCTTCGCCGGTCACACCGACGTGGTGCCGACCGGTCCGGTGGCGGCCTGGCAGATCGATCCGTTCAACGCGGTGATCGACGAACACGGCATGCTCTGCGGCCGTGGCGCGGCAGACATGAAAGGCAGCCTTGCGTCCATGACCGTGGCAGCCGAGCGTTTCGTTGCCGACTATCCGGATCACAAGGGCAAGGTCGCGTTCCTGATCACCAGTGACGAAGAAGGCCCGGCCCATCACGGCACCAAGGCTGTGGTCGAGCGCCTTGCCGCCCGCAAGGAACGTCTGGACTGGTGCATCGTCGGCGAGCCGTCGAGCACGACCCTGGTGGGTGACGTGGTCAAGAACGGCCGTCGCGGCTCCCTCGGCGCCAAATTGACCGTGCGCGGTGTGCAGGGCCACGTGGCGTATCCGCACCTGGCGAAGAACCCGATCCACCTCGCCGCCCCGGCGCTCGCCGAACTTGCCGCCGAGCACTGGGACCACGGCAACGATTTCTTCCCGCCGACCAGTTTCCAGATCTCCAACGTCAATTCCGGCACCGGTGCGACCAACGTGATTCCGGGTGATCTGGTGGCGGTATTCAACTTCCGCTTCTCCACCGAGTCCACCGTCGAAGGCCTGCAAAAGCGCGTCGCCGACATTCTCGACAAGCATGGCCTGGACTGGCACATCGACTGGGCGCTGTCCGGCCTGCCGTTCCTCACTGAGCCGGGCGCGCTGCTCGACGCGGTGTCGGCGAGCATCAAGGACATCACTGGTCGTGACACCAAAGCCTCCACCAGCGGCGGCACTTCAGATGGGCGCTTCATCGCGACCATGGGCACCCAAGTGGTTGAACTGGGCCCGGTCAACGCGACGATCCACCAGGTCAACGAGCGTGTACTGGCGGCCGACCTCGACGTGCTGACCGAAATCTACTACCAGACCCTGATCAAGTTGCTCGCCTGATGCTCGCCTGTCCGATCTGCAGCGAACCGCTGAACGCGGTGGACAACGGCGTGGCCTGCCCCGCCGGGCACCGTTTCGACCGCGCACGACAGGGTTACCTGAACCTGCTGCCGGTGCAGCACAAGAACAGCCGTGACCCTGGGGATAACCAGGCGATGGTCGAAGCCCGTCGCGACTTTCTGAACGCCGGCCATTACGCGCCGGTGGCCAAGCGTCTGGCGGAACTGGCGGCCGGTTATGCGCCGCAGCGCTGGCTGGACATCGGTTGTGGCGAGGGGTATTACACCGCGCAAATCGCCGAAGCCTTGCCCAACGCCGATGGCTATGCCCTGGACATTTCACGGGAAGCGGTCAAACGCGCCTGCAAACGCAACCCTGCGCTGACCTGGTTGATCGCCAGCATGGCGCGGGTGCCATTGGCCTCGGGCAGCTGCCAGTTTCTGGCCAGCGTGTTCAGCCCGCTGGACTGGGAAGAAGCCAAACGTCTGCTCAGCCCCGGTGGCGGCTTGATGAAAGTCGGGCCGACCAGCGGCCATCTGATGGAATTGCGTGAGCGGCTGTACGACGAGGTGCGCGAGTACACCGACGACAAGCACCTGGCGCTGGTGCCGGAAGGCATGGCGTTGCAACACAGCGAAACCCTGGAATTCAAACTGACGCTGGTCAATGGTCAGGATCGCGCGAACCTCTTGGCGATGACACCCCACGGCTGGCGCGCCAGTGCCGAACGCCGGACAGCAGTCATTGAACAAGTGGAACCGTTCGAGGTCACCGTTTCGATGCGCTACGATTATTTCGTTCTGCAGTAGCAGTTAGAGAACAACTTTAATTTTTGGTCTTGAGTAAAGGCTCAAGGCCGGCTAAATCCGCGAATGGATTTTTCAGACCCGCAGTGAGGACATCCATGCGCCAACCGGACATCGAGATTTACCTGAAAGACGCCGACGTCGATCACAAAGCCATCGCGGCCTGGCTCGGCGCGGCTCTAGGCCCGTGCACCGACTGGGTTCAGAAAGGCCAGACCTACAAGTGCAAGGCTGGTAGCGTGCCAGTGACCTGGCTGCCCAAAGCCGTAGGCAAATGGAACAGCCTGTACCTGGAAAGCGACCAGACCCCATGGGAAGACGACATCGCTTGCGCCCGCGCTGCATTTGCCGCATTGAACGTCGAAGTGCGTTGTGCGCCGGGTAGCTGGGTCGAGGAAGAAGGTGAGGAAACGGCAGATCGCTGGATTCGCATCAGCGTCGATGGTGAAGAAGAGATCACCTGGAAAACCGCGTAAAACGAAAAAGATCGCAGCCTTCGGCAGCCCCTACAGAGTTTTGTGTCCCTCTGCAGGAGCTGCCGAAGGCTGCGATCTTTTGATCTTAAGCTTTACAGACCTACAACATCCTCAGCCTGCAATCCCTTCTGCCCTTCCACCACCGCATATTCAACCTGCTGACCTTCAGTCAGCGAGCGATGCCCTTCGCCACGGATCGCGCGGTAGTGCACGAACACGTCCACCCCGTCCTGGCGCTGAATGAAGCCATAACCCTTGGCGTCGTTGAACCACTTCACGTTGCCGGTTTCGCGTGTTGCCATCTGTTCATACTCCCTTTTTATTATTGAATGGGCTTTTCGCAGGAAAGCCTTGAGGAACGTCAGCCTGCATCCGACGTCCATTGAAGGGCCTCGGCGACAGACCGCCGAGTATATGACAGGTGCGAAAACTCTCAACAGGAGTTTACTTCGCTGCTTTTTTGCCGATTTTCGATGAATCCGGCACACTATCGCCCGCCCGAGCAACTGCTCGGTTTTATTCACTCACGCAGAAGCCGTATGACCCGTTCCCCGTTCCGCCGTCTTGTGTTTGGCACCCTGCGCCGACTGCTGTACCTCTGGGTTCGCTCAGAGACGATCAACCAGTCGTCGTTCACCCTTAACCTCGACCGCAGCCGGCCGGTGTTCTACGTCCTGCAAAATCCTTCGCTGACCGACCTTGCCGTGGTCGATACCGAATGCAGCAAGGCCGGCCTGCCCCGTCCGGTATTGCCGGTAGCGGTGGGTGCGCTGGTGGAGCCCGCCGCGTTCTTTTACCTGACACCGGATCCCGACTGGCTCGGCCGTCAGGACAAACGCGGTGCGCCGCCAACCCTGACCCGTCTGGTCAGCGCCCTGAGCCAGAACGCCGCCGAAGACGCGCAGATCATTCCGGTCAGCGTGTTCTGGGGCCAGTCGCCAGACAGCGAGTCGAGCCCATGGAAGCTGCTGTTCGCCGACAGCTGGGCGGTCACCGGGCGGTTGCGCCGGTTGCTGAGCATCATCGTGCTGGGGCGCAAGACCCGGGTGCAGTTCTCGGCGCCGATCCATCTGCGCGAACTGATCGAACACAACAAGGGCCACGAGCGCACGGTGCGCATGGCCCAGCGGATTCTGCGGGTGCACTTCCGCAATCTGAAAGCCGCGGTGATCGGCCCGGACATTTCCCACCGGCGTAACCTGGTAAAAGGCCTGCTCAACCAGCCGCTGGTCAAGCAAGCGATCCTCGACGAAGCCGAGCGCGAAAACATCTCCCCGGAAAAAGCCAAGGCCCAGGCCTTGCGCTACGGTAACGAAATCGCCTCCGACTACACCTACACCGCGATCCGCTTCATGGAAGTGGTGCTGAGCTGGTTCTGGAACAAGATCTACGACGGGATCAAGGTCAACAACATCGAAGGCGTGCAAAAGGTCGCCCCGGGTTACGAAGTGATCTACGTCCCCTGCCACCGCAGCCACATCGACTACCTGCTGCTGTCCTATCTGCTGTTCCGCAACGGCCTGACCCCGCCGCACATCGCCGCAGGGATCAACCTCAACATGCCGGGGATCGGCGGTCTGTTGCGTCGCGGCGGTGCGTTCTTCATGCGCCGCACCTTCAAGGGCAATCCGCTCTATACCTCGGTGTTCAACGAATACCTGCACACTCTGTTCACCAAAGGTTTCCCGGTCGAGTACTTCGTCGAAGGCGGCCGTTCGCGTACCGGGCGCATGCTGCAACCGAAAACCGGGATGCTCGCGATCACGCTGCGCAGCTTCCTGCGTTCGTCGCGCATGCCGATCGTGTTCGTGCCGGTGTACATCGGTTACGAGCGCGTGCTGGAAGGCCGCACCTACCTCGGCGAATTGCGTGGCGCGAGCAAGAAGAAAGAGTCGATCTTCGACATCTTCAAAGTCATCGGCGCGCTCAAACAGCGTTTCGGTCAGGTCGCGGTGAACTTCGGTGAGCCGATCAAACTGGCGGAGTTCCTCGACAGCGAACAGCCAGACTGGCGCCAACAGGCACACGGCCCGCAATTCAAACCGGCCTGGCTCAACGAGACCACCAACCGCCTTGGCGAGAAAGTCGCGCAGCATCTGAACGAAGCGGCGGCGATCAACCCGGTGAATCTGGTAGCCCTGGCGCTGCTGTCCACCAGCCGCCTGGCCCTGGACGATCGCGCCATGGCGCGGGTGCTCGATTTGTATCTGGCGCTGTTGCGCAAGGTTCCCTACTCGCCGCACACCACCCTGCCGGACGGTGACGGCCGCGCGCTGATCGAACATGTGAAGGACATGAACCTGCTGTCTGAGCAGAACGATGCGCTGGGCAAGATTCTGTACCTGGACGAACAAAACGCCGTCCTGATGACCTACTACCGCAACAACGTGTTGCACATATTCGCGTTGCCGTCGCTGCTGGCGAGTTTCTTCCAGAGCGCGTCGCGCATGAGCCGCGAGCAGATCCTGCGCTACACCCGTGCGCTGTACCCGTACTTGCAATCGGAGCTGTTCATTCGTTGGACACTGGACGAACTCGATGGCGTGATCGATCAGTGGCTCGAAGCCTTCGTCGAGCAAGGCCTGCTGCGTTTCGAGAAGGACGTGTACCTGCGCCCGGCACCAAGTTCGCGGCATTTCGTATTGCTGACGCTGCTGTCGAAAAGCATTGCCCAGACCTTGCAGCGCTTCTACATGACCGTTTCCCTGCTGCTCAACAGCGGCCAGAACAGCATCAGCGCCGAAGAACTGGAAGACCTGTGCACCGTCATGGCCCAGCGCCTGTCGATCCTCCACGGCCTGAACGCCCCGGAGTTCTTCGACAAGAGCCTGTTCCGTCATTTCATCCAGACAATGCTGGACCTCGACGTGCTGCGCCGCGACGAAGCCGGCAAGCTGAGCTACCACGAACTGCTGGGTGAACTGGCCGAAGGCGCCGCCAAGCGGGTGCTGCCAGCGGAGATTCGCTTGTCGATCCGTCAGGTGGCACTGCATCGCAGTGAAGATGCGGCGGACCAAGTCGCGACGGCGGCGCAAACCGACTAAATTTCAACATCGTTCCCAACCTTATTTACGAACAAGGAAGCCACCATGCTCCGCCCTACCCTTCGCTTCGCCGGCCTGTGCGCAGGCTTGATGATCTGCGCCAACGCCCTGGCACTGTCACTCAGTGACCTGTCGCAACAAGACGCCACCGGCGGGCTCAAGGACGCCCTGACCCAAGGCGCGCAGCTGGCCGTCAAACAACTGGGCACACCCGGCGGCTTCAGCAACAACCCGGACGTGAAAATCGAACTGCCGGGAAAACTGGGCAAGGTCGCCAAGAAAATGAAACAGTTCGGCATGGGCGATCAGGTCGATCAACTGGAAACCAGCATGAACAAGGCAGCTGAAGCGGCGGTAACGCAGGCTCAGCCGATTCTGGTGGATGCGGTGAAGAAGATGACCGTGGAAGATGCCAAGGGGATTCTCAGCGGCGGCCAGGATTCGGCCACTCAGTACCTGAGCAAAACCAGCCGCGAACAGATCCGTACCAAGTTCTTGCCGATCGTCAAGCAAGCCACCGACCAGGTGGGTTTGGCTCAGCAATACAACGCATTCGCCGGGCAAGCCGCGACGCTGGGTGTGCTGGATGCGAAAAATGCCAACATCGAAAGCTACGTCACCGAGCAGGCGTTGAACGGGTTGTTCGAGATGATTGGCAAACAGGAAGAAACCATTCGCAAGAACCCTGCGGCAGCGGCGACCAGTTTGGCGAAGAAAGTTTTCGGCACACTCTAAACCCACTGGCAGCGGGCCTGTGGCGAGGGGGCTTGTCGGAATGCCGCACCGCCACAGGCCCGCTCCCACATGGACTGCACTTGACTGACGGGCATTACCCACCTCCCGCGCCCGATCATCCCTAATGGGCGGCCGTCACAATTTGTCTCATCTTCAGTTATGCTCGCCGTTCGTCGTGAACGCCGGAGCCGCTGATCTTATGTCCCCCACTCGCCTGTTTGTCCCCCTCGCCCTTGCTCTGCTGAGTGCTTGCGCCTCGCAACCGAAACAGAACCTGACCGTGGAAAAACAAAGCGAATGCCCGGCGAAACTGCACAACGGGCAAACCCTGATCCTGACGCTGCCAAGCAACCCGACCACGGGTTACCGCTGGGCGATCCAGGATTCAGCCGGTGGTGTGTTGCGCGCGCTCAGCCCCGAGGTTTACAGCAACCCGGAAGACGCCGGGATCGTCGGCAGTGCCGGCGTCTCGACCTGGCGTTTCCAGGCCTTCGCCACCGGCACTGGCCGCCTGCGGCTGACTTACTCACAACCGTGGGCACCGGAAGTACCGGCGGTGCAAACCTTCGACTGCGCCATCGCGGTTAACTGATCGTGGGCTGGCTGATTCTGGCGCTGATGGGCGCGGTGACCTTTGTGTATGGCCTGAGCGTGCATGCCGCGCTGCTCTGCCTGCTGGTCAAACCGATGCCTGTGCTGGCCCTGCTCGGCTGGTTGCACGATGCACCGCCCAGCGAGTATCGACGCTGGATCAGCCTGGGTTTGATTTTCTCCTTGGTCGGCGATGTGTTGCTGGCATGGCCGCAAGACTTGTTCGTGTTTGGACTTGGAGCATTTTTGCTCGCGCATCTGGCGTATCTGAAGGCTTATTTGAGTGATTGCCGGCGTCTGGCTGTGTTGCCGCTGATCCTCGCCTTCGGCGTGGGTGCCGTGCTGCTGGGGATTCTGATTTCCAATGGCTTGGGGCCGCTGCTGGTCCCGGTGATCGTCTACGGCCTGGCCATCAGCGCCATGCTCTGGCGCGCCCTGGCCCGACTCGGCACCGATGTGCCCAAACGCTCGACGCTGCTGGCTGCGGCGGGCGCGGTGGCGTTTGTGTGTTCTGACAGCGTGATTGGCATTAACCGGTTTGTGATGCCATTTCATGCCGCGCCTTACGTGATCATCCTGAGTTACTGGCTGGGGCAATGGGGGATTGCGGCGGCGGCGTTCACCCAGAAACCGCGCTGAATCCTGTGGCGAGGGAGCTTGCTCCCGCTGGGCTGCGAAGCAGCCCCAACCCAGGCGACACCAACTTCCCAGACAAAACCCACTTACCGGATGACGACTGCTGCGCAGCCGAGCGGGAGCAAGCTCCCTCGCCACAACAGCATGTCTCTGCGTTAACCGAGGTTAGTCCGGCGGTTTATCAGCAAACCCGCGCATCCCCGCGCCAAGTTGGCTAAAATGCCGGCCTTTTCCACCTACACCGCTGGAACCGCCGTGAGCAAAGAATCCGATCGCCTTTTCGCCCAGCCTTTGGCCCAGGTGCCTGACTTCGCCTTTAACGAGGACGTGGTGCGGGTGTTCCCGGACATGATCAAGCGCTCGGTGCCGGGTTATCCGACCATCGTTGAAAACCTCGGCGTGCTCGCCGCGCAATTCGCTCAGCCAAACAGCGTGCTCTACGATTTGGGCTCGTCGCTGGGTGCCGTGACCCAGGCCTTGCGCCGCCACGTGCGCACCGACGGCTGCCGCGTCATCGCTGTGGATAACTCCGCTGCCATGGTCGAGCGTTGCCGCGAATACCTCAACGGCCAGGACTCGATGTTCCAGGAGTTGCTGCCGGTGGAAGTGATCGAAGGCGACATCCTTGCCCTGGAATTTCAGCCGGCCTCGGTGGTGGCGCTGAACTTCACCCTGCAATTCATCGCCCCGGACCAGCGCACCGCGCTGCTCGCGCGCATCCGCCAATCGCTGTTGCCCGGTGGCGCGCTGATTCTCTCGGAGAAGCTGCGCTTCAATGACCCCGAAGAACACGCGCTGCTCACTGACCTGCACGTGGCCTTCAAACGCGCCAACGGCTACAGCGAACTGGAAATCGCCCAGAAGCGCAGCGCCATCGAAAATGTCATGAAGCCCGACAGCCTCGAAGAACATCGCGAACGCCTGTTGGCCGCCGGTTTCTCGAAAGTCGTGCCGTGGTTCCAGTGTCTTAACTTTGCCTCGTTGATTGCCTTGCCATGATTGATTTGTCCCCCCTCGCCCGCCGTCTGGCCGGTACTCCGCTGGCCGAATGGGCCAACACCCTGCAAGTGCAACTCGACAAGAAAATGGAAAAAGGTCACGGCGACCTGGAGCGCTGGCAGAGCGCACTGGATGCATTGCCGAAGATCCAGCCGAGCGAAGTCGACTTGTTGAACGGCCTTAAGCTGGACACCGATTGCGACGATGAAACCCGCGCGCAAATGCGCACCGCGCTGATGGGTTTGTCTCCTTGGCGCAAAGGGCCGTTTGACCTGTTCGGCGTGCATGTCGACACCGAATGGCGCTCGGACTGGAAATGGTCCCGAGTGGCTCCGCATCTGGACCTGAAGGGCAAACGCATCCTCGATGTCGGCTGCGGCAACGGCTATTACATGTGGCGTATGCTCGGCGCCGGTGCCGACAGCGTAATTGGTGTCGATCCGAACTGGCTGTTCTTCTGCCAGTTCCAGGCCGTACAGCGTTACCTGTCCGAGCCCAATGCCTGGCACCTGCCCTTCCCTTTCGAAGACCTGCCGCCGAATCTGGAAGGGTTCGACACCGTGTTTTCCATGGGCGTGTTTTACCACCGTCGTTCGCCGATCGAGCATTTGCTGGCGCTGAAGGATTGCCTGGTCAAGGGCGGTGAACTGGTGCTGGAGACGCTGGTGATCGAAGGCGATCAACAACAGGTATTGGTGCCGGAAGACCGTTACGCACAGATGCGCAATGTCTGGTTCCTGCCGTCGGTGCCGGCGCTGGAGCTGTGGCTGCGTCGCGCCGGGTTCAGCGATGTGCGTTGCGTGGATGTGAGCATGACCACGGTCGAGGAACAACGCGGGACGGAATGGATGAAGTATCAGTCGTTGAGCGATTTCCTTGATCCGGATGATCACAGCAAAACGATCGAAGGGCTGCCGGCGCCGATGCGTGCGGTGATTGTTGCCCGCAAGTAAAAGCTTCGCGGGCAAGGCGGCCTACCTGTCGCCGCCTAATCCGCTGGCTTGGCCCTACGGGCCTTGAAGAACTCGCTCAACACCGCCCCGCACTCCTCGGCCAACACCCCGCCTTCGTACAGCACCCGGTGATTCAAAAAGCCCTGGGTAAAAAACTGCCCCTGGCTCTGCACAATTCCGGCCTTGGGCTCCAGCGCGCCATACACCACCCGCGCAATCCGCGAATGCACGATCAGCCCGGCGCACATGCTGCACGGCTCCAGCGTCACGTATAGCGTACTGCCCGGCAGGCGATAGTTGCTGGCGGCCTGGGCGGCGGCGCGGATCGCGACCATCTCGGCGTGGGCGCTGGGGTCATTGCCGCTGATCGGGCAATTGAAACCGCGCCCGATGATTTCACCGTCCTGCACCAGCACAGCACCCACCGGCACTTCACCCAGCGCCGCGCCTTCGGCGGCGAGGGCCAGGGCTTCGCGCATGAAATCACGATCACGGCTGCGGTCGATAATTGCCGCGGGGCGTATCTGACGCATCACGCCACCTCGATGGCGGCCATCAGGCCGGTTTCCATGTGGTCGATCACATGGCAGTGGAACATCCAGACGCCCGGGTTATCCGCCACCAGCGCCACTTGCGCGCGCTCGTTCTTGCCCAACAGGTAAGTGTCGGTGAAGTACGGGATAACCTTGTGCCGGTTCGAAGAAATAACCTTGAAGCTCATGCCGTGCAAATGGACCGGGTGCTGATACTGAGTCATGTTTTTCAATTCGAAAATATAGCTTTTGCCCTTTTCGAGCTTGGCAATCGGTCGGTCGGCGCAGGTCTTGTCGGTGATATCCCAGGCCTTGCCGTTGATCTGCCACAGGCTGGGCGGCTTGCCATTGTCGACGTTGACCGACACCGAGCCCACCCATTCAAAATTGAAGTTGAGTTTCTCGGCGTTGGCCAGGTCTGGCTCGGCCACCGGGTTGGCGGGCAGTGCCGGCGGCCACTCGGTCGGCGCGTCGGTATTGGCCACTGAGCGCAAGGTGCCCAGGCGTACTGGACCGTTGCGCAGGGACAGTTCTTCGCCGGCCGGCGGAGCCTTGATTGCCAGGCAAATGCGCATGCCCGGGCCGAGCCAGTATTCCTTGCCCAGTGGGCGCGGTTCGATGGGATTACCATCCAGCGCATAGATCTGCGCTTCGACGCCGGGGATGTTGAGGCGATAAGTCAGGGTGTTGTCGAGGTTGAGCAGGCGTACGCGGGTGATCTGCCCGGCAGGCAAGTCGATCACTGCTTGCGAGATGCCATTGATGGTCGACAGGCGCCCAGCCGTACCGCCACGGGCCGCTTCACGAGGAATGCTGAACGGCACGAAAGCGCCTTCTTCATCGACATGCCAGCTCTTGAGGCTCAAGGTCTTTTCGTACTTGAAACCGGTGGGCTCGCGCTCTTCGATGATCAGCGGACCGACCAGCCCGCGACCGAGTTCTTCGCTGCTGTTCACGTGCGGGTGATACCAATAGCTGCCGGCGTCGGGCACACGGAACTTGTAGTCGAAGTATTCGCCCGGCAGTACCGGCAATTGCGACACGTAGGGCACGCCGTCCATTTCCAGCGGCAGACGGATGCCGTGCCAGTGAATGGTGGTCGCCACTGGCAAGTGGTTGATGAAGCGCACCCGCAGCCATTCGCCCTGACGCACGCGCAACTCAGTGCCCGGCGCCGAGGGGCCGAACGCCCAGGCCTCGGTCTTGTGCCCGGCCACCAGTTCGACGTCCAGCGGGGCGGCGATCAGCTCATAGTCGTGGCCGGCCTCAGCGTCGGCCATCTTGCCCAGCCAGTAACGCGACGCGCCACCGGCCCCCACGCCAACCACCACAAGACCGGCCAGACCACCGAGTATTTGTCGACGGGTAAAGGACATGAACTCAACTACCTCACGTATCAGCCACAGGCGCGGTGCCTGCAAAAGGCGAATACGATACACCTGCGGATGAGAAACAGTAAGGGCAACGCGTGGGAACGATCACTGCAAACCGGTGAGCAGATGCACCACTCCACCGTCCAGCATCATCACGCCTGGCACTCCAGCCGCCGTCAACGCCTGCCGATCCATCCGCGCCACATCCCGTAACTCCACCCGCATCCGGGTCAGCGCCACGGGCTGATGTGACTTGAGGTTATCCGCACCGCCCAGTGCGGCCACGACATTCGGTGCCAGCCCGGAAACGGCTTGAGCTACCGCTTTCGACTCATCCACCACCAGATCCGGGGTCAACGCTTTCCAGAACGCCCGCTGCATTTTCTCGAACATGCTCAGTTCTCCAGAACCAGTGAAGTATCGACCGTGGCCTCGTGGTGCAGCCGCAATGCCTCGCGTACCTGCCCGGCACTTTCCAGCCCCAGCACTTGCTGGGCGATGGCCTGACAGTCCAGCAGGTCGACTTCGCGAACCGCCGCCTTGATCGCCGGAATCAGCGGCACGCTCACCGACAACTCATCCACGCCAAGCCCCAGCAACAACGGCACCGCCAGATGTTCCGAAGCCAGGGCGCCGCACACACCGACCCATTTGCCATGGGCATGGGCGGCTTTCACAGTACCGGCGATCAAGCGCAGCACCGATGGATGAAAACTGTCGGCCTGACTGGCCAGCCGCGGGTGATCGCGGTCCATGGCCAGGGTGTATTGGGTCAGGTCGTTGGTGCCAATGGAGAAGAAATCCACCTCGGGCGCAAACAGATCCGCCATCAGCGCCGCTGCCGGCACTTCGATCATGATCCCCAGTTTCGGCAGTTCCGTGAGCCCTGCTGCCAGCGCTTCCTCTTCAAGCAGCTGACGGGCCAGCCGCAACTCCGACAATTGCGTGACCATCGGCAACATGATGTGCAGCCGAGCCAACCCGGCGCTGCTCAGGATCGCCTTGAACTGATCGCGCAACAGCTGCGGACGCTCCAGACACAAACGAATGCCGCGCATGCCCAGGAACGGGTTGGTTTCACGGTCCATCGGCACGTAGGCCAATGGTTTATCGCCGCCGACATCCAGGGTCCGCACCACCAGATTGCGCGCAGGCCCCAATGCTCGGGCGATGGCCCTGTAGGTGGACGCTTGCTCGTCATGGCTCGGTGCATGGTTGCGATCCAGATAAAGAAACTCTGAACGCAACAGACCGACGCCCTCGCCGCCCAGTGTCATGGCCTGTTCAGCTTCGGCCAGCGAAGCGATGTTGGCGGTGATTTCAACGTGATGACCATCGCGGGTACAGGCAGCCCGTGCGGCATTTTCCAGCTCGTATTGCTGGCGTTTCTTTTGTCGCTGACGATTGGCTTGCAACTGCTCAATGGCAACCAGCTCGGGATCCAGCTGCAACTCGCCTTTGTCGGCATCGAGCAAAACCCGGGTGCCATTGGCCAGTGCCAGCACCTGAACCGGCAAACCGCAGATCGCCGGCAAGCCGAAGGCCCGGGCGAGAATCGCCACGTGGCTGGTGGCACCACCGCCGACCGTCGCGAACCCCAGCACCTTGCGCGTGTCCAGGCCAGCGGTCTGGGAGGGCGTCAGTTGCTCGGCAATCAGAATCGCCCCTTCCGGCAACTCCATCGCCTGATCCTCTACGCCGAGAATCAACTTGAGCACCCGTTGACCAACGTCGGCCAAATCCGCTGCCCGTTCGGCCAGCAAGGCATTGCCCAGTTTTTTGAACAAGGTAGCCGTCGACTCTGTGGCAGCCCGCCAGGCGAAACCGGCGCTTTTGCCGGCGTCGATCAGTGCCAGGGCCTGATCCAGCAGGCTTGGGTCTTCGAGCAGTTCCTGATGCGCCTTGAAGATATCTGCCTGGGCGTCACCCATGGCCTGGTCACGCAACTGCTGCAGGTCCAGGACCGCCGTCGCCAACGCCTGGGACAGGTGCTCGCGCTCAACTTGCGCGCCCCGACCGGATTCAATGACTTCAAGGGTCTGCTGCGCGATCTGCACCACCTGACCAAACGCCGACCCCGCCGATGCACAGACGCCGTGCAGCACCTTCAGCGATGAAGCATCAGCCGCAACCGTTTCAACCTCTGCCATCACCGTCACGGCTTCTCCGCACCCGGCGGCCAGCAACTCGACCAGGGTCTTGATCGCCACTTCGGCATCCGCGCCCGCCGCGCTGACTTGCACGATGTCGCCGTGAGCGGTCTGCAACGCCATGATCGCCACCAGGGATTTGGCGTTCGCGCTGTCCTGCTGTTTATGCAAACAAATACTCGCCGAAAAACCTTTCGCCGCCTGGGCAAACACCGCCGCAGGGCGGGCGTGCAAGCCATTGAGATTGGGCAGCGTCAGCGGTTTTGAGAACAGTGCCTCGCCTTCCTCCAGCTCATCGGCCGCTACTTCAGACGGATTCAAGCTCAGCAGCAACTGACCACTTTCCACTACGCCCGTTTCAGGCGTCAGCCAAGTGAACGGCTCACCGCTGACCACCAACATTAAGGTCAACAAACTGCGGGCGTTCAAGGCAATGTAATCGGCATCGAACTCGATCAGCGCCTGCCCCACCTCAACCCGCTGACCTTCCTCCACCAATCGGGTGAAGCCCTTGCCGGCCAGGTTCACGGTGTCGAGGCCAATGTGCATCAACACCTGCACGCCGTTGTCGTCGGTGATGCTGACGGCATGCCCGCTGGCCTGCACATTGCTGATCACTCCAGCCAGCGGTGCGCACAAGGTGGACGAGGTCGGGTCGATGCACAGACCGTCACCGATCACGCGACTGGAAAACACCTGATCAGGCACCTGGTCCAGCGGCATCAGCACGCCGGACAAGGGTGCCAGCAGTTGCAATTGTTGGGGTGTGGCCATGACGTCACCTGCTGTTTTGTTCTTTGAAGTGCCGATGGAGCGCGAGGCCCCGACAGCATCGCTTATTTCCACCAGTACTCGACCTGCAATCCGACGTTCGAACCATGCCGCGCCGTGCCGAAGGCACCGGTGTCGGATAACGCCGAACCTGCCGCCAGTTCATTGGCCGCCCGTTTGGCCGCCTCGTTCCAGCTGGCATAGGTGTAATACAGACGCACCTCGGGGCGCGCCCAGAATTCCGGGCCCTTGGGTGACCAGGTCGGAGCGATGGTGAACTTGCTCAGTTTGCGCGTGCCGCCTGTGGCCTCGACCTGATCATGGCCCAGCTCGGTCACCAGTTTGATTTGCTCGGTGATCGCATAGGCTGGGCGAATCCCGAGGGAAATCCAGTTCTGGTCAGCGCCGTCGGGGCGAATGTCCTTCTGATAAACCGCCTCGACCTGCCCGCCGAAGCGCGGCGTCACTTGCCAGTCGAAGAACTCCACCACGCGATAACTTTTACTGCTGTCGTCCAGCTTCACGTTACCGGTATAGCCCAACCCCGTGCCGGGGCCTTCGCCGTACTGAAAGGCCAGTTTGTTCTTGCCGCCCAGGAAACCTTTCTGCACATGCTGGGTGGTGATCGCCCAGCCACGGTGAGCGTCGCGGCTGTCGGGCTTGTCGATGTAGCTCAAGCCGAACTCCAACTCACCGCCGGGGTTGGTGTTGAAGCCGGCGACGTTGAAATCGTGACGGTTGATGTAGTCTTTCTGGTACAGGTTGTCCTTGCGCGAGAAGGCGTAGCTGTACTTCAGATCACCGATCAGCACGTCTTCGATACCGCCGCCGGTGGCGCTCTGGTTCCAGTAGTAGAAGTCGGAAATATGGATGTCGTTACGTTTGTAGTAACGCCGACCGGCCCACAGCGAACCACCATTGAGGCTGGGCATGTTCGACCATTGCGCATACAGCTGCGGCATGCGCACCGAGCCGTTGTCACCGTTGAACGTCAGGTCCTTGTCGTACTGGTTATACAGCGATGCCATGCCGTCGACGCTGAGCACCGAACCATCGTCCAGGGTGTACAGATCCTGGCGCAATTCAAGTTCAGCGTACTGTTCACACTCGTTACCCAAGCGGTATTTGGTCTGCGCTCCCGGTAGCTGGAAACACTGCTGTTTACCGCTGTTAACCGAGGTCCCGACGCCGCTGCGCAAGTAACCGGCGAATTCCAGCGCCTGGGCTGACAGTGGTAACGCCAGGCACATGCCCGCCGCTACAAGACTGCGATTTATTGTTGTTTTCAAGAACCACCTCATTATTTTTATTGTGTGATGCAGCAAAACCGGCGCGCAAAACTCCCCCGCGCAGTGTTCTGCGTGTTGTTCGAAACAGTGTTTTTAAATGTTGGTCAGGTGCAGAACGAACGACTCATAGGGCCGTAAAAAGACCTGCCGATGTCGTGGCGGACAGTCCGGGTAATTGCTGATCACCAGACGTTGTGCCATCGCTTCGCTGATCACCTCCGGCGGCAGTTCAACTTCGCACGGCGTGCCATAAAAGTTATTCAACACCAGCAAACACTCACCATTGCCTTCACGCACGTACGCCCAGATTTGCGTGTGTTCAGGCAACAACTGCCGGTACACGCCATCGGACATCAGCGCTTCACTGCGGCGCAGGGCAATCAGCTGACGGTAGTGATGCAGCACCGAGTCCGGGTCGTCGAGTTGGTGGGCGACGTTGATTTGCGCGGCATTGGCCGGCACCCCGATCCACGGTTCGACAGCGCTGAAACCAGCGTTCGGCTCGGCGCTCCAGTGCATCGGCGTGCGACTGTTGTCCCGGGACTTCTGCATGATCGCCGCCATGTTGTCGGCGTCGCTGGCACCGGCCTCGCGCTTGAGCCGGAAGATGTTCAGAGTCTCGACATCGCGGTACTGATCGATGTGATCAAACCCCGGATTGGTCATGCCCAGCTCTTCGCCTTGATACACAAACGGCGTGCCCTGGAGGAAATGCAGCGCGGTGCCGAGCATCTTCGCCGACACCACCCGATGCTCGCCGTCATCACCAAACCGCGAAACCACCCGCGGCTGGTCGTGGTTACACCAGAACAGCGCGTTCCAGCCACCGCCGGCCTGCATGCCGGTCTGCCAGTCGGAGAGGATGCGCTTGAGTTCGAGGAAATCGAAATCGGCGCGAATCCACTTTTGCAGGTTCGGGTAATCAACCTTCAAGTGATGAAAGTTGAAGGTCATCGACAGCTCTTTCGACTCCGGCCGCGAGTAGCGAATGCAGTGTTCCAGACTGGTGGACGACATCTCGCCTACGTTGATCAGGTCATGACCTTCGAACACTTCGCGGTGCATCTGCTGCAAGTACTCGTGGACGTTCGGGCCATCGGTGTAAAAACGTCGACCGTCAGTGTTGTCCTCAGGGAAATCCGCCGGTTTGGAAATCAGGTTGATCACATCCAGACGGAAACCGCCCACGCCTTTGTCGCGCCAGAATCGCATCATCTTGAAGACTTCAGCGCGCACCTTGGGGTTGTCCCAGTTCAGGTCGGCCTGCGTGTGGTCGAACAAGTGCAGGTAATACTGACCGGTCTGGGCTTCGTACTCCCAAGCCGAACCGCCGAACTTGGATTCCCAGTTGTTCGGCTGGTCGCGCCAGATATAGAAGTCGCGGTAAGGGCTATCGAGGCTGCTTCGGGCCTGCTGGAACCAGGTGTGTTCGATCGAGGTGTGGTTGACCACGATGTCGAGCATCAGCTTGATCCCGCGCTTGGCGGCTTCGGCAATCAGCAACTCGCAGTCAGCCATGGTCCCGTAACTCGGGTCGATGGCGTAGTAATCGCTGATGTCGTAACCGTTGTCACGCTGGGGCGAACGCAGGAACGGCGTAATCCACAGGCAATCGACACCCAGCCAGTGCAGGTAATCGAGCTTGGCCACGACGCCGAGCAAATCCCCCGTGGGGTTGCCGGCGTGGCTGTGAAAACTCTTCGGATAGATCTGGTAGATCACCGAACGTTGCCAGTCTTGCATGGCGGATTCCTTTTTGAATAGGTACTGCGAATGCGATCTATCAGGCGACCCGATACCCGGGCCGGACAATCTTCATGCTCAACCCGCAGGTCAAAACAAACGGCACGACCATGGCAATCACCATCCCGACCACGAACATCGGAATGAACTGCGGGATGATCGAGATGAAACCGGGCAAGCCGCCAACGCCGATCGCCGAGGCCTGGACCTTGTTCAGCGACAGGAAAATGCAGCCCAGGGCGGAACCGATCAGGGCCGCATAGAACGGAAACTTGTAGCGCAGGTTGACCCCGAACATGGCCGGCTCGGTGATGCCGAAGTAGGCAGAAATCGCCGAGGTCGAGGCCATGCTTTTGTCCCGCACACTGCGGGTCATGTAGAACACCCCCAATGCCGCGCTGCCCTGGGCGAGGTTGGACATGACGATCATCGGCCAGATGAACGTGCCACCCTGGGTGGAGATCAGTTGCAAGTCGACCGCCAGAAACATGTGGTGCATGCCAGTGATCACCAGCGGTGCGTAGAGCAGGCCGAAAATCGCCCCGCCAACCATCGGCGCCAGATCGAACAGGGTGACCACGCCTTCAGTGATGAGAATCCCCAGATGGCGCGTCACCGGACCAATTACCGCCAGCGCCAGCACACCGGTGACGACGATGGTGGTGATCGGCACCACCAGCAGTTGAATGGCGTTCGGCACCCGTGCCCGCAACCACTTTTCGATGACGCTCATCACATAGGCCGCCAGCAGGATCGGCAGGATCTGGCCCTGATAACCGACTTTCTCGATCTGGAACACACCGAGGATGTCGAAGTACGGCAAGCTCTGCCCCTCAAGCCCGGCCACCGCTTTGCCGTAGTTCCAGGCGTTGAGCAGATCCGGGTGCACCAGCATCAGGCCGAGCACAATGCCGAGGATTTCGCTGCCGCCAAAGCGCTTGGCCGCCGACCAGCCCACCAGCGCCGGGAGGAACACGAAGGACGTGTTGGCCATCAGGTTGATCAGGCTCCAGAGCCCGTCCAGCGTCGGATAGGCGTCCAGCAGGGTCTTGCCCTCGATGAACATGCCCTTGGCGCCGATCAGGTTGTTGATGCCCATCAGCAGGCCGGCAATGATCAGCGCCGGGAGAATCGGCATGAATACGTCGGAAAACACCCGCACCAGTCGCTGCATGGCGTTGATCTTGTCGGCGCTTTTCTGTTTGACGTCGGCGATGGTCGAGACGGCGAGACCGGTCTGTCGGCGCAGCTCGGCGTAGACCTTTTCCACTTCGCCAGGGCCGATCACCACCTGGAACAGGCCGCCGGTATAGAACGAACCCTTGACCAGATCGATCCGGTTCAGCGTGGCGCTGTCGACCAGGCTCGGGTCCTTGAGGGCCAGGCGCAGCCGTGTGACACAGTGCGCGGCCTGCTCGAGGTTGTCGCTGCCACCGAGGCTGTGCAGCAGCTCGGTGACGATGTTCGGATAGTCATGGCTCATGCTTGTTCTTCCGCTGTAGTTTTTTGTTATTGGCAGCACGCCGAAGCGAAAAATACTCGTCTGTACGAGTTAAAGCAACAACTCGTACAGACGAGTTTGATTTTGTTTATCCTGAACCCGACAGGCGGCGATATTTCCTACCCCCTAAGTCAAAGAAACCCAAAGCCGCATGGACAAACCCCTACCCTGCCCTTAAGGTTCAAAACCTTGAGCACAACGCGGCACAGAGCCATCCCCATGAGTAAATACAACCAGATCTACAGCGATCTGCTTGCCAGCATTACCACCGAACGTCTGGAACGCGGCGCCCGATTGCCTTCCGAAACCGAACTGATGGACAGCTATCAAGCCAGTCGCGGCACCGTGCGCAAGGCCATCGAGCAATTGCAGGAGCGCGGTTTCGCCCAGAAAGTCCACGGCAAAGGCACCTTCGTGCTGTCCACCAACCCGATCGAATTCCAGCTGGGCGGCATCGTCAGCTTCCAGGAGACTTACCCGCGCCTGGGCAACGACGTCAGCACCGAGGTAGTCGAGTTCACACAAATCCCCCTCGAAGGCCCACTGCTCGACCACATCAAGGCAGAAGAAGGTAGCCTGATCACGCGGATCAAGCGTGTACGGCGGATCGACGGCAAACGGGTGATCCTCGACATCAACCATTTCGTCAGCGACGTGATTCCCGGCCTGACCCGCGACATTGCCGAGCAGTCGATCTACGCCTTCATCGAACAGACCCTGCAACTGCAAATCGCTTACGCCCAACGCACCATCGAAGCGGTGCCCCGGAGCAAGGATGACCAGCAACACCTGGACCTCGACGGCCAGAGCCATGTGATCGTGGTCAGTAACCAGACGTTCCTGCAAGACGGCCGCCAGTTCGAGTACACCGAATCGCGGCATACCCTCGACAAGTTCTACTTTTCGGATGTGGCACGGCGCTGACCCTACACGTTCCGGAATCGTGTTTGTACATAACTATGTAGTGCACTTCCCTTGAGCAAATGGGCAATCCTCTCAGCCCATTTCTCAAGGAGCGAGAACATGCCTACCGATCAAACAAGTGAAACGCTGCCCGATACCGCAGACAAACAACACCTTCTGACCATCGCGCCCGTCATCGTGACTGCCTGTCCCGACTTGCACGAAGAAGCCCATGTGATGGCCACCGAAATCCTGAAAAAACACGGCATTACCGGCCTGGACCCGGATCAGGTCTGGTGGCATCGCTTTGGCAATGTCACGGCCAGCAGCACCCAGACCTTCCTGGGCTGGGAGCATTACCCTAAACCCAGTCAGTCAATGACCCTGACGCAGCTGGTGATTCATCGGTACTACGTCACGGATCAGGACTATTTCGATCAGCTGGACTGTTACGGCGGGTTTTACACCGCCGACGCAACCGCCAGCATTTACAACGAAACCAACGAAGTCCGGATGTACCCCAGCGCGGTGCTCAAGGATTTCTGGCACGAGACCTTCAGTGACCGTTACCGGGACAAGCTGAACGCCTACTGGAGCGCGCATTTCGATGACTACCGGACCTTGGCGAAATGCAACTATCTGAGTAAAGCCGTCCAGGCACGGGAAAACGGTGCGCTGCAGGAGGAAGAGTTCCAAATCGTCATCCGGGCCGTCGCCGCTGACAAATGCTGGCCGATCTCCCTGGAGACCTTGCGTGCGCAAACCTCTGCACCAGCAGATCTGCGGGTGTGCGCCCTGGACGTCGCCGGGCATGTCGCCACGGATATTCTGCGTATCGATGACGGTAGCGGACGGCAAATCACCTATGTCCCGGGGGCCACAGAAGCGTTTCACGTGCACCCGACGTTGACGGACATGCACTGGTGGATCCTGCTGCAAATGAACGATGACGCGCGTTATACCGAGTTCATGACTCACTTCCCGCTGTCGGTGCGTCAGGAGATCCACGACAACATTACGCCCCTGATGAACCAGTTGGTGGGCACGTGGGGCAAATACGATCACCATCTGATCAATCAAAAAAACATCACCATCAACGGTGACGCGTTTTCCTGGTTGAGCCGTAATGTGCAGAGCGCAATGTCGCAAGAGGCCGATCTGTCTCTGGTGACCAACGGACAACTGCGTAAAGGCATGTGGCTGGGTTACCTGAGCGCCGGTCTGCACGTCTTCGGGCCGCTGGCGCTGCTCGGCTGGCCGATTGCACTGCCGGTGATTGGCGCCAGCATCGCCTCAATGGGCTTGAACATCGACAAGGCCGTGAACGGCAAAACGGTAGCGGAGCGCAAGGCCGGCGTAAAAGGCGCCGTGCTGGCTGGCATCAACCTTCTGTTCAACCTTCCGCTGCTCAAGGAGGTCGATGTTCTGGAAGAGGTCGGCGCTTCGGCCGAGGCCGCCGAAGCCGCCGAAATGGCCAGGCTGCGGGAGGCCAACAATCCTGCCGAACCGATCGGTACGCAAGAACAGGAGCTGTCCGACGGTTCAGGGCGCGCAACCACTCAACTTCCAGAGTTCATCCCTCTGAAACCGGCGCCGGCACAGAACCTTGAAGTACCGGAGCACTGGCAAAGTAACGAGATTCTGGAAAGTGAGGCGCCACTTGCCACCAGCGGCAAGTTCCAGGGCATCTACTCGCTCAACTCCAACCCCTCGACTGCCATCATGATGAACGACGCAGCCTATTACGTGCGTTACGAAACCGACATCAACGGCGGTGGCACCTGGGCCATCATCGACCCGGCAAACCCTCACGCGTCCTCAGGATCGATCCCCGTGCGTTTGAACGCCGATGGCGAGTGGGAGTTGACGCCCAAATCCGGTTTGAAGGGTGGTGGCAACGACGACCTCGCCGCTGTTCCGGGTCCTTCCCGGTTTCCCGACCATGTCCGACCACCGGAATCATTTAGCGTGCCCTCGACGAAGTACGACACCTCCAATGGGCGGTCGCTCAACTTCCTGGGGCTAGGTAAGAAAGAAACGCACATAAAAATAATCAACCTTCCCAACGGACGCATACAAGGGGTGACACCCTATGAAGAGTTCGTCGCGGGACATCGCACTGCTCTATTGAGAGATGCTCGTGCTTTCTTCTCCAAAGAAAACTTTTTTGCCTCATTGCCGACACGCCCGGTACAACCCGTCATCACGCCGTCGATGACTGTCCCGGAACTCATTCAGGAAATATTCGATGCTTCGCCGGGATTAGTGATTGGAGAAAGCCAGGATCGTATTGCCAGCATGCGGTTCCTGATCGAGAACATGCAGACGTTGGCCAGGCAAGGCGTCAAGACGATCTATATGCATCGCTTGCTCAATGACTTCAATCAAATGGACCTGAATATTTTCGGCAGAGGCGCAAAGATGGACGGCATGCTCGAAAAGTATTTGAAACAGTTACAAAGCGATCCTGCCGGGCAGTTCACCCCTCTTGAGGTCGTCAAGGTGGCTCGCGAGAACGGTATCAGGATCCAGTCGACCGATTGCCTGGCAAGTTACCGATATCCAGAATCGTCCCTCATTGATGTTCAGGAACAATCCATTAAAAACTACCTCACCACCACGATCATGCGTGCCAATGAAGCGCTTGGCAGATCAGGTAAATGGGTCGTGCTGACGGGCCAGGAAAACACCAATACCTTTAGAGGCATTGCCGGCCTCAGTGAAATGAATGGCGGTATCGGCTTGCGTATCGAGGAAGTACTTCCCGAGCGCAGCCTGCATATGGAGATAGACCACGGCATAGAGGTGGGCCGCAATGCCAGCCCACCGCCTGTCAACTTTCATGGAGAGTTCGACACCTTGTATGCCGATATCAACCTGCAAGTGCCGATGCCCATGCTGCAACGAACGCCGGACGAAATCGCTCAACTGCTGTTCCGCCAGGGAATGTTCACTTTCAAGGAATCTGACGGAACCTGGACATTGGTCCATCGCAGCAGAACCGGCCTGATCACAGAGACTCTGGTTGAACGAACGGCCGATGGGCAATACCTGGTCAATCGCCCCGCCTGGACTGACATCCATCAAAAACCTTACCCCAACCTGATCAGCCTTTCCCATGCGCTCACCGGCATGGGCATGAAACTCGAAGGACGCTTGCCAGTGTAGGGAAACACCGCACCGTGAAACGCGAAAGGCCCCGTGAACTCACATTCACGGGGCCTTTTGCGGCGTGATTGACCAAGTGTGCCTTCAGGGTGGGCGATGGACGAGCGACTTGTCGCTCATCAGCCCCGTATTTTTCTGGAAGCAGCTTGTTACCGTTGGGATGCGCAGCAACCTGACAAACAGGGACTACCTTCCGTAGAATGCCTTCGTGGCTATGGAACACCTTCCTTCTAAACCTCTAATGACCTAGGGGTTCCGCTCTCCACACCGCGCCTGCTTCTTGCAGGCGTTTTTACATCGACTGTAGACACGATGCTGCAGCTCACTCGAAACGGCGGCCAAGGGAGAAAATCAAGGATGAATCAGGAACTGTTCCTGCGTCGCCGTACCAAAGTTCACGTCCCGATGGGCACTGGCGGTGCCACGCGCGCTCAGGTCGCGTCGGCTGTCCGGGAAGTTGCAGCATTCCGATGCGTCCTGTCCGAGCCCCTGATTGAGCGAATCGGCATGCTGTCGGCGGCAGAACTCACGCACTGGCTGCGCGACGTTGTCGGAGTGCTTCGACGGCAGACCGGCGCTCATGTTCACCACAAGCCGTTTTATCCTGACTTTCCAGAGCAAGTTCTGACGGCTTCAGAGGCGGAATTGTACCTTAACGCCGTCATACACTACCTCACGCTTCGGCGTTTACCACCAAGCGAACACTCTCGACCTGCGCTGCTTGAAGGCAACTTCATATCCCGCGTTATCGAACCGGGAAGCGTCTCTGAGTTCGAGTCACTGCTCGAGCTGCTGGCTTCATCGCGCACCTCGCTCTCCGAAGAGGAAGCTGCCGATGTCGTCTGGTTTGTCCGAGAGTACAAAAGCGATGTGTTCCGTCTGCTGCCTGAGGCCATCCCGTTCCGGGAGATCCGTGCGCAGCTTGGCGGCGCACTGATCCTGCATGTAGCTGGCGATGCACGGGTGGACGCATTCCTGGAGCAAAACGTCGAAACGGCGACTGACGTGCTACGACTGGCGATCGCACTGAATGGAGGAGACGTGTCACTGACGACAGCTTCAACACGTTTCACAGCGATGAAGCGCTCTATGCGCCGTCTGCTGTTGCGCCTGCTCGATCACATACCCAACGCTGCAGAAGACGTGATGCGACATGCTGAGCGCTGGAAACGCCTGGCTGAAGCACTGCATCCAGGCGACTATGCCGATAAGTACCCACGAGCTCTAGCCGCCATCACGGCCGCGCGTCGCAACGAAGCGCCGGCCTCATTTGGTTCACGTGTCGAAACATTGCTTGCCCAGCGTCACATCGCCACGCTTACTCCCCTACTACAAAGCCGTCCTGGTGAGTTCGCACGACGACTGGATGTGACCCTGCGCCGCGCGACCGAAGCAGACTCTGTACTCGACGCGTTCGAGGCTGTTGCGACACAAGTGTCCTCACCTATTCTGCTGCAGATGCTGGCCCAAGTACGTGCCCCGCGCCCCCTGCCCTTGCGGGCCTTCACACCGAAAGGGGCATTGGCCAAAGTCTACGGCACTGAGGATCGACGGGAACCTCTCACACCTGAAGTGTTGGCGCGTGCAGCCCGAATCTGCGAAGACGCTCTCGTAAAGCGTTTTGCGTCACTGCCGCCGCTAGGCCGCTGTTTCATCGATCCAGCATTACGTGAATACCGGGTTCCGCTGGCGCAGCGTGCCTCATCGAAGTCGCTACGCACGCTGGTGCGAGGCAGTCTGTTGCCCATGCCTGACACACGTTTCATTCGCCTCTTCCTGTGGTGGAAGAACGGTCGTGAACGCACGGACATCGACTTGTCCGCCGCATTTTTCGACGCCAACTTCGTGTTCACACAAACGGTCGCGTACTACAACCTGAAGGGTTTCGGCGGCTACCACAGCGGCGACATCGTCGACGCGCCTGACGGGGCTTCGGAGTTCATCGACCTCGACCTTGATGTCCTCGTCGAGAAAGGTATCCGCTATGTCGTCACATCTATCAACTCATTCACCGAGCAGCCGTACTGCGATCTTCCAGAATGCTTCGCCGGCTGGATGGCCCGCGCCGACGCGGCATCAGGTGAAGTGTTCGAGCCGCGATCCGTGTTCGATCGTATCGATATCGCATCCGACACACATATCTGTCTGCCATTTGTGATGGACTTGCAGGAGCGACGAGTGATCTGGGCCGATCTGGGGCTGACTTCATCTCCCCGGTGGAACAATGTCAGGAACAACCTCAGTGGAATATCGTTGATGCTGCGGGCTTTGGTACATACACCACGGCCTGATTTGGAGACTCTGTTCGATTTACATGTACGAGCACGGGGGGAACGAGTGGCTTCGCCGCAGCAGGCACAGGCGGTGTTTGCACCTGATCAAGGGATAACGCCGTTCGATACGGATTTGATTCGATCACAGTTTCTCTAATACCTACGCCAGCCTTTGCCATCCACTGAAAACGACGACTCTTGCTTCGGCGCTTTCCACCCAAAAACAAAAATGCCAGCTTTTCGTTATGGATCCACTCTATGGTCAATCAGGCAGCAAGTGCGCCTTCTCGCCCCGCGGCGTGAAGAACGCCAGCACCGCTGCGACGATAAACAACGCCGGTACATCGCCGAATAAATGTTCTAAATGCCGCGTTCCATCCATCTCGATACCGAAGGACTGCACGGCCATGATCGCGCCGTGCACCACGCTCGACCACACCGTGAACCAGATCAAACTCAGATGCTTCATCGGATCGCGAGACGCCATCAGCAGGAACACGCCGAGCGTCGCATAGATACCGACGATCATCAACGGATACTCGGAATGCCCACGGTGCCACGTCCAGCCGGACGGCCACAGGATCATCAACGGCCAGATAGCGAACAACGCGATCAGGCCCACGACGATCAAAACGACGCGCAAGGCGGCGAGTTTTTGGCTGTCGTTCATAGCAGGCTCCTTATTGCGGCGTGTCTGTCGCCGTAACTGGACGCCCGTGAGTATAGAACTCTCCTCGGCCATGCACCCTTTCAACGGGAGCCGTCAGTCGTCTTGGCTGTCCCCGTGAAAACTACATGTGAAGAGCTGGCGGATCATAAGACCTCATGCCTCGCTAACTCGCTCCAGCCATGCCTTATGCGCCGGGCTTGTATCAGCGGGCAAGTTCCGAATGTATGCGCGTAACTCTGCTTGCATATCGAACGCCTTCCATATCAGCGGCGCCAAATGGAATGCAGGGCTGTGCTCCTGCTCCAACTCGCGCAGCAATTGCAGGCTGCGCTCCTTGTATTCGGCCAATACGTCCGACTTGTAATCCAGGGCTTTGCCCAATCCGGAGATGTACATCAATTTCGCCACTTCTACCGTGGGCGAATGGAGGGCCATATTGAGCGGCCAGTCGAGCATGGCACGCTCCCCCCACATTGAGGACCTAGGCATATGCCCGTTCGCAAGCAGCGTCAACATGAAGGCTTGGCCCAGTTCAGCCAGGTACATCGGCAAGACTTCGGCCGTGGGATGCAGGTAGAACACATCCACTGGCTTCTCACGCGTCAGTCCAATGCAAGCCAGCAAGCGTTTCTCAAGGTCAAGCACCAGCCCGCCGAGCTCCGCCTGAACCGCGCTGCCGCTTTCGGCGACTTGCTTCGTGCGGGTCGCGCAGTTCCAGAGACTCAGGGAAATCCGCCATTGGGCTTGATCACCCTCACCCGAACAGCCTATCTCGCCGGTTATGAAATACTTCATCGTCGGCGGCACGATATCGAAGAGCGCATAGCCGTCGGCTTCGCATCCAGTCAGGACCGGACCGCCGCCTTCCACGATCTGGATGTAACAAGTGCCTACATGGTCGCTCCAGTAGTGCACGGCCTCAGCCAGATACAGAGGAATAGCGCGCGTGAGACGCCCAAAATCGTCCTCTCGTTGCGATTCGGCACGCTCTGATCCATCCATGCTTTTGGAAAGCGCAAAGAAACCGACCTCCGATGCCGCTTCCGATTTCTGCGCGAATAGCCAGTCGGCGTTGCGCAAACCGTAATGCCAGATCGGCTGACTTAACGCCAACGTCGCGAACTTCAGGTTCTCAGGATCGACCGGTTCCCCTTGTGCGTCTTGCTTGCGCATTTGCTGGAAAGTTTGCGTAAACTGGTCGAGCTGGCTTTTGATCGGCATGAAGCCGAGCGCATACAGGCGAGCGAGCAACGCTTCCCCTTCGTCTGCTTTGCCGAGCTCCTGATAGGCACGCAACAGGTTGATACCCGCCATCGCGTCGTGTTTGTGTTCATCGTAGACAGGCCCAATCAGCTCAACGATCAATGGAATTTGGCCGTTGTTGCCCAAGTCGCCCGATATCATCATCAGAGCGCTGCCGTCGAACATCCCCCCGGCCAGCACCTCGACATAGAGCGCTTGCGCCGGCTCGACTTCCTGCTGCTCCAAATAATGACGTGCCAGCCACAATTGCGCACGCCAGCTACCGGGTAACGCAGCCACAGTACGGAGTGCTTCAAGATAGCCCCCCTCGCCCCCTCGTTCCCGCTGAATGGCCGCCCACCAAAGCATGCCATTCTCTTGATTCGGCTCGGTTTGTATCGCGCGCCAAAGCGTTTCATCTGCAAGTGCCTGCTCACCTCGCTCGGTGAATATCTTGGCCAGGTTTGTCAGAAGGGTTCCTGTCGCCCCCACTTTCGCCATTCCCGTACGCAGTGTGTTTTCGGCCGCATCAAGCTGGCCGTTCCCCATTTGCACAATGCCTTGGACGACATGGCTGCGCTCGGGATTGCTGTCGATCTTGACGAGTTGCGCAGCGGCTGGGACTAAGTCGGCGACAAAGCCGTCATTCAAGCCCGAGATAACCAAGTTATAGAGCTCGTCGGCATCGCTCCACTTCTGTTGCAGATTGGGCAGGAAGACTTTGTCGCGCCATTCACTGCGTTCGATCTTCAGCTCACGCCCGTAACCGTCGTAGACAGTGACCAGTTCACTCTCGGGCGATGGCGACTGCGTCGCATCAGAGTGCTGAGATGAGACTGTTGTGGACTTGTTGGTTTTCTTGCCGCGCAGAGCGGACAAAAATCGCTGGAACATAAGGGGAGTGGCACCGTTTCTCAGTTTGTCGAGCGCAAAAGGCCCGCATTACGCGGCAACGCTGTTCGCTTAAGGGAAAGATAAATCCGTGGTGAGGGAGCTTGCTCCCTGGCCAAAATGAATCAAACGAACCTTAAGTGAATAACATTGCGCATAATGCGGGCCTCCACTTTCTTGCTAGTGACTACTGGTCATTGCCAGTCGACACATCACTCCCACTCAATGGTCGCCGGCGGCTTGCTCGACACGTCGTAGGTAACGCGGGAGATGCCTTCGATTTCATTGATGATACGGCCGCTGACGGTTTCCAGCAGTTCGTAAGGCAGGTGCGCCCAACGCGCGGTCATGAAGTCGATGGTTTCCACGGCACGCAGGGCAACGACCCAGGCGTAACGACGGCCATCGCCGACAACGCCAACCGATTTCACCGGCTGGAATACCACGAACGCCTGGCTGACCTTGTGGTACCAGTCGGCCTTGCGCAGTTCTTCGATGAAGATGTGGTCGGCACGACGCAGCAGGTCGGCGTATTCCTTCTTCACTTCACCGAGGATCCGCACGCCCAGGCCCGGACCCGGGAACGGGTGACGGTAGACCATGTCGTACGGCAGGCCGAGTTCCAGGCCCAGACGACGGACTTCGTCCTTGAACAGCTCGCGCAGCGGTTCAACCAGCTTGAGGTTCATTTCTTCCGGCAGGCCGCCCACGTTGTGGTGCGACTTGATCACGTGTGCCTTGCCGCTTTTCGCGCCAGCCGACTCGATCACGTCCGGGTAGATGGTGCCTTGGGCCAGGTACTTGATGTTATCCAGCTTGCAGGATTCGGCATCGAACACGTCGATGAAGGTACGGCCGATGATCTTGCGCTTCTTCTCCGGGTCCGACTCACCCGCCAAGTTACCGAGGAACTGCTCTTCGGCGTTGGCGCGGATCACTTTGACGCCCATGTTCTCGGCGAACATGGCCATCACTTGCTCGCCTTCGTGCAGACGCAGCAGGCCGTTGTCGACGAATACGCAGGTCAGCTGATCGCCAATGGCCTTGTGCAGCAGCGCGGCAACCACCGAGGAGTCCACGCCGCCGGACAGGCCGAGCAGAACGTTGTCGGTGCCGACCTGGGCGCGGACCTGGGCGATGGCGTCTTCGGCAATCTTCGATGGCGTCCACAGCGCTTCACAGCCACAGATGTCGAGGATGAAGCGCGACAGGATGCGACCGCCCTGCTTGGTGTGGGTCACTTCCGGGTGGAACTGCACGCCGTAGTAGGCACGGTCATCGTTGAACATGCCGGCAATCGGGCAGCTCGGGGTGCTGGCCAGGATGTGGAAGTCTTCCGGCATCTTGGTGACTTTGTCACCGTGGCTCATCCATACGTCGAGGCCGAACAGGCCATCGGCGTCGATGTGGTCTTCGATGCCGTCGAGCAGGCGGCTCTTGCCGACCACGTCGACACGGGCGTAACCGAACTCACGCAGGTCGGAACCTTCAACCTTGCCGCCCAGTTGCTCGGCCATGGTCTGCATGCCATAGCAGATACCGAAGACTGGCACGCCCAGGTCAAACACCGCTTGCGGGCAGCGAGGGCTGTCAGCTTCGTGCACGGACTCGGGACCGCCGGCGAGGATCACACCTTTTGGAGCGAATTCGCGAATGGCTTCCTCGTCCATGTCGAACGGATGCAGTTCGCAGTAAACGCCGATTTCACGCACGCGGCGGGCGATCAGTTGGGTGTACTGGGAACCGAAGTCGAGGATCAGGATGCGGTGAGCGTGAATGTCGAGGGCCATGATTCAGTCTCGTCTAAGTAATTCAGAAACAGTCGTGATTCAGAAACAACTCGGGGCTGAATAGAACAGCCCCGGTTGCTTAACGATTTGCTTGAAGCCTCAACCTACGCGGTAGTTTGGCGCTTCTTTGGTGATCTGTACGTCGTGAACGTGGGACTCGGCCATGCCAGCGCCGGTGATCCGCACGAACTCAGGCTTGGTGCGCATTTCTTCGATGTCGGCGCTGCCGGTGTAACCCATCGAGGAACGCAGGCCGCCCATCAGTTGATGGATGATGGCGCTCAGGGTGCCCTTGTAAGGAACACGCCCTTCGATGCCTTCCGGAACCAGCTTCTCGGCACCCGCGGAGGAGTCCTGGAAGTAACGGTCGGAGGAACCTTGAGCCTGGGACATGGCGCCCAGCGAACCCATGCCGCGATAAGCCTTGTACGAACGGCCCTGGAACAGTTCGATCTCGCCTGGCGCTTCTTCAGTACCGGCGAACATCGAGCCCATCATCACGCAGGAGGCACCGGCCACGATGGCCTTGGACAGGTCACCGGAGAAACGGATGCCGCCGTCGGCGATCAACGGAACACCGGTGCCCTCAAGGGCAGCGGCAACGTTGGCGATGGCACTGATTTGCGGGACGCCGACACCGGCGACGATACGGGTGGTGCAGATCGAGCCTGGGCCGATACCGACCTTGACTGCGTCAGCGCCGGCTTCGGCCAGGGCCTTGGCGGCAGCGCCGGTGGCGATGTTGCCGCCGATGACCTGCACTTCAGGGAAGTTCTGCTTGACCCAGCGAACGCGGTCGATCACACCTTTGGAGTGACCGTGGGCAGTGTCGACCACCACCACGTCAACACCGGCATGGACCAGGGCAGCTACACGGTCACCGGTGTCTTTACCGGTACCGACTGCAGCGCCAACGCGCAGACGACCTTGATCGTCCTTGCTGGCCAGCGGATAAGCCTTGGCTTTTTCGATGTCGTTGACAGTCATCATGCCTTTGAGGGCAAATTTGTCGTCGACGATCAGCACGCGCTCGATGCGGTGCTTGTGCAGCAATTCACGCACATCGTTCTTGTTGGCGCCTTCCTTGACCGTGACCAAACGCTCTTTAGGCGTCATCACTTCACGGACACTGACGTCCATGCGGTTTTCGAAACGCACGTCACGGGAAGTGACGATGCCGACCAGGTCGCCATCGTGCAGTACCGGAACGCCGGAGATATTGTGCAGGCGGGTCAGTTCGAACAGTTCACGCACCGTGGCATCGGCCTCGATGGTGATCGGGTCCTTGACCACACCGGCTTCGTAACGCTTGACCTTGCGCACTTCGGCAGCTTGCTGCTCGATGGTCATGTTCTTGTGGATGATGCCGATGCCACCTTCCTGAGCCATGGCGATTGCCAGACGGGCTTCAGTAACGGTGTCCATAGCGGCGGAAACCAGTGGAATATTCAGCTCGATGCCACGGGTAAGGCGGGTCTTGAGACTGACTTCGTTAGGAAGCACCTCGGAATAACCGGGCACTAGGAGAATGTCGTCGAATGTCAGAGCTTCTTGGCTGATACGCAGCATCGCGGGGGCTCCCGAGCGGGAAAATGGAAGCGCGCCATTATAGTCAGACACCCCCTCGGGTTCAATGTAAAACTCTGTCTATTATTGGCATTACTGACATACGGAGAAACATTGTCCCCCATAGGGGACCAACGCCGGCATTTAGAGTTCGACTTTGACCCAACTCACGGGCTGATCCAGCCAATCGGCAAACTCATCGATAAAGTCCTGCTTGAACCCGGCCTCGAGCCAATTGTTGAAGATGAACCCCAGGTTGGAAAAGCCGCATTCCTGCAAAAACAGAAAGCCGTTGATGTCGTCTTCATGCCCGCACTCAGGGCAAGTGAAGTTATCGGTGCGCCCCGGCATCCAGTCTTCCAGGCTTTCGAACAGCGCTTCGCCGATCTCCTTACGGCACTCGGCGCAGCCGGCTTCTTCGAGAAAACCCTTGGCCGGTGTATAGATGCAACGCTTGGTGATGATCTCCAGCCCATTGATCGGCTCGCCGAACGGCAGCGCTTCAGGGTGCAGGACCACGGCGCGGGCGCCGTCGGCGATGGCGTGGGCCATGTGATTGCCGGTGCGGCCACAGGTGGTCAGCTCTTCTTTAATGATGTTCTTGCGCACCAGCCACCGCACGACCGCCCGGGCCCGGGGTTCGTGTACCGGCAGTGTGGAGATTTTCGGGACAATGATGCTTTGCGAATTCATGGTGCAAGCCTACTGCGTCAAATGGATGTTACTGCGGTGCGCCGATTGTCAGGGCGGCCGGCAGCTTAATCCCTGACGAAATCCGGTCAAGTACTCAAATAACGCCCGATCAAGGCAATCCCGCTGGCCAGCACCAGCCAGGTCACCAGCCGCACGAAGGCCTCGCGGGACAATTTCATGGTCAATCGCCGACCGATCCACAGCCCCAGCGCCATCGCCGGCAACAAACACAGCGCCAATACCAACAAGGGTAGCTCGGCATACACACCGGCGACGGCAAACAGGCTCAAACGCACCACGGTGCTGCAACTGATCAGCGCACTCTGGGTGGCTCGGGCCTCATCCTTGGGTAAGCGACTGTTCAAATAGATCGCATATAGAAAGCCGCCGCTGCCAAACAGCGCCCCGAACATCCCGCCCACCGTGCCCATCGGCACCGCCCACCCGGCGGATAGTTGTGTCGGACGGGTTTTGATCCACAGGCTGTAAATCGCATAGGCGCTGATAAACAGCCCCATCAATAGCAGCAATACATCGGATTTCAGGTTCAGCAGAAAAATCACCCCCAATGTGCAACCCACCGCCATGCACGGCAGCAGTCGCAGCAACTCGGACCGCTCCACATCTCGGCGCGAGGGCAGCAGATTGCCGAACGCGGCGACGAAATCCAGCAGCACCAGCAGCGGCACGATTTTCGACAGCGGCATGAACAGAATCAGAATCGGCCCCGCCACCAGCGCGGTGCCAAAACCGGCAATGCCGAACACGATGTAGGCCAGGGCAACACCCAATCCGATCACCAACCAATCCACCACACCCCACGGCCATTGGCTCAACAATTCCAGCACATTCATCGACACGGCTTCCTTTTATTCCTGTGATGACTTTAGCCAGCGCCGGGCGTTGCGACTAATATCTTCAAAATCGATCACCCATCTCAAAAAGGCATACCTGGTGCTTTCAACCCGCCAATTGCGTTACTTCGTGGAAATCGCCGAGAGCGGCAGCTTCAGCGCGGCGGCCGAACGACTGTTTATTGCTCAGTCAGCCTTGAGCCGACAGATCAAGGACATGGAAACCCGCCTGCAAACGCCGCTGTTCGAACGCACCGCCCGCCAGCCCCGCCTGACGGCAGCGGGTGAAGCCTTTTTGCCTCGGGCCAGAAACCTGCTGAACGAACTGACCAAGGCCAGCGAAATGGCCACTCAAGTGGGCACTGGTCAACTGGGCGTCTTGCGCCTGAGCCATTCCAGCACCGTGCCCATGAGTGGTCGACTGCTGCGCGGGATCAGCGTTTATCTGGATCTGCATGCCGGTGTGTCGATGGACATCGTCAAGCTGTCCTCCGAGGCACAACTGGAAGAATTGGCCGAAGGTCGCCTCGATGTGGGTCTGTTGCGCCTGCCGGTGCTGCGCCAGCGTGAAGGGGTGCAGATTGTTCCGCTGTACAGCGAGCGTCTGTTGTTGGCAGTGCCGCCGAATCATCAGCTGGCTGTGGAAAAGTCCGCACACGGCATCGATCTGGCACAGTTGAAGGATGAAGCGTTTATTTCCATCCCTCATCCACAGCGCGGCGGTCTGAGCTATCTATCTGCCGAGTTGTGCATGCGCCAAGGGTTCTTTCCCCGGGCGGCTCGGGTGGTGTCACGCAAAACCACGCAACTGCAATTGATCCAGGCCGGGTTCGGCATCGCGCTGTTACCGGAATCGATGCAGGACATTGCGCCGCCGGATATCCATTTTCTCCCCTTGGCCGATCCGGATTGCCACAGCACCGTCGCCCTCGCCTGCCGGCAAGATCCCACCGCGCTGGTTCAGCAATTCGTTGAACACTTCACCCGGCTGCCGTAGCAAACCTGTGGGGAGCGACCTGTGGCGAGGGGGCTCCCACAGGGGATTTTCGCCGGATCATGGAGATTGATCGCCGAATGCCTTTAAACTGCGCCCCATGATTAAAGATCCCTTTGCAAGACTCGGCCTGGACCGGGAAGTCCTGACTGTCAGCCAGCTCAACGGCCGCGCGCGGGTGTTGCTCGAAGACGTGTTCAGCAACATCTGGGTCGAAGGCGAAATCTCCAACCTCGCCCGCCCGGCGTCCGGCCATGTGTATTTCACCCTCAAGGACAGCGGCGCCCAAGTTCGTTGCGCACTGTTCCGGCAGAACGCGGCACGGGTTCGCCAGGCGCTGAAGGACGGCCTGGCGGTCAAGGTTCGTGGCAAGGTTTCGCTGTTTGAAGGCCGTGGTGACTACCAACTGATTCTCGACACCGTGGAGCCGGCTGGTGACGGTGCCCTGCGCCTGGCCTTCGATGCTTTGAAGGAAAAACTCAGCGCCGAAGGCCTGTTCAGTGCCGAACGCAAAGTGCCGCTGCCGGCGCACCCGCAACGCATCGGCATCATCAGTTCACCCACCGGCGCGGTGATCCGCGACATCATCAGTGTGTTCCGCCGCCGTGCGCCGCAGGTGCAACTGACGCTGATCCCTACCGCCGTACAAGGTCGCGAAGCCACCGCGCAAATTGTCCGCGCGCTGAAACTGGCGGACGCCCGTGGTTTCGATGCGTTGATCCTGGCCCGTGGCGGCGGCTCGCTGGAAGACCTCTGGTGTTTCAACGAAGAAGCCGTGGCCCGCGCCGTGGACGCCTGTGTGACGCCAATCGTCAGCGCCGTCGGCCATGAAACCGACGTATCGATCAGTGACTTCGTCGCCGACGTTCGCGCGCCGACGCCGTCCGCCGCCGCCGAACTGCTGGCGCCTGACTCCAGCGATCTGGTGCGTCGGGTCGAAAGCCTGCACCGACGACTGGTGATGCGCATGCGTGACCGCTTGATGCGCGATCGGCTGCGTCTGGAAGGCATCTCTCGCCGCTTGCGCCATCCCGGCGAACGCCTGCGTCAGCAAGCGCAACGCCTGGATGATCTGGACATGCGCCTGCGCCGCGCTTTCGAACGTAGCCTCAACACCCGTCGCGAGCGCTTGATCCGCCTGGAAACCCGCCTCGCCGGGCAACATCCCGGGCGACAACTGGCGATGCTTCGCCAGCGCCTCGACAGCCTCGCCGAGCGCCTGCCCCGGGCCATGCGCGAAGGGCTTAAATCCCGTCGCCTGCAACTGCAAAGTCAGATGCAGACGCTGCATGTGGTCAGCCCGTTGGCGACCCTCGCTCGTGGCTACAGCATTCTGCTGGACGAGCGCGGCAACGCGATCCGCAGCGCCGCGCAAACCCACACCGGCCAGCGCCTGAAAGCCAAACTCGGCGATGGCGAACTGCAAGTGCGGGTCGAAGACAATCACCTGACGCCTGTCACCCTCTCTTTACTGGATTGATCCATGCCGCGCTTTTTTGCTCCATTGCTGTTGCTGTGCCTGACCTTCAACGCCCACGCCGACAGTTACATCACCCGCCTGTTGAACAAACCGGTGCCGGGCGGCGTGGCAGTGGTTGATCTGGGCAGCTCCGCCCAGGCGCCGAAAGCCAGTTATCAAGGCAAACCCGTATTGGTGGTCAAAGAGCAGAACAACTGGCTGGCCATCGTCGGCGTGCCGCTGACGGTCAAACCGGGCAGCCAGTCGCTGAGCAGCGGTGGTCGCAACCTGAGCTTCACCGTCGGCAACAAGAAATACCCGGAACAGCACATCACCCTGAAGAATACGCAGCAGGTCAATCCGAACCCGGCGAATCTCAAGCGCATCGAGGGCGAGTTGGCCGAGCAGATCCAGGCTTACCGCAGCTTCAGCCCGAATACCCCGAGCAACCTGTTGCTGGACAAACCAGTCGATGGGCCGCTGTCGAGCAAGTTCGGCGTGCGCCGC
The DNA here is from genome assembly GCF_001655615.1 of Pseudomonas sp. GR 6-02. Classification (GTDB taxonomy): domain Bacteria; phylum Pseudomonadota; class Gammaproteobacteria; order Pseudomonadales; family Pseudomonadaceae; genus Aquipseudomonas. Next base: position 5,266,961 of record NZ_CP011567.1, read on the forward strand.
TTTTTCAATGGCGAAGAGCGCAATCCCCATGCGGGCCTCGACTTTGCCGTACCCGCTGGCACGCCGATCAAAACCCCGGCCGCCGGCAAGGTAATCCTGATCGGGAATTACTTCTTCAACGGCAATACGGTGTTCGTCGACCACGGCCAGGGCTTTATCAGCATGTTCTGCCACATGTCGAAGATCGACGTGAAAGTCGGCCAGCAACTGGCGCGTGGTGAGGTGGTCGGGAAAGTCGGCTCAACTGGCCGCGCGACCGGGCCGCATATGCACTGGAACGTCAGCTTGAACGATGCGCGGGTGGACCCGGCGATTTTCATTGGTGCGTTTCAGCCATAAGCAGTGGTTGAGACTGATGGCCTCTTCGCGGGCAGGCCCGCGAAGACGGCCTGAGCATCACCGAAACCCGCAGGCAAACCGAACACTCTCAACCCACTCAACCCCTCTTCTATCGATTGCGCATGGCTGAGACACTGCGCAAGCGACAAAACGATCCTGCTTCTTACGAGCAATAAAATCTCGCAAAAACCCGCTTTTCGAGTATTCCTCTCAAAGTTTTTCGACTGCTTGCCATCCTTTCCCCCCGCGGTTAGGGTTGAAGGCATGAAAACCTCTCACACCCTCATTCAGCTCCGCCAGCACCGCAGCCTGTGCCTCGTCAGTGCACGACTGCCAGGCTGAATCGCGGTGCCTCGTCTGATGCTTTACCAGAACATTTGATCCACCGGCAGGCCGCCTTTTTTCGGCCCACACAATAAGGATTTTCCAATGAGCATGCTCAAAGACCCGTCTTCGAAATACCGCGCGTTCCCGACCATCAACCTGCCGGATCGCACCTGGCCATCGAAGACCATCACTGCAGCGCCGATCTGGTGCAGCTCGGACCTTCGTGACGGCAACCAGTCGTTGATCGAGCCAATGGACGCGGTCAAGAAGCTGCGTTTCTGGAAGACCCTGGTGCAGGTCGGCGTGAAAGAAATCGAAGCCTCGTTCCCGGCTGCTTCGCAAACCGACTTCGACTTCGTGCGCACCCTGATCGAAGGCGGCCACATCCCGGACGACACCACCATTCAGGTGCTGACCCAGGGCCGTGAAGACTTGATCGCGCGCACCTTTGAATCCCTGCGCGGTGCCAAGAAGGCCATCGTTCACCTGTACAACGCGACCTCCCCTTCCTTCCGCCGCATTGTCTTCAACCAGGACAAGGACGGGATCAAGGCCATCGCCGTAAACGCCGCCAAGCTGTTCGTCAAATATGCCGCCCAGCAGCCGGACACCGAGTGGACCTTCGAATACTCGCCAGAAACCTTCAGCGCCACTGAACTGGAATTCGCCAAGGAAGTCTGCGACGCGGTGATCGAGGTGTGGAACCCGACGCCTGAGCACAAGGTGATCCTCAACCTGCCCGCCACCGTCGAATGCGCGACCCCGAACATCTATGCCGACCAGATCGAATGGTTCGGTCGTCACATCAACCGTCGTGACAGCGTGATCATCAGCCTGCACACCCACAACGACCGTGGCACCGGCGTGGCCGCCACCGAGCTGGGCCTGATGGCCGGCGCCGACCGTGTCGAAGGCTGCCTGTTCGGCAACGGCGAGCGTACCGGTAACGTCGATCTCGTCACCGTGGCATTGAACCTCTACACCCAGGGCGTAGACCCTGAGCTGGACTTCTCCGACATCGACGGCGTGCGCAAAGTCGTCGAAGAGTGCAACCAGATTGCGGTGCACCCACGTCACCCGTACGTCGGCGACCTGGTTCACACCGCGTTCTCCGGCTCGCACCAGGATGCAATCCGCAAGGGCTTTGCCCAGCAACAACCGGACGCCCTGTGGGAAGTGCCGTACTTGCCGATCGACCCGGCCGACATCGGCCGCAGCTACGAGGCGGTGATTCGCGTCAACAGCCAGTCGGGCAAGGGCGGTATCGCTTATCTGCTGGAACAGGAATACGGCATCAGCTTGCCGCGCCGTATGCAAATCGAGTTCAGCCAGGTCGTGCAGCGTGAAACCGATCGCCTGGGCCTGGAGATGACAGCCCAGCAGATCCACGCGCTGCTGCACAGCGAGTACTTGCAGGCCAACACCCCGTACGCGCTGGTCAGCCATCGCCTGCAGGAAGAAAACGGACACAGCGCCGTGGAAGTCGAAGTTTCCAGCAAAGGTCAAGGCGAAACCAACCTGCACTGGCGCGGCAAGGGCAACGGTGCCCTGGAAGCACTGGTGGCCGGCCTGCCGATTCCGGTTGAGATCATGGACTACAACGAACACGCCATCGGCGCGGGCACCAATGCCAAGGCCGCGGCCTACATTGAACTGCGGGTGAATGGTGAGCGTGCGGTGCATGGCGTCGGCATCGACGAAAACATCACCACTGCCAGCTTCAAGGCCCTGTTCAGCGCACTGAACCGCTCCCTGAGCCAGCCGGAAGCGAAAGCGGCATAAGCTTCGCTGCAAATGCAAAAGGCCCCGGGGTGAGAACCTCGGGGCCTTTTTTGTTGCTCAACTATCGGTCAGGTGAACTCGAAGGTATCCGCATCCAGATTCGCCGGGAACCGTGTGCGATATGCCGCCAGTTCCGCCGCGTCGAGCACGACCTTGAATACGCCATCGGCATCGCCTGCACCGAGCAACGTCTCGCCCTGAAAATCCAGGACCTGACTGTCACCGGTATACGCAAAGCCTTTGCCATCGGTACCGATACGGTTCACCGCCGCCACATAGCAGAGGTTTTCGATCGCCCGTGCCGGCAGCAATCGGTTCCAGTGCTGACGCCGTGCGCCCGGCCAGTTGGCGGTGTACAGCAGCAAGTCAGTGTCTTGCGGATCGCGACTCCAGACCGGGAAGCGCAGGTCGTAGCAAATCAGCGGCCGCACTCGCCAACCCTTCAACTCGAACTGCACCTGACGCTCGCCCGGGGTGTAGTGATTGTTCTCCCCGGCCATGCGGAACAGGTGACGCTTGTCGTAGTGCCACACCTCCCCGTCCGGCCGTGCCCACAACAGACGATTGCGATGGCTACCGTCAGTCGCCTGGACGATGATGCTGCCGGTCACCACCGCGCCCAGCTTCGCCGCCTGAGCCCGCATCCATTTACTGGTGGCGCCATTTTCCGGCTCGGCGAGGGTTTCCGATTCCATGGAGAAACCGGTGGTGAACATCTCCGGCAGGATGATCAGGTCCGCACCGCGAGCCTGTTCCAGCAACGGCTCGAAATGCTCCAGATTGGCCTGACGATCGTGCCAGGCCAGGGTGGTCTGGATCAGCGCAAGATTCAGATTGGGCAGAGTACTCAGATCAGGCATAGTTTTGCCGCTGCTTCACGCAGGGTCTCCTCGCGCTTGGCAAAGCACAGACGCACCAGGCGCTGGCCTTCAGGTGGAGTCTGGTAGAACACCGAGATCGGAATGCTCGCGACGCCATGCTCGCGGGTCATCCACAGCGCCATCTCGACGTCATTGAGGTCCGGGCGAATCTGCGAGTAATCGACCAACTGGAAATAAGTACCGGCCACGCGGGTAAAACTGAAGCGCGACGGCGTCAGTAGATCGCAGAACAGATCGCGCTTGGCCTGATAGAAGCCCGGCAACTCTTCGACGTGTTCCGGGTGCTCGGCCATGTAATCGGCCAACGCGTACTGCAACGGCGTCACGCCGCAGAAACTGACGTACTGGTGCACCTTGCGCAGCTCCGCGCTAAGGGCCGGCGGCGCCACGACATAACCGGTTTTCCAACCGGTGACGTGGTACGTCTTGCCGAACGAACTGACCACGAAAGCGCGCTGATACAGCTCTTCATGGGCCAATACGCTGGCGTGAGACACACCGTCGAACACCAGGTGTTCATAGACTTCGTCGCTGATCACATAGATGTCGCGGTCGCGGATCAACGCCGCCAGCTGATCCAGCTCGGCACGGCTGATCAGCGCACCGCTTGGGTTGTGCGGGGTATTGAGGATGATCATCCGCGTGCGCGGGCTCAGGGCTTCGGCGAGCTTCTGGAAGTCGATGGCGAAGTCCTTCAGGCCGAGTTGCACATGCACACAGCGACCACCGGCCAGCTCGACCGAGGGCTCGTAGCTGTCGTAGCACGGATCGAACACGATCACTTCATCGCCGCTGTGGATCACCGCCTGAATCGCGCAGAAGATCGCCTGGGTCGCGCCGGGGGTGACCGTCACTTCGCTGTCGGCATCAACATGCGCGCCGTAGCTGCGAGCGATCTTCGCCGCGATCTGCTGACGCAACGCCGGTAAGCCGGTCATCGGCGAATACTGGTTGTGGCCACTGGCGATATGCCGACCGACCGCATCGCGCAGGGCCTGCGGGCCGTCGAAATCGGGAAAACCCTGGGACAGGTTGATCGCCCCGGTTTGCGTCGCGAGCTGAGACATCTGCGTGAAAATAGTGATGCCGACATTCGGCAGCTTACTGGTGATCATCGGTGATTCCCTGGGCTACACCCGGCTCTAACGGCGGCACGGGAGAGCCCGAGGATAGCCCAAACGACGCCCACAAAAAAAGGGCGCCAACCGGCACCCTTCTTCTAATGTACACCGCATAACTTGTGGCGAGGGAGCTTGTCGGAACGCCGCACCGTCCCGCTCGGCTGCGCAGCAGTCGCAAAACAGCCGATGCGTTCCAACTGAACGATCTCGGTTGCAGATACTGGGGCCGCTTCGCAGTCCAGCGGGAGCAAGCTCCCTCGCCACAACAAGCCCTCACAAAAAGAGTGAGGCCTTGAATCAGCGCTTGTCGCGGCGCTTCTTGTCGGCCTTTTTGTGGTGCGACATCAAACGACGCTTCTTGTTGACCTGACGGTCGGTGAGCGAGTTCTTGTTGCCTTCGTACGGGTTCTCGCCGCCCTTGAACTCGATGCGGATCGGCGTACCGACCAGCTTGAGCACACGACGGTAAGTGTTTTCCAGGTAACGGACGTAAGACTTCGGCACCTTCTCGATCTGGTTACCGTGGATCACGATGATCGGCGGGTTCGCACCACCCAAGTGGGCATAACGCAGCTTGATCCGGCGGTTGTTGACCATCGGTGGCGCGTGCTCGCCGACCGCATCTTCCAGAATCTGGGTCAGGCGGTTGGTCGGCCAGCGGGTGACCGCGGACTTGAACGAGTTCTGTACCGACGCGTAGAGATTACCTACGCCAGTGCCGTGCAGGGCCGAGATGAAGTGGATGTCGGCGAAGTCGACGAAGAACAGTCGACGTTGCAGTTCGACCTTCACGAAGTCGCGCTCGCTCGGCGTCATGCCGTCCCACTTGTTGATCGCGATCACCAGCGCACGACCGGCTTCAAGGGCAAAGCCCAGCAGGTTGAGGTCGTGATCCACCACGCCTTCGCGGGCGTCCATCACGAAGATCACCACGTTGGCGTCTTTGATCGCCTGCAGGGTTTTGACCACGGAGAACTTTTCGACTTCTTCGTGAATCTTGCCGCGCTTGCGCACACCCGCGGTGTCGATCAGCGTGTACTTCTCGTCGTTACGCTCAAACGGGATGTAAATACTGTCGCGGGTGGTACCAGGTTGGTCATACACGATCACCCGGTCTTCACCGAGCATGCGGTTGACCAGGGTCGACTTGCCGACGTTCGGACGGCCGATGATGGCGATCTTGATACCGTCTTTTTCGCTTGGGCCAGGAATGCGCTTGGCTTCCTCACCTTCGGCAACGATCTCTTCCTCTTCGCCTTCTTGCGGTTCTTCTTCGTCTTTCGGGAAGTCGCTCAGGGCGATTTCCAGCATCTGGGTGATGCCACGACCATGGGCACCGGCGATCGGGATCGCGTGGCCCATGCCCAACGGGGCGAATTCGGCGCGGGCCATTTCAGGGTCGATGTTGTCGACCTTGTTGGCGACCACGTAGGAACGCTTGTTACGCTTGCGCAAGTGCTCGGCGATCATCTGGTCGGCGGCGGTAAAACCGGCCTTGGCATCTACCAGGAACAGAACGACATCCGCTTCTTCAATGGCCAGCAGCGACTGCTCGGCCATTTTTTCGTCCATACCGTGCTCGTCACCGGAGATACCGCCAGTGTCGACCAGAATGTAGGAACGCCCTTGCCACTTGGCCTCACCGTATTGGCGATCACGGGTCAGACCGGACAAGTCGCCGACGATGGCGTCGCGAGTCCTGGTCAGGCGGTTGAACAAGGTGGACTTGCCGACGTTCGGTCGGCCCACCAGGGCGATTACGGGAACCATGCGGCTCTCCACTTCGTTATTTCAGAAAATACAAAAGCCGCTGCGAGGCAGCGGCTGGTGCTCGGGGCAGCGCTTGAAAGCGCTGCGAGCCTTGCAGAACAAGGCCGCTTGGGGGTTAAACCCCAAGCATAGTCTTTACTTGATGGTCAGGGCTTCCAGTTTGCCGCTGTTGCCATACACATAAATCGTGTCACCCACCACCAGCGGACGGGCACGCAGGCCGTCGCTGTCGATGCGCTCGCGGCCGACGAAACGACCGTCCACCTGACTCAGCAGGTGCAGGTAACCTTCCAGGTCACCGACTGCAACGTAGCTGGAGAACACTTCCGGAGCCGACAGTTGGCGGCGGGCCAGCGAATCGTTGCTCCACAATGCAGTGGTGGAACGCTCGTCGACGCCTTCAACAGTGCCCGAAGACAGGCTCACATAGACGCTGCCAAAACCCTGGGCGACGCCGGCATAGCTGGAAGCATCACGCTGCCAGAGCTGACGACCGCTTTCCAGGTCCAGTGCCGCGACGCGACCCTGGTAGCTGGCGACATACAGTGTACCGCCGGACAGCAGCAAGCCACCGTCGATATCGACCACACGCTCCAGCTCCGAACGACCTTGTGGAATCGCTACACGCTGTTCCCAAACCGGCACGCCGTTGGACACATCAAGAGCAACCACTTTACCGGTCGACAGGCCAGCCACCGCGAGGCGGTTGGTGACGATCGGTGCGCTGGTGCCGCGCAGGGTCAGGACCGCTGGCGTGCTGTCATACAACCAGCGCTGGTTGCCGGTAGAGGCATCCAGACCGATCAGACGGTCATCCTGGGTCTGAACCACAACAACGTCACCGTTGGTGGCCGGTGGTGCGAGAACTTCGCTGGTCACGCGAGCGCGCCATTTCTCTTCACCGCTGCTGGCATCCAGGGCAACGATTTCACCCTTGAGCGTGCCGATCATGACCAGACCGTAACCCACGCCAACGGCGCCGGAGACAGGCAGTTTGAGATCTTTCTTCCACTTGACGTCGCCATTGCTGCGATCCATCGCCATCACCACACCGGTGACGTCGGCGGCATAGATGGTATCGCCATCGATCGCCGGAACCAGCATGTTGTAGGTTTCGCCCTGACCGTTACCGATCGAACGACTCCACTGCTTGTGCAGAACCACTTCTTCCTTGAAGTCGGTCAGCTCGGCCGGTGGCAACTCTTTTTTGCTGTTGCTGCTGCAACCCGCGGCCAGAATGGCCAGAGCCAGCAATGCTGCATGTTTCCAACGGATCACGTCACGCATCCCCTTTGGCCAGGTCGTCCAGCTTGATTTGTAGGCCACCGACCGCCGCTTCATCCGACAGTGCCGCCTTGGCTTTTTGATACGCTGCGTTCGCTTCGTCGGTACGACCCAGTTGCACCAGCAAGTCGCCCTTGAGTTCTTCGCGAGTGGCCAGGAACGCCTTGTCGGCATCGCCTTCGAGCAGTTTCAGGGCTTCATCGACCTTGTTCTGCGCGGCCAGCACCTGCGCCAGGCGCTGACGGGCGATTTCACCCAGAGCCGGGTTGGCCGGTTTGTCGACAATGGCTTTCAGCTCGCTGGCAGCGTCGTCCAGCTTGCCGCTGTCGACCGCGACTTTCGCCACGAACAGGCTGCCGTATTGCGCGTAGGCAGTGCCGCCGAACTCGCTGTTGAGCTTGCCGGCCAGATCCGAAACACGTGCAGCATCAGGCTTGCCGTCAGGCGTCAGCGTGGTTTCCAGCAATTGCTGGTAGAGAATCGAGGCGCCTTGCGACTGATTGCTCTGATACTTCTGAAAGGCCTGCCAGCCGAACACGATGACCAGCGCCAACAGGCCGCCAGTAACCAGGGGCTTGCCGTTGCGTGTCCACCACTCCTTCAACTCCGCCACATGTTCGTCTTCGGTACTCGACACCCCAATACTCCTTAATCGCTAAATCGGCTGTTTGACAGCTTCAACCCTGCACGACGCAGGTGGCCAGGTGTGCAGCAAGCGCATCCCAGGCAATGCTTTGTTGTTCGCCCTGGCCACGCAGGGGTTTGAAACCTACCACTTGCTGGGCCATTTCGTCGTCACCGAGGATCAATGCGTACAGCGCACCGCTCTTGTCGGCTTTCTTGAACTGGCTTTTGAAGCTGCCGCCCCCGGCATTGATTTGCAGGCGCAGGTTGGGCAGTTGATCACGAACACGCTCGCTCAGGGTCAGACCGGCCAGCTCGGCGGCTTCACCGAAGGCGCAGAGGTAGACGTCAACCTGACGGGAGATCTCTTCGGGGATCTGCTCCAGAGTTTCAAGCAGCAGCACCAGACGCTCGATGCCCATGGCGAAACCGACGCCCGGGGTCGGCTTGCCGCCCATCTGCTCCACCAGACCGTCGTAACGACCACCGGCACATACCGTGCCCTGGGCGCCCAATTGGTCGGTGACCCATTCGAATACGGTCTTGCTGTAGTAATCCAGCCCGCGAACCAGCTTCGGGTTGATCACATAAGGAATGCCGGCGGCGTCCAGGCGAGCCTTGAGGCCCTCGAAGTGCACGCGGGATTCTTCGTCGAGGTAGTCGGCCATTTTCGGCGCGTCGGCCAGCACCGCTTGAGTGTCGGCGTTCTTGGTATCCAGGACCCGCAGCGGGTTGGTCTTCAGACGGCGCTGGCTGTCTTCGTCCAGTTGATCCAGGCGAGCGGTCAGGTACTCGACCAGTGCTTCGCGATAACGACCACGGGATTCGGCAGTGCCCAGGCTGTTGAGTTCGAGCTTGACCGCATCGCGGATACCCAGCTCGCCCCACAGGCGCCAGGTCAGCACGATCAGCTCGGCGTCGATGTCCGGACCGTCGAGGTTGAAGACTTCACAACCAATCTGGTGGAACTGGCGATAACGGCCTTTCTGCGGACGTTCGTGGCGGAACATCGGGCCGATGTACCAGAGTTTCTGCACCTGGCCGCCGCCGGTAATGCCGTGTTCGAGCACCGCACGCACGCAGGCCGCTGTGCCTTCAGGGCGTAGGGTCAGGGAATCGCCGTTGCGGTCTTCGAAGGTGTACATCTCTTTTTCGACGATGTCGGTCACTTCACCGATGGAGCGCTTGAACAGCTCGGTGAACTCGACGATCGGCATGCGGATCTGCTTGTAACCGTAGTTATCCAGCAAACGCGAAACGGTGCCTTCGAAATGACGCCACAGGGGAGTCTGTTCGGGCAGGATGTCGTTCATGCCACGAATGGCTTGCAGAGACTTGCTCACTTTAAATCCTTAAATTCGTTCGGCTCTTCAGTCAGGCTCAGCCGCGAGCGATTACAGCCGCGTCGGCTTCGACCTTTTCGGCCGCTTTCTGGCGGATCAAGCGTTCAAGCTCATCCACCAGATTGTCATTCGTCAGTTTCTGCGACGGCTTGCCGTCGATGTAAATCAGGTTTGGTGTGCCGCCGGTCAAGCCAATATGGGCTTCCTTGGCTTCACCCGGCCCGTTGACCACGCAACCGATTACCGCGACATCCAGCGGCACCAGCAAGTCTTCGAGACGCCCTTCCAGCTCGTTCATGGTTTTGACCACATCGAAGTTCTGCCGCGAGCAGCTCGGGCAGGCGATGAAGTTGATGCCACGGGAACGCAGGTGCAGGGATTTGAGAATGTCGTAGCCGACTTTCACTTCCTCGACCGGGTCGGCCGCCAACGAGATGCGAATAGTATCGCCAATCCCTTCGGCGAGCAGCATACCGAGGCCCACGGCGGATTTCACTGTGCCTGAACGCAAACCACCGGCTTCGGTGATGCCCAGGTGCAACGGCTGGACGATTTCCTTGGCCAGCAAGCGGTAGGCTTCAACGGCCATGAACACGTCGGAAGCTTTTACGCTGACCTTGAAGTCCTGGAAATTGAGGCGTTCGAGGTGTTCGACGTGACGCAGGGCGGACTCGACCAGCGCGGCCGGAGTCGGCTCGCCATATTTCTTTTGCAGGTCTTTTTCCAGGGAACCGGCGTTCACGCCGATACGGATTGGAATCCCGCGATCACGGGCGGCATCGACCACCGCACGTACGCGGTCTTCACGACCGATGTTGCCTGGGTTGATGCGCAGGCAATCGACGCCCAGTTCGGCTACGCGCAGAGCGATCCTGTAGTCGAAGTGGATGTCAGCCACCAACGGCACCTTGACCAGTTGCTTGATCTTGCCGAAGGCTTCGGCGGCGTCCATGTCCGGCACCGAAACCCGAACGATATCGACGCCGGCGGTTTCCAGACGATTGATCTGGGCCACGGTGGCGGCCACGTCATTGGTGTCGCTGTTGGTCATGCTCTGCACAGCGATGGGCGCATCGCCGCCAACAGGCACGTTACCGACCCAGATTTTCCGGGATTCGCGACGCTTGATTGGAGATTCGCCGTGCATGACTTATTGACCTAACTTCAGGCGAGCAGTCTCGCCACTGGTGAACGGAGCGACATCAACCACCTGCCCGTTGTAGCTGACCTGCGCGCCACGGGCAAAGCCCAGACGCACGGCAAAGGGCGGCTTGCCGCTGACGGAAACACTTTCGCCTTTACGCTTGAGACCACTCAACAACACTTTACCCGTGCCGTCGGTCACTTGAGTCCAGCAATCGGCGCTGAATTGCAGTTGAACCTGGCCCTGGCCCGCAACCGGAGCTGCTGGAGCTGCTGGAGCAGCAGCTGCAACGGCCGGCGCAATCGGAGCCGTCGCAACCGCTGCCGGTACAGCGGCAACAACTGGCGCTGCCGGTGTCGCGACAACCGGAGCAGTATTGTGGGCCGGAGCCGCAGGTGTTGCTACCGGGGCTGCTGGAGCGGGTGTTGGCGCCGGCGCGCTTGCTTCGGCGTTGGCAGGCTCCTCCGCCTGCGGCAACGCCAGAGGCGTTTCACCTTCAGACTCACCTTGCGCAACCGCCTGGTCTTCCGGCTCGTCCAGCGGATGGATCTGGGTGGTGCCATCGGCGCCTTCGACTTCAACGTGTTCCGGAGCCAGGCTGACCAGGTCCTTGGTGCGCGATGAGGTTTGATCCTGCCACCAGACAAAACCACCACCAATCACCGCGATCAGCAACAGCAGGCTGACAATTCGCAAAATGGTGTGGGAAACCCGAACCGGCTCTTCGATACGCCCCAGGCTGTGGACGTTGCTGCCCTGGGAGTCGGTGCCGGTGGATTGGTCGAACTGCTGAACCAGAACAGCCTGGTCCATGCCCAGCAATTTGGCGTACGCGCGAATATAGCCACGAGCAAAGGTGTGGCCAGGCAGCTTGTCAAAAGCGCCGGCTTCCAGATTACTCAGGGAATTGACGGTGAGGTTGAGCTTGAGGGCCACTTCGGCCAGCGACCAGCCATTGCTTTCGCGGGCCTGGCGCAAAGTCTCACCGGGGTTAACGCGATTCGCTGCTACAACTTCGGGATGCGCCGCTTTCATCATTGCTCCGACAGGTATTGCTGATATTCCGGCGTACCGGGATAGAGTCGTTTTAATTGCAGGCCATAACTGGCGGCCTTGTCGCGATCTTCAAACACTTTTGCCAGCCGAACGCCGAGCAATAGACTACGTGCATTTTGCTCGGTGAGCAGGCTAAAACGATCGTAATAGTCACGCGCGGGCACATAATGCCTGTCTTCGAATGACAACTCAGCCATTTCCAGCAAGGCACGTGGCTGTTGGCGGTTCAAACGCAGGGCTTTTTCCAGTTGCTGGCGAGCCAGGTCACGCTGGCCCAGCTTTGAAGCGGTCATGCCGAGGTTTTCGAAAACCCGCGAACGCTCAGGATACAGAGTATCGGCGGCCGCCTGTTCAAAGCGCTCGTACGCCTCTTTGTAACGTTTTTCTTCGAACAGAAAACTGCCGTAGTTGTTCAGGATTCGCGCATCGGCGGGACGGGAAGACAGCGCCTTGCGAAAATGCTGATCGGCCAGTTCCGGCTCCATCTCGGCCTGGAACACCAGCCCCAAGGCCGCGTTGGCGTCAGCATCCGAGTCATCCAGTTCCAACGCCTTCTTCAGCGGGACCTTGGCGCGCTCGGTCATGCCCTGCTGCAAGTACCCCAGGCCCAGCTGCACGTAGGCGGCACGCGCTTCATCACGGCCCTTGCTGGTCTTCATCGGGTTGAAATCGCCCGACAGGACACAACCAGCACACAGGCTGGCCAACAGCACAAGCAGCGCGAAGCGCAGGGACATAGAGATCCTCTCTTAATTATTGTTCGCAGCGTTTTGCGGCATATCGTTGTCGGCGCTCAACTCACGCACGGCGATATAACGTTCGCTGCGACGGGTGCGATCCAGCACCTGCCCTACCAATTGGCCACACGCGGCATCGATGTCTTCACCGCGAGTGGTACGCACGGTGACGTTGAAGCCTGCATGGTGAAGCTGATCCTGGAAACGGCGAATCGCATTGTTGCTCGGACGCTCGTAACCGGAGTGCGGGAACGGGTTGAACGGAATCAGGTTGATCTTGCACGGAACATTCTTGAGCAACTCGATCATTTCGACCGCGTGTTCGACCTTGTCATTGATGTCCTTGAGCAAGGTGTACTCGATGGTCAGTACGCGCTTTTCGCCCAGGGACGACATGTAGCGCTGACACGATTCCAGCAGCATCTTAAGCGGATACTTCTTGTTGATCGGCACCAATTGGTTACGCAATGCGTCATTTGGTGCGTGCAGGGACAACGCCAGGGAAACATCGATGTGCTTGGACAGCTCATCGATCATCGGCACCACACCCGAAGTCGACAGGGTTACGCGGCGCTTGGAGATGCCATAGCCCAGGTCATCCATCATCAGATGCATGGCGGCCACGACGTTGTCGAAGTTCAGCAGCGGCTCACCCATGCCCATCATCACCACGTTGGTGATGGCACGGTCGACGGTTGCCGGGACGCTGCCAAAGGATTTGTTGGCAATCCACACCTGGCCGATGACTTCCGCGGCGGTGAGGTTGCTATTGAAACCTTGCTTGCCGGTGGAGCAGAAACTGCAGTCCAGGGCACAGCCTGCCTGGGACGAAACGCACAAGGTGCCGCGTTTGCCCTGGGGAATGTAAACGGTCTCGACGCAGCTGCCGGACGCCACGCGCACCACCCACTTACGGGTACCGTCGCTGGAGATGTCCTCGCTGACCACTTCCGGACCACGAATTTCAGCAACAGCCTTGAGCTTTTCGCGCAAGGCCTTGCTGACGTTCGTCATGGCGTCGAAATCATCGACGCCAAAGTGGTGAATCCATTTCATTACCTGACCGGCACGGAAACGCTTCTCCCCGATTGAGTCGAAGAATTTTTCCATTTCCTGTTGAGTCAGACCCAGCAGGTTGGTTTTTACAGTCGATGTAGTCATGGATTCACCTTCACTCTTAAGCCAATGCTTAGCGAGTGGTTACTTCAGTAGCTGCGAAGAAGTACGAGATTTCGCGAGCAGCAGCGGCTTCGGAGTCCGAACCGTGTACGGCGTTGGCGTCGATGGAATCAGCGAAGTCAGCGCGGATGGTGCCAGGAGCAGCTTCTTTAGGGTTGGTAGCGCCCATCAGCTCACGGTTCAGAGCGATAGCGTTTTCGCCTTCCAGAACCTGAACGACAACCGGACCGGAAATCATGAAAGCAACCAGGTCGTTGAAGAAACCACGAGCGCTGTGCTCAGCGTAGAAGCCTTCAGCTTCGGCTTTGGACAGTTGCTTCAGTTTCGAAGCTACAACGCGCAGGCCTGCTTTTTCGAAACGAGTGGTGATCTCGCCGATAACATTTTTAGCAACAGCGTCAGGCTTGATGATGGAGAAAGTACGTTGAACAGCCATGGTGTAACTCCAGAAACGGTAATTTGCGAAAAATTAAACCCGCGAATTATACGCGGGTTCTTTGGTATTGCCTAACTGCGTACGGTGCAGACTCAGTCTGCTTCTTCGATCCAGGCGGCCTGAATGGCTTCAAGCACCTTCTCGCCACCGCGTGTCGGATCATCACTGAACTCCGGCAATGCCAGCACCCACTGGTGCAGATCGACGAAGTTCACGTAACGCGGGTCCACATCCGGCTTTGACTCAGCCAGCTGGATCGCGATTTCCAGCACATCAACCCATTTCAGGCTCATGAAAGTTCCTTGAATCAGTGCGGCGCTTCGGCGGCATGGTTGAGCGAGTATTTCGGAATTTCGACGGTCAGGTCTTCAGTCCCGACTTTTGCCTGACAGGCCAGACGCGACTGGGCTTCCAGCCCCCAAGCCTTATCAAGATAGTCTTCCTCCAGCTCATCAGCCTCTTCCAGCGAGTCGAAACCCTCACGAATGATGCAGTGACAAGTGGTGCACGCGCAGACGCCGCCACAGGCGCTTTCCATCTCTATATGGTGTTCATGGGCCAGCTCGAGAATGGATATGCCGGGCTCAGCCTCCACAACCATGCCTTCCGGGCAAAACTTCTCGTGTGGCAGAAAAATGACCTGCGGCATCAATTATTCCTCGATTTCATTCAGATTGCGCCCCGCCAGAGCGGCTTTCACCGTCGAGTCCAGGCGGCGGGCAGCAAAGGCATCGGTCACTTGCGACAGACGTTTGGTCTGCTGCTCAATGGCGTAACCATCGGTGCCTTTCATCAATTCGGTCAGTTCCTGCATCTGCAATTCGATGACCATGCGCTCTTCGGCGTCGAGCAAGCGTTCGCCGTCGACATCCAGAGCACCCTGCACTGCTTCGATCAGGCGCTGGGCATCGACCTGCTGTTCACGCAATACGCGGGCAACCTTGTCGTCATTGGCGTGCTGGAACGAATCCTTGAGCATTTTGGCGATTTCGCCGTCGGTCAGGCCGTAGGACGGTTTGACCTGAATGCTGGCTTCGACACCCGAACCCAATTCGCGGGCCGAGACACTGAGCAGACCGTCGGCGTCGACCTGGAAGGTCACGCGAATTTTCGCCGCACCAGCAACCATCGCTGGAATACCGCGCAATTCGAAGCGTGCCAGGGAGCGGCAGTCGCTGATCAACTCACGCTCGCCCTGCAATACGTGGATCGCCATGGCCGACTGGCCGTCTTTATAAGTGGTGAAGTCCTGGGCCCGGGCGACAGGGATGGTGGTGTTGCGCGGAATCACCTTCTCCATCAGGCCGCCCATGGTTTCCAGCCCCAGGGACAACGGAATCACGTCGAGCAACAGCAGTTCGCCGCCGTCACGCTTATTGCCAGCCAGGGTATCGGCCTGGATCGCGGCACCGATGGCCACGACTTGGTCCGGGTCGATTTCGGTCAGCGGTTCGCGACCGAAGGCTTGCGCAACGGCTTCGCGAACGCGCGGTACGCGAGTCGAGCCGCCGACCATGACCACCGCATGAACGTCTTCCAGCTCAATGCCGGAATCACGCACCGCGCGACGACAGGCTTTCAGGCTGCGGGCAACCATCGGCTCGATCAGCGCATTGAACGCTTCACGGGTCAGCCCCGCCTTCCAGTCGCCATATGCGACTTCGACGGACGAGGCACTAGTCAGGGCTTCTTTGGCCGCACACGCGGTTTGCAGCAGATTGCGCTGCTCGCCCGGATCGAGGTCGGCCGACAGACCGGCACTCTCGATGATCCAGCCAGCAATGGCGTGATCGAAGTCATCGCCACCCAACGCGCTGTCGCCACCGGTAGCCAGCACTTCAAACACACCGCCGGTCAGACGCAGAATCGAAATATCGAAGGTGCCACCGCCCAGGTCATAAATGGCAACCAGGCCTTCAGCCTGTTGATCCAGACCGTAAGCCACCGCAGCAGCGGTCGGTTCATTGAGCAAGCGCAGCACGTTCAGGCCGGCCAGCTTGGCCGCATCCTTGGTGGCTTGACGCTGAGCATCATCGAAATAGGCCGGAACGGTGATCACTGCGCCGACCAGTTCGCCACCCAAGGTCGCTTCGGCACGCTGACGCAGCACCTTGAGGATATCGGCGGAGACTTCGACCGGGCTTTTCGGGCCTTGCACCGTGTCGATGAACGGCATGTGCGACTCGCCGTCGACAAAACGGTATGGCAGCTGATCGCCCAATTGCTTGACGTCGGACAAACCACGTCCCATCAAGCGCTTGACCGACAGCACAGTGTTCAGAGGATCGGTAGCGGCAGCCAGTTTGGCCGATTCGCCGACCTCGACGCGATCGGCGTGATAGCGCACGGCAGACGGCAGGATAACCCGCCCTTGCGCATCGGCCAGAGGCTCGGAAAGACCACTGCGCAATGCAGCGACCAGCGAATTGGTAGTGCCCAAGTCGATCCCCACAGCCAGACGACGCTGGTGCGGTTGAGGACTTTGGCCGGGTTCGGCGATCTGCAGTAGGGCCATCGTGATCAGGACTTATCTGTATATCAGGCGTGCGACCGGAGCGGCACTGGGTTAATCGTCGAGGCGCTCTTCTAACTGGCGCACTTCGTAGGTGAGCTTGTCGAGGAACTGCATGCGCCGCATCAGGCGTTCGGCCCGTTCGCGTTGCGCCGCATCATTCCAGCAAGCTGCGAAGCTTTGGTTCAGTTCATCCTGAGCTGCCTTGAGGCGGCGCTTGAACGTGGCAATACCCGCCATGTCGGCGCTGTCCTGCAGATCCTCGAGCTCTTCACGCAACTCCATCTGCTGCAGAAGAAACTCCGGATCATGCACCGTGACCTCCAGCGGCAACTCGCCACCACTCAATGCGAGCAAGTATCGCGCGCGCTTGGGGGGGCTTTTGAGCGTCTGGTAGGCCTCGTTGAGGCTCGCGGATTGCTCGAGCGCCAGCCGCTGCTCACGCTCGGAAGCGTCGGCAAAGCGGTCCGGATGAACGCCGCGCGCCAACTCACGGTAGCGCGTAGCCAGCTGATCGAGGTCCAGATTGAAACTCGGTTGCAGCTCAAATAAAGCGAAATGACAAGGAGTACCCACGAGCAGCCTCAGATATTGAAGCTTTCGCCGCAGCCACACTCACCGCGTACGTTGGGGTTGTTGAACTTGAAGCCTTCGTTCAACCCTTCCTTGACGAAATCAAGCTCGGTGCCGTCCAGGTAGGCCAGGCTTTTCGGGTCGATGATCACTTTCTCGCCGTGACTTTCGAACACCTGATCGTCCGCGCCCACCTCGTCGACAAACTCCAGCACATAGGCAAGGCCGGAACAGCCCGTGGTGCGAACACCCAGACGAATCCCATCACCCTTGCCGCGCCCGTTGAGGGAGCGTCGCACGTGTTGAGCAGCCGCTTCTGTCATGCTGATAGCCATCGGTGACTCCTTACTCGTCGCCAAATCTTGAAAGTCAGATCAAGCCTTTCTTCTGCTTGTAGTCGCGAACGGCCGCCTTGATAGCGTCTTCAGCGAGTACGGAGCAGTGAATTTTCACTGGCGGCAGGGCCAGTTCTTCGGCCAGTTGAGTGTTCTTGATGGTCTCTGCTTCATCCAGAGTCTTGCCTTTCATCCACTCGGTCGCCAGGGAGCTGGAGGCGATTGCCGAACCGCAACCGTAAGTCTTGAACTTGGCGTCTTCGATGATGCCTTGTTCGTTGACCTTGATCTGCAGACGCATCACGTCACCGCACGCCGGAGCGCCGACCATGCCGGTGCCGACATCAGGATCTTCTGCATCCATCTTGCCGACGTTGCGCGGGTTCTCGTAGTGGTCGATGACCTTTTCGCTGTAAGCCATGATTCTTAATCCTCACTCATCAGGAGTCGCTCTTGAAGCCCTGCCAATCGTGGATTCGCAGGGCCCGGTTGCGGCGACTTGAATATCAGTGTGCCGCCCACTCGATTTTCGAAATGTCGACGCCGTCTTTGTACATGTCCCACAGCGGCGACAGAGTGCGCAGCTTGGTGACGGCCTCGCAGACTTTCTGCGCGGCGTAGTCGATTTCTTCTTCGGTGGTGAAACGGCCGAAGGTGAAGCGAATCGAGCTGTGTGCCAGTTCGTCGTTGCGGCCCAGGGCGCGCAGCACGTACGAAGGCTCAAGCGATGCCGAGGTGCAGGCCGAACCCGACGAAACCGCCAGATCCTTGAGCGCCATGATCAGCGACTCGCCTTCGACGTAGTTGAAGCTCAGGTTCAGGTTGTGCGGTACGCGGGCGGTCATGCTGCCGTTGACGTACAACTCTTCCAGGCCTTCAACCTGTTTGAAGAAACGGTCGCTCAGCGCTTTGATGCGTGCATTCTCGGCAGCCATGTCTTCCTTGGCCACACGGAACGCTTCGCCCATGCCGACGATCTGGTGAGTCGCCAGGGTGCCGGAACGCATGCCACGCTCATGACCGCCGCCGTGCATGGTCGCTTCGATGCGCACACGCGGCTTGCGGCTGACGTACAGCGCGCCGATGCCTTTTGGGCCATAGGTTTTGTGGGCAGAGAACGACATCAGGTCAACTTTCAGTTTCGACAGGTCGATCTCGACCTTGCCGGTGGACTGAGCAGCATCGACGTGGAACAGAATACCCCGGGAGCGGGTCAGCTCACCGATGGCAGCGATGTCGTTGATGGTGCCGATTTCGTTGTTCACGTGCATGACCGATACCAGAATGGTGTCGTCACGCAGGGCAGCTTCGACCATTTCCGGAGTGACCAGGCCATCTTCACGAGGATCGAGGTAGGTCACTTCGAAACCTTCACGCTCCAGTTGGCGCATGGTGTCGAGGACAGCCTTGTGCTCAATCTTGGTGGTGATCAGGTGCTTGCCTTTGGTGGAGTAGAAATGCGCCGCCCCCTTGATTGCCAGGTTGTCGGACTCGGTGGCACCGGAGGTCCAGACGATTTCACGCGGGTCGG
The DNA here is from genome assembly GCF_001655615.1 of Pseudomonas sp. GR 6-02. GTDB lineage: Bacteria > Pseudomonadota > Gammaproteobacteria > Pseudomonadales > Pseudomonadaceae > Aquipseudomonas. The sequence continues at coordinate 5,285,935 of NZ_CP011567.1, forward strand.
CGTTAACCAGATCAGCGACCTGACGACGAGCGTTCTCGACGGACTCTTCGGCTTTCCAGCCGAACACGTGGGAACGGGACGCCGGGTTACCGAAGTTTCCGTCGACCAGCAGGCATTCACTCATCTTTTGCGCGACACGCGGATCAACCGGGGTGGTCGCAGAGTAATCAAGGTAAATCGGCAATTTCATGGACTATCTCCTAAATCAGGCTGGCTGGCGTGCCGCTAGCTCTTTGGCTGTCATTCGACGGCGGACGCTTCAATCTTGTCCAGGCGTGGCGCCTTGCTGTTGCAACGACGCTGGTCCTGACGCTGGGCTACTTCTTGCACCTCACGGCGAGTTACAAGGTCAGCCAAGCTGATACCGCTCAGAAATTCGTGAATCTGCAGGCTAAGATCGCACCACAAATGGTGAGTCAGACAGGTGTCGCCGGAATGGCAATCGCCCTGGCCCTGGCACTTGGTTGCATCGACCGATTCGTTGACCGCATCGATTACCTGGGCGACCTGGATGCCCTGCATGTCGCGGGACAATTGGTAGCCACCGCCCGGACCGCGAACACTGGACACCAGATTGCTACGGCGCAATTTGGCGAAAAGCTGCTCGAGGTAGGACAGGGAGATGCCTTGGCGCTCGGAGATATCGGCCAGGGACACCGGCCCGTGCTGCGCGTGTAACGCCAGGTCAAGCATGGCGGTCACGGCGTATCGGCCTTTTGTAGTCAGTCGCATGGACAATTACCACGGAGTTCGGAATGGGGCGAGTATGCAATTCCCGAGTATTTAAGTCAACTATAAGACCTAGCGTATTACTCAGGTTTACCCGCAAAAGAGCGCGCGCATCATAGCAGGGTCTGCGGTGCAATGGCACACCAACCAGCGCGGTGCAAATGCCTGAATGCGACCCTGCCGTGAATCAGCTGGCCCTGCTTTCGTCCTTGCCCTTCACACAGGCAAAGTCTTCTTCACGCAGTTCAGGCAGATCCTTGGCACAGTAATTACTGCCCAGATCCTTCAGCGCTCCACACATACCCTCCAGACGCCCATCGACCGCCTGCAAGTGATCGAGCAACTGACCAATCGCCCGGGCCACCGGGTCCGGCATGTCTTCGCCGACACCGTAGGCATCGAAGCCGATCTTCTCGGCCATGGCCTTGCGCTTGGCATCCTGCTCATCGTCGGACTTGACGATAATCCGCCCCGGAATCCCCACCACCGTCGCACCCGGCGGAACTGCCTTGGTGACCACGGCATTGGAACCCACCTTGGCCCCGGCACCGACAGTGAATGGGCCGAGCACCTTGGCGCCCGCGCCAACCACCACGCCGTCTTCCAGGGTCGGGTGACGCTTGCCCTTGTTCCAGCTGGTGCCACCAAGGGTCACGCCCTGATAAAGGGTGACATCGTTGCCGATCTCGGCAGTCTCACCAATAACGATGCCCATGCCATGATCGATAAAGAAGCGACGACCGACCTTGGCCCCCGGATGAATCTCGATCCCGGTCAACCAGCGACCGAAGTTCGACACCAGCCGCGCCAGCCATTTCAGCTCTGTGCGCCACAGGAGCGATGACAGGCGATGGATCCAGATGGCATGCATGCCCGGATAGCAGGTCAGGACCTCAAAAGCATTACGCGCCGCCGGGTCACGATGAAAAACACTTTGGATATCTTCACGCAAACGCTCGAACATCATTAATCCTTCCGCTTTAGAAGCTCGCCACGGGCCGCCTTCTGGGTTTCCGTGAGGATGCCACGCAATATATTCATTTCCGCTCGGCTGACCGAGCTGCGTCCGTACAACCGGCGCAGGCGCGCCATCAAGTGCCGTGGCTTTTCCGGATCGAGGAATTCGATGGCCACCAGGGTTTGCTCCAGATGCTCATAGAATCGCTCCAGCTCATCCATGGTCGCCAGCTCACCACTCTTGGTGGACGCCACTTCCTCCTTCTCGACCTTGCTCGGCTGACCTTGGGCCGCCAGCCAGGACATGCGCACTTCATAGCTCAACACCTGCACCGCCGCCCCGAGGTTCAGCGAACTGAACTCGGGGTCTGATGGAATGTGCACGTGATAATGACATCGCTGCAGCTCTTCGTTGGTCAGGCCGGAATCTTCACGACCGAACACCAATGCGATCTCGGCACCCTGCCCCGCCTCCTCGACCACCCTTGCACCGCACTCACGGGGATCGAGCAACGGCCAGGGAATGCGACGATCACGAGCACTGGTACCCAGCACCAGATTGCAGCCGACCAAGGCATCTTCCAAGGTGGCGACGACTTGCGCGTTTTCAAGGATGTCCCCGGCGCCGGACGCACGCGCATCGGCCTCGTGGTGCGGGAACAACCGCGGCTCGACCAGCACCAGTCGCGACAGGCCCATGTTCTTCATGGCACGCGCAGCACCGCCGATATTTCCGGGATGACTGGTATTGACCAGGACGACACGAATGTTTTGCAGCAAGGGAGGCGCTCTCGAACATTGAATGGGGGAGCCGAATCTTACAGCTCCTCCTACCGTTAAGCCATGAAAGCGAACGTCGACCTTCTCCTGTAGAAACTTTCTGATAGAATGCCCGGCTTTCTTTAACAACCTTAGGTGACACATCCATGCAGCCCATGCTGAATATCGCGCTGCGCGCCGCCCGCAGCGCCAGTGAATTGATCTTCCGCTCCATCGAGCGCCTGGATACCATCAAGGTCGACGAAAAAGACGCCAAGGATTATGTATCCGAGGTGGATCGCGCCGCCGAACAGAAAATCATCGACGCACTGCGCAAGGCCTACCCGAATCACTCGATCATGGGTGAAGAAACCGGCCTGCACGCCGGCACCGGCATCGAAGGCGAAGAATACCTGTGGATCATCGACCCACTGGACGGCACCACCAACTTCCTGCGCGGCATTCCTCACTTCGCTGTCAGCATCGCCTGCAAATACCGCGGCCGCCTGGAACACGCTGTTGTTCTGGACCCGGTTCGCCAGGAAGAATTCACCGCCAGCCGTGGTCGCGGCGCTCAACTGAACGGTCGTCGCCTGCGCGTTAGCGGCCGTACCAGCCTGGACGGCGCCCTGCTGGGTACCGGCTTCCCGTTCCGTGACGACCAGATGGACAACCTCGACAACTACCTGAGCATGTTCCGCGCCCTGGTTGGCCAGACCGCCGGCATCCGCCGCGCCGGCTCGGCAAGCCTCGACCTGGCCTACGTGGCCGCCGGCCGCTTCGACGCCTTCTGGGAGTCAGGCCTGTCCGAGTGGGATATGGCTGCAGGCGCCCTGTTGATCCAGGAAGCCGGTGGCTTGGTGAGCGACTTCACCGGCGGTCACGACTTCCTGGAGAAAGGTCACGTCGTCGCCGGCAACACCAAGTGCTTCAAGGCAGTACTGACAGCGATCCAGCCACACCTGCCAGCTTCGCTGAAGCGCTAAGCACCCAAGCCCAAAAAGCCGCAACACTTAAAGCAAACGCCCCGACTGGTTCAGGGCGTTTTCTTTTGTGCGACTAATACGACCAAGTTAAGCCGTAACGCAATCCGTAGCAGCTGGCGAAGCCTGCGCTCGGACGCAGCAGTCGCATAATCAGAGATTACGGCACGCCAGACAGACCGCATTAGCCGGATTCACGACTGCTTCGCAGCCGGACGCAGCCTCGCTGGAGCTCGACAGCTGCTACAGCCAGACGCAGCCTTCGGCAGCAGCTACAGAAAGAGCGCCGCAGTTTTTTATATATGCAGCCATAACGAAAAATGCCCCGCATCTTTCGATACGAGGCATTTTCTTGAAAAGCCAACCTGAGCAGGCCGGCCTTTCGGCATCGGAAGCTGGACTTAAGCCAGTTTTTCCTTGATGCGAGCTGCTTTACCGGACAGGTCACGCAGGTAGTACAGCTTGGCCTTACGTACATCACCGCGACGCTTGACAGCCATGCTGTCGATTTGCGGGCTGTAGGTCTGGAAAGTACGCTCTACACCAACACCGTTGGAGATTTTACGAACGGTGAAAGCACTGTTTACGCCGCGGTTACGCTTGGCGATAACTACGCCTTCGAACGCTTGCAGACGCGAACGATCGCCTTCCTTCACTTTCACCTGAACGACAATGGTGTCGCCCGGGGCAAAGGTAGGGATCTCTTTAGTCATCTGCTCTGCTTCGAGTGCAAGGATGATTTTGTTAGTCATGCTGTGCTCCTAAGGTAAATCGTCGGATCTACCATCGATACGTTGTTAACTATCGTCCCGCTCGCGGATGTATTCCTCGAGCAGCTTCTTCTCTTCTCCAGAAAGCGAGCGGCTTTCCAGAAGATCGGCGCGTCGTTCATAGGTCCGACCAAGGGACTGCTGTAAACGCCAACGCCGGATGTGCGCGTGATTGCCACTTAGCAATACGTCGGGAACACGCTGATCCGCATACACCTCCGGTCGGGTGTAGTGCGGGCAATCCAGCAAACCATCCGTAAAGGAATCTTCCTCAGCGGAGTCCGCATGCCCTAAAGCTCCAGGCAGCAGTCGTGTAACCGCATCGATCAGGACCATCGCCGGCAGCTCGCCGCCAGACAGGACATAGTCGCCAATCGACCACTCTTCATCGACATGAGCATCAATAAAACGCTCGTCAATGCCTTCATAGCGGCCGGCAATCAGGATCAATGCATCCAGATTCGCCAACTCGCGCACCGCCGACTGTGTCAGTTGACGGCCTTGGGGGGACAGGTAAATTACCTTCGCCGCCTCCCCGGCTGCTGCCTTGGCCTGAACCAGAGCATCTTCCAGGGGCTTGATCTTCATCACCATGCCCGGACCACCGCCAAATGGGCGATCATCCACAGTGTGATGTCGATCCGTCGTGTAGTCTCGCGGATTCCAACAGGTAAGCTGCAACAGCCCCTGTTTCACCGCCCGACTGGTGATGCCGTACTCGCTGATGGCGGAGAACATCTCGGGAAACAAACTGATCACTTCTACGCGCAGGTTAGCCACGTTTAGAAGTCCGCATCCCATTCCACCTTCATCTCGCCCGCTGCCAGATCGACGGCCAACACGCATTGCTCGGTATACGGCAACAGGCGTTCGCGATCATCCAGGCTGCCAGCGCAAGGCTTGACCACCATTACATCATTGGCGCCGGTTTCCAGAAGATGATCGATTTTCCCGAACAATTGCCCGTGAGTATCGATGACCTTCAGACCTTCCAGCTGGTACCAGTAGTACTCGCCATCGGTCAATTCAGGGAACAGGTTGCGCGGCACGCAGATCTCATAACCAGCCAGAAGACGAGCTTCTTCACGATCATCAAGACCCTTGAGCTTTGCGACCAGGAACTTGTCGTTCCCGCGTCCGCTGACCAGCTCGACCTGCTTTACGTTGCCTTCGCGCCTGAGCGTCCAGGTTTTGTAGTCCAACAGGTTTTTAATCGGATCAGTAAAGGAATACACCTTCACTTCGCCGCGAACGCCGTGAACAGAATAAATCTTGCCGATAACGATCAAATCATCAGCAACAGCTGGCGTCGCGTTCATATTGCTCAGGCCGCAGCCTTAGCAGATTCCTTCAACAACTGAGCAACGCGCTCAGAAGGCTGTGCACCAACGCTCAGCCAGTAGGCTACGCGCTCTTGGTTCACGGACAGACGAACTTCTTGACCACGAGCAACAGGGTTGAAGAAACCAACCTGTTCCTTGTGCGAACCGTCACGCGGGTTGCGGCTGTCGGTTACGGTCAAGTGGTAAAACGGGCGCTTTTTGGAGCCGCCAAGGGCAAGACGGATTGTTAGCATGTGAACATCGTTCCTGTAGTCGGTGCTGCAAATCTAAATGCACAGCGGGCATAGGTGCCCGAAAGGCCGCATATTCTAAGGAATATCCGGACTTTTGCAAATGTCTTTTTCCGGCGCCTATCGGCGTGCCATCCAGATTTGCTATAGAGCCATCGTTGAAGATGGCCAGTCAGCTCCCGCCAAGTGCGGGTTTGCTGGAGATCCCACGTCCGTGTGGGTCGGCGCAGGAGCAAGCTCCTGCGCGAATTCTTTACATCTTGGGCATGCCGCCGCCGGGCAACATACCGCCCATGCCGCGCATCATTTTGGCCATTCCGCCTTTCGCGGAGAATTTCTTCATCATCTTCTGCATCTGCTTGTGCTGCTTGATCAAGCGACCGATGTCCTGCACCTGGGTGCCGGAACCCATGGCGATCCGGCGCTTGCGCGAACCACTGATCAGCTCAGGGTCGCGGCGCTCGGCCGGGGTCATGGAATTGATGATGGCTTCCATCTGCTTGAATTGCTTCTCTGCCGCACCCTGGGCATTGCCCATCTGCGCCAGGTTCACACCACCGATATTCGGCAGTTTGTCCATGAGGCCGCCGAGACCGCCCATGTTCTTCATCTGTTGCAGCTGATCGCGGAAGTCTTCGAGGTCGAAGCCCTTGCCCTTCTTCAGCTTCTTGGCCAGCTTGTCGGCCTTGTCCTTGTCGAGGGTCGCTTCGGCCTGTTCGATCAGACTGAGCACGTCGCCCATGCCGAGGATGCGCGATGCGATACGCTCAGGGTGGAACGGCTCGAGCGCTTCGCTCTTCTCGCCCATACCGATGAACTTGATCGGCTTGCCGGTAATGGCACGTACCGACAGTGCGGCACCGCCACGGGCATCACCGTCGACCTTGGTCAGGATCACACCGGTCAGCGGCAATGCATCACCGAAGGCCTTGGCCGTGTTGGCGGCGTCCTGGCCGGTCATGGCATCGACCACGAACAGGGTTTCGACCGGATTGATCGCGGCGTGCAGCGCCTTGATCTCGCCCATCATCTCTTCGTCGATGTGCAAACGACCGGCGGTGTCGACGATGACCACGTCGATGAATTTCAGCTTGGCTTCTTTAATAGCCGCTTGAGCGATGTCAACCGGCTTCTGGCTCAGGTCGGACGGGAAGAACGTCACGCCGATGTCGCTGGCAAGGGTTTCCAGCTGCTTGATCGCCGCCGGACGGTAAACGTCCGCGGACACGACCATGACCGACTTCTTCTTGCGCTCCTTAAGGAAGCGCGCCAGTTTGCCGGCGGTGGTGGTTTTACCCGCACCCTGCAAACCGGCCATCAGAACCACGGCCGGTGGAACGGCGCTCAGGTTCAAATCTTCGTTGGCCGCGCCCATCAGGCTTTCGAGTTCGGCCTGGACGATCTTCACGAAGGCCTGGCCCGGCGTCAGGCTGCGCGACACCTCGGTGCCGACAGCGCGTTCCTTGACCGAATTGACGAAGTCTTTGACCACCGGCAAGGCGACGTCGGCTTCGAGCAACGCCATGCGCACTTCACGCAGGGTGTCTTTGATGTTGTCTTCGGTCAGCTTGGCCTTGCCGGTGACATGGCGCAGCGTCTGTGAGAGACGGTCGGTTAAGTTTTCAAACATTGCGCGATCCTTTCAGGCCCTGTGTAGACCGGGATAATGGCGGCCCAGACCGGAATCAACATGTGCTCGGCGAGCCTGCGGCGTGGGCAGGTCGCGGATTATAGCGAAGACTGCGTCTGGCGGACACCTCGCCGTCAGCTTGTATGGTCTTTCGTGCCGTATGGGTTCTATGCCAAACTCAACGCCTTTCGGGCCTGCCTAACAGGATTTATGCTCCCCTTGTCACCCAGCTTGCTTACCACCCTCGCCGCCGCCTGCTTATATGCCGCTGCGACCTTCTATCAAGGCACTCGCCTGGCCACCGGTGCCAAGGCGAACAAACGCCTGCTGGTCACGCTCGGCGTACTGGCCGTGCTGGCCCACAGCGCCAGCCTGATCAGCTATCTGCTGACTCCGGTCGGCCTGGCCCTGGACTTTTTCAGCGCCGCCAGCCTGATTGCCGCAGCGGTCATCGCCCTGACCCTGCTGGCCTGCTCACGGATTCCAGTGGAAAACCTGCTTGTATTGCTGTTCCCGCTGGGCGCCGCAACAGTGTTGCTGGCACAGTTCGCCCCCGCCGGCACGGTGCAGGTCATCGACGAAGAGCCAGGCATTCTCGCCCACATTCTCTTGTCGATCCTCGCTTATGGCATGTTCACCATCGCGGTGTTCCAGGCCTTGCTGCTGCTGGTTCAGGACCATCAGCTCAAGCACAAGCATCCGTCCGGGCTGATCAAGAACTTCCCGCCGCTGCAAACCATGGAAAGCCTGCTGTTCGGTTTCCTCTGGGCCGGCTGGAGCCTGCTGTCGTTGTCGCTGATTTCCGGCTGGCTGTTCGTCGAGAACCTGTTCGCCCAGCACCTGGTGCATAAAACCCTGCTGGCGTGCCTGGCCTGGATCGTGTTCAGCGTGCTGCTCTGGGGGCGCAACCGTCTCGGCTGGCGCGGACACAAAGCCATCCGCTGGACCCTTGCCGGTTTCTGCCTGCTGATGCTGGCGTATTTCGGCAGCAAGCTGGTCCGCGAATACATTCTGCACATCTGACGGGCGGCATTAATGGACGACTTGCCCATAGGACCGATGCTCGCGGTGCTGGCCCTGCTGATTTTATGGTCGGGGCTGTTTACCGCCATCGAAGTTGCGCAACAGCAATTACTGGCCCAGCGCACGGCCTCGCGCTCCAGCGACAAACCCGTGGCCAAGCTGAGCTTCCCGCTCAACAGCCTGATCCTCTGCAACACCTTATGCCGCGCGCTGGTGGTGGTCATCAGCACCTTGCTGGCGATTTTCACCTGGGCGCAAAACGGCCCCTGGATTGCCTGCCTCGGTGCCGGCGCAATGTTGCTGGTGTTCGCCGACTACCTGCCACGCGCCCTCGCCGCACGCTATCCGGATGCCGTCCTGGCCTTGGGCAACACACTGCTCGGCATACCGCTGAAAATCGTCTATCCCGCCGCATGGCTACTCAATGGCATCAGCCAACTGCTGATGCGGCCATTCGCCCGCAAAATCAACGTGGTGCAGCAAAGCGAAGACGAGACACCGGCAGATCGGCACGACGATCACGAACATGCGGCTTATCGCCCACTGTCAGGCATCCACGCACTGGATAACATCACGGTCAACGATATTCTGGTGCCACGCAGCGACGTCGACGGGATCAACCTGGACGACCCCCTCGAAGAAATCATCGAGCAACTGCGCCACAACAGGCGCACCCGCCTGCCGGTATTCCACAGCGACATCAACCAGGTCGAAGCGGTGCTCAACACCCGGCAGATCCGTCATTTGTTGCCGGATTCAAGCCTGACTGTGGAAGCGCTGCTGGCGGCCAGTCACGAACCGTACTTCGTGCCGGAAAGCACACCGTTGCAACTGCAATTGCTGAATTTCCACAAGCAGCAGCGGCGCTTGGGCATGGTGGTCGACGAGTACGGGGAAGTACTGGGTATCGTGACCCTGGAAGATATTCTCGAAGAAATCGTCGGAGAGTTCGAAAGCCAGCACAGCCTGGATAACCCGCACATTCACCCGCAGGCCGATGGCCGACTGGTGATTGATGGCGCAGCGTCCATCCGCGAGCTGAACAAGAGCCTCGGCTGGCATTTGCCCAGCGATGGTCCGAAAACCCTAAACGGCCTGGTGACCGAGGCGTTGGAGACGATTCCGGACAGTGCGGTGTGCCTGAAGATCGGACGATACCGGCTGGAGATTCTGGAGACTGAAGAAAATCGCGTCACGCGCGTGCTGATCTGGCATACCAGCTCAGCGCCTGCGTTTATCCGTTAACGGGTTAAAACAACCGCCCCTCTTGTTCGATAGTTAGCCACCTTCCTATAATCGAGCCGGCTTACCCAAGCCTCCCACCGAACCACATGCTTACCCCGCATGCAGCAGGTTCCGGCCAGATCTTCGACACCATCCGTACCACTGCGGCGACTGTTCCTACCTTGAACAGCGACCGATCCTCAACCCACATCCCTGGGTATTCGACCATAATAATTCGCTCCACTGGGGCACATGACTGTCAGGGATAACGACATGACGACCAGCACAACGTTCAGCGACACCGCGCCTGCCCAACCGACGAACTCCGCCACCCGCGTGGCTACCGCGAGTTTCATCGGCACGGCCATCGAGTTCTACGACTTCTACGTCTATGCCACCGCCGCAGCATTGGTGATCGGCCCGGTGTTCTTTCCACAAACCTCCGGCACCGCGCAGATGCTGTCGGCATTCCTCACCTTCGGCATCGCTTTCCTTGCGCGGCCGCTGGGTTCGGCGTTGTTCGGCCATTTTGGTGACCGCATCGGACGCAAATCGACACTGGTTGCGTCCTTGCTGCTGATGGGCGTGTGCACCACGCTGATCGGCGTACTGCCGGGTTACGACAGCATTGGCGCCTGGGCGCCGATCCTGCTTTGCGTGCTGCGCTTCGGCCAAGGCCTGGGACTGGGCGGCGAATGGGGCGGCGCCGCATTGCTGGCCACGGAGAACGCACCCAAAGGCAAGCGCGCCTGGTTCGGCATGTTTCCACAACTCGGCCCATCGATCGGGTTTCTGGCGGCCAACGGCCTGTTCCTGACCCTGGCCATGAGCCTGAACGACGAGCAGTTCCGTTCGTGGGGCTGGCGGATTCCGTTCCTGCTCAGTGCCGCGCTGGTGATGGTCGGCTTGTACGTACGCCTCAAGCTCCACGAAACCCCGGTGTTCGCCAACGCCGTGGCTCGCCAGGAGCGGGTGAAGATTCCGCTGGTCGAGCTGTTCAGCCAATACTGGGCACCGATGCTGCTGGGCGCCGGGTCGATGGTGGTGTGCTATGCACTGTTTTACATCTCGACAGTGTTTTCGCTGAGTTACGGTGTGTCGACGCTTGGCTACACCCGGGAAACCTTTCTCGCCCTGCTGTGTTTCGCGGTGCTGTTCATGGCGGCCGCAACACCGCTGTCGGCCTGGGCCAGCGACCGTTTCGGGCGTAAGCCGGTGCTGATCATCGGCGGCGTGCTGGCGATTCTGTCCGGATTCTTGATGGAACCGCTGCTGACCCATGGCTCGACCTGGGGCGTGGCGTTGTTCCTGTGCATAGAACTGTTTCTGATGGGCGTGACGTTTGCGCCGATGGGCGCGCTGCTGCCGGAGCTGTTTCCGACCCACGTGCGCTATACCGGCGCATCGGCGGCTTACAACCTGGGCGGTATTGTCGGTGCCTCGGCGGCACCGTTCTTTGCGCAGAAACTGGTGGCGATGGGTGGCTTGAGTTATGTCGGCGGGTATGTGTCGGGGGCGGCAGTACTAAGCTTAATCGCAGTGCTGTGCCTGAAGGAGACACGCAATAACGATTTGAATCGGGTTGCCTGAAGCCAAAAGCTTCGCGGGCAAGCCTCGCTCCTACGGGTCATTTGTCGAACGCACTTGCGTCTTGACGTGATCCCTGTAGGAGCGAGGCTTGCCCGCGAATGCCGCGCCTCGGTTTACAGCTCGACTACAACAGCCTGAGCAGCACGGGTCGCTTTTGCACGAGCAGCTTCGATAGACTCGTCGCGAGCCAACGCAACCCCCATCCGCCGCTGGCCATTGACTTCAGGCTTGCCGAACAGACGCAACGCAGTATCCGGCTCGCTCAACGCTGCACCCAGGTTGGCGAAAGCGGTCTGAGTCGACTGCCCTTCCACCAGAATCACCGCCGACGCCGATGGGCCGAACTGACGGATCAGTGGAATCGGCAGGCCCAGGATCGCCCGTGCGTGCAGTGCGAACTGCGACAGGTCCTGGGAAATCAGGGTCACCAGACCGGTGTCATGCGGGCGCGGCGAGACTTCGCTGAACCACACCTGATCACCCTTGATGAACAACTCGACGCCAAACAGGCCACGACCGCCCAAGGCTTCGGTGACCGCTTTGGCGACGCGCTCGGATTCGGCCAAAGCAACCGGGCTCATGGCTTGTGGCTGCCAGGATTCCTGGTAGTCGCCCTTCTCCTGACGGTGACCGACAGGCGCACAGAACGTAGTGCCGCCGACGTGACGCACAGTCAGCAGAGTGATTTCGTAGTCGAAGTCGATGAAGCCTTCGATGATCACGCGGCCTTTACCGGCGCGGCCGCCTTCTTGAGCGTAATCCCAGGCTTTCTGCACGTCATCGACGCTGCGCAGCAGGCTCTGGCCCTTGCCCGAGGAACTCATGACCGGTTTGACCACGCACGGGAAGCCCAGGTCTTCGACTGCCTTACGGTAGTCCTCGAAGGTGTCGGCGAAGTGGTACGGCGATGTCGGCAGGTCCAGCTCTTCAGCGGCCAGGCGACGGATGCCTTCGCGGTTCATGGTCAACTGTGCGGCGCGGGCAGTCGGGATCACGGTGAAGCCTTCGGACTCCAGCTCCACCAGGGTCGCGGTGGCGATGGCTTCGATTTCCGGCACGATGAAGTGCGGTTTCTCGGCTTCGATCACCGCACGCAGGGCGGCACCGTCGAGCATATTGATCACATGGCTGCGATGGGCGACTTGCATGGCCGGCGCATTGGCGTAGCGATCCACGGCAATCACTTCAACGCCCAGGCGTTGCAGCTCGATCACCACTTCCTTGCCCAACTCACCACAGCCACACATCAATACGCGGGTCGCGGTTGGCGACAATGGAGTTCCGATACGGGTCATCTCAGGTCCTCAAAGGAGCGGATCATCGAGGGAAGCGCGCTTCCCATGGGGAGAAAGCGCGGCATTTTACATGAACCTGAGGGTTTGGCTTCAGCTGACGACAGCCTGTTTGCGCAGGCGCCATGCCATGGCCAACCAGACCACGGTGACGCCCGCGAACTTCGAACCCAGCGCAGTGAAGATCACGCCCGGTGTGAGCGCATCGATCATGCCGAAGAAGATGAAGGTGTCCAGCGGGATGCTCAGGGCCGAACTTATCCACAGGCGATCGTGCAACGGGCGCTTGGTGAGGCTGAACACCAGCCAGTCGATGCACTCGGACACGGCGAACGCCGTGGCACTGGCGAGAGCAATTGAGGGATCGGAGGTAACGTAAGACAGCCCCAGCGCCACCAGCATCGCCGCGATCGCGCCATGGCCGAAGCGGGTTTGCACCATGTCGCGCAGCACGAACACCAGGCCACCCCAGGCCGACCAGATGATGTCCAGGTGCGGGGCGGTGGAAAAGGCGTAATTGATCAGCACGACGCTGCTGATGTAGGCGATCAGGAAGAGCATGGACGGGAGATACCTGTCAATTTTGTGCACAGGGTACTTCATCTTCAGCGCACAGATAACCTGTGGCGAGGGGGCTTTCCCCCGTTCGGCTGCGCAGCAGTCGTGAAATCAGCAAACGCCGTACGCCTGAAAGAATGAAGTCGCAGGTTTAGCGCCGCTTCGCAACGCAACGGGGGCAAGCCCCCTCGCCACAAAAGCCGCGCTACCACAAAAAATCAGGAATCGGATTTGGAAGGCAACATCCAGATCAGCCCACTCGACTTCGCCCGCTCATGACACAACCCCAGCACCTTGCGCCGCTCCTCGTTGTCCATCCGGCTCCAGCGGGTGATCTCTTCCACCGTGCGTTGACACCCGGTGCAAATGTCATCCTCATCCAGCGCACAAATGTTCACGCACGGCGACGGGACCGGTCGCTCACGTTCAGGTGTGCTCATTGTTCCTGCTCGACCAGATCGCGGGCATAACGCTGCGAGTTGTGCACATAGTGCGCGGCGCTGGCTTCGAGCATCTTCTTCTGCGGCTCGGTCAGTTCGCGTACCACCTTGCCCGGCGAGCCCATGACCAGCGAGCCGTCCGGAATTTCCTTGCCTTCACCGATCAGCGAGTTGGCGCCGATGATGCAGTTCTTGCCGATTTTCGCGCCGTTGAGGATCACTGCGTTGATGCCGATCAGACTGTAATCGCCCACCGTGCAGCCGTGGAGCATGGCATTGTGACCGATGGTCACGCCGGTGCCGATGGTCAGCGGATAGCCCATGTCGGTGTGCATCACGGTGCCGTCCTGCACGTTGCTGTTCTTGCCGATCAGGATCAATTCGTTGTCGCCACGCAACACGGCGTTGAACCAGACGTTGGCGCCCTCTTCCAGTTTGACCTTGCCCACCAGCACGGCATTGGGTGCGACCCAGCTCTGCGGGTGGGTCTCGACGCGGGCGTCGCCCAGGCGGTATTTCATCTTGTTGTCCTCACGACCAGGCTGGCTCACTAGCGAAAAGCAGGATTCACGCCATACGAGCGATGGCTTCAGGTGTTGATAAAACTCTTGGGCGGTTGATGCAGGCTGATTTTCGCGTCATAGAGCAGGTTGATCAACTCGACGATCATGATCGCCGTCAACCCCCAGATCTTGTACTCGCCATAACGATAGCTCGGCACGTACCAACTGTGGCCCTGATAGTCGATGCGGTGGGTGTGCTCGCGCGGGTCCTTGCGGAAGAATTCCAGAGGCACGCTGAACACTGCGGCGATCTCGGCATCGTTGGCCAGGTATTCGACGAAATCCGGAATCACGCCGACATAGGGCGTGACCTTGATGCCGTGCAGGGAGATCAGCGGGCTCAGTGGGCCGATCACTTCGACCAGCCCCGGCGGCAGGCCGATTTCTTCTTCGGCCTCGCGCAGAGCGGTAAAGATCAGATCAGGGTCTTCAGGGTCGCGTCGACCGCCGGGAAAAGCGACTTCACCGCCATGGGTCGAGAGCCCGCTGGCGCGAAGGGTCAGGACCAGTTCAGGTTCGTCACTGCGCGTGATGGGCACCAATACCGCGGCTTCGGGGAAACGTCGGTCGGTTTCCAGCGTACGCGGTGTGTGATTGCTTACCCGGTGCAGTAGCTCGTCCAGCATGAGTCTTCTCGATCTGTGCCTTACCCTGCATCATGCACCAATCGCACCGGCCGCCCAACCCCCGAAAAGCCTCATGTCGCGAAACGACAACTTGCCGACCGACACCGCTGCACGCCAAGATAGGCGCAGCATTCAGGAACCCAAGCATGAAATATTGCAGTCAATGCGGCAACCCGGTAACCCAGCGCATTCCCGAAGGCGATTCGCGCCTGCGTTTTGTCTGCGACAGCTGTCATACCATTCATTACCAGAACCCCAATATCGTCGCCGGTTGCGTGCCGACCTGGGGTTCGAAGGTATTGCTGTGCCGTCGCGCCATCGAGCCACGGCTCGGTTATTGGACCCTGCCCGCCGGTTTCATGGAAAACGGTGAGACCATCGAACAGGCCGCCATTCGCGAGACCGCCGAAGAAGCTTGCGCCCGGGTACGCAACCTGAGCATCTATACGCTGATCGATGTGCCGCACATCAGTCAGGTGCATGTGTTCTTTCGCGCCGAGCTTGTGGATCTGGATTTTCGCGCAGGCCCCGAGAGCCTGGAAGTGCAGCTGTTCGAAGAGGCCGATATTCCTTGGGGCGAACTGGCTTTCCGCACGGTGGGCCGTACATTAGAATGCTTCTTCGCTGACCGGCGGGCCGAGGTCTACCCCGTGCGGTCCGAATCGATCCCGCCACTCGCTCAGCCTGCCATCATCTAAGCACTTGTTAGTAAAAAACCATCTATAAATAAAATAGTCGCGACACCTCTTAGGGATATCGTTTCAATGCGCTGGTTGCTTGCCCTGTTTTGCTTATCGTTCGTCGCAGTCTCCCAGGCTTCCGTCGCGGCCGCCCCGGACGGCAAAGTCATCGAAAAAGTTCTGGTTCTCAAATCTGCCCATCAGTTGCAGTTGATCAACGACGGCAAGCCGTTCAAGACCTATCGCATTTCCCTGGGCAAACGCCCCATCGGCCCAAAACTGATGGAAGGTGATAAACGCACCCCCGAAGGCCTTTACTGGCTGGACTGGCGCAAGACCAGCGAACGTTTCAACCTGGCGATGCACATCTCCTACCCCAACATCAGCGACTCGGCCCGCGCCCGGCGCGAAGGCGTCGAGCCTGGCGGCATGATCATGATCCACGGTACCCCGGACACCGAAGACAATCCGGAAGACTTGTTCCACACGCTGGACTGGACCGATGGCTGCATCGCCATGCGCAACATGGACATGCGTGAAGTCTGGGGTCTGGTACCGGACGGCACGATGATCGAAATCCGCCCGTAACTTCCCCCCATAATGATCACTCCCACGCAGAGCGTGGGAATGATCAAGTGTGTTCTGGCTGCTACCTTCGGTCGGCTTCGAAAAAATAGATCAGAAGATCACGGATCAG
The DNA here is from genome assembly GCF_001655615.1 of Pseudomonas sp. GR 6-02. Lineage (GTDB taxonomy): Bacteria > Pseudomonadota > Gammaproteobacteria > Pseudomonadales > Pseudomonadaceae > Aquipseudomonas. Next base: position 5,302,029 of record NZ_CP011567.1, read on the forward strand.
GTCAGAGGTTAAATCCCGAGCAATAAAAAACCCGCTGAAGAATCAGCGGGTTTCTCATTGCAGCGGCCAGAGAATCAAAAATCCTCTAACCGCCATACCTCGTAAGCCGGCGTCTCATAGGGATGGCTCTCTTTCAGAGCCACCACCACCGCCCGGATCAACTCATCGCTGACCACAAGCTCAACCTTCCATTCCTCAACCTGCTCGACCTGCCCAGCCTCGCCAATGAACGGCTGACTGCCCTCCAGCGGACGAAACTGACCCAAGCCAAACACCTGCCACGCACAGTGATCATAAGCCCCGATCCGCCCGCCACCGGCGGCGAATACAGCGCTTTTGACCACTTCAACATGACTGGCCGGAACAAAAAAGCAGAGCTTGTACACGGCAATCAGCTCCCCGCTCTTAGTTCACCCAGACGCGAGCGTTACGGAACATACGCATCCAAGGTGCGTCTTCGTTCCAGTCTTCCGAACGCCACGAGTTCTGCACCGCGCGGAACACACGCTCCGGGTGCGGCATCATGATGGTCACGCGACCGTCGCGGCTGGTCAAACCGGTGATACCGCGCGGCGAGCCGTTCGGGTTGGCCGGGTATTTCTCGGTGACCTTGCCGTGGTTGTCGACGAAACGCATTGCCACGCAACCCGACAGATCGGCTTGCAGCAAGGCTTCTTCGCTGGCGAATTCGGCATGGCCTTCACCGTGGGCGATGGCGATCGGCATGCGCGAACCGGCCATGCCCTGCAGGAAGATCGAGTTCGACTCCTGGATCTGAACCATGGCCACGCGGGCTTCGAACTGCTCGGAACGGTTACGCACGAAGTGCGGCCAGAACTCGCTGCCCGGGATCAGTTCGTGCAGGTTGGACATCATCTGGCAACCGTTGCACACGCCGAGGGTGAAGCTGTCGGTACGTTCGAAGAAGCCCTGGAAGGCATCGCGAGCGCGACTGTTGAACAGCGCGGACTTGGCCCAGCCTTCGCCGGCCCCCAGTACGTCGCCGTAGGAGAAACCGCCGCAAGCGACCATGCCCTTGAAGTCGTTCAGGTCGACACGGCCAGCCAGGATGTCGCTCATGTGCACGTCGATCGCGTTGAAACCGGCACGGTCGAACGCGGCCGCCATTTCCACCTGACCGTTGACGCCCTGCTCACGCAGCACGGCAACCTGTGGGCGAATGCCTTTCTTGATGTAAGGCGCGGCGACGTCCTGGTTGACGTCATAGCTGAGCTTGACGCTCAGGCCCGGGTTGTCTTCTTCCAGCAGCACGTCGAACTCTTGTTCGGCGCAGTCGGCGTTATCACGCAGACGCTGGATCTGGTAGCTGGTTTCAGCCCACTGACGTTGCAGCAGACGACGCTGACCTTCGAATACGGTATCGCCGTTAAACGTGATGCTGATCTCGCCGTTGTTCATCGGCTGACCGATCACCGATACGCAGTCGCCCAGGCCAGCAGCGCTGAACTGCGCGAGGATATCCGCGGTGGCGTCCTGGCGAACCTGAATCACGGCGCCCAGTTCTTCGTTGAACAGGATCGCGGCGATATCGGCGGAAGTCTCTGCCAGACCGTCGAGGTTCAGGCTCAGGCCACAGTGGCCGGCAAACGCCATTTCCACCACGCTGGTCAGCAGACCACCGTCGGAACGGTCGTGGTAAGCCAGCAGGTGACCGTCGGCGTTGAGGCCCTGGATCACTGCGAAGAAGGCTTTCAGGTCTTCGGCGTCATCGACGTCCGGTGCCTGTTTGCCGAGCTTGCCGTGAACCTGAGCGAGGATCGAGGCACCCATGCGGTTCTGGCCGCGACCGAGGTCGATCAGGATCAGGTCGGTTGTGCCCTTGTCCATGCGCAGTTGCGGGGTCAGGGTCTGACGGATGTCAGCCACTGGCGCGAAACCGGTCACGATCAGCGACATCGGCGAAGTGACAGCCTTATCGACACCTTCGTCGTTCCAGCGAGTGGCCATGGACATGGAGTCCTTGCCCACCGGGATGGTGATGCCCAGCTCAGGGCACAGTTCCATGCCGACCGCTTTCACGGTGTCATACAGACGTGCGTCTTCACCTGGGTGACCGGCAGCGGACATCCAGTTCGCCGACAGTTTGATGTCGGAGATCTTGGCGATGCGCGAGGCGGCGATGTTGGTCAGGGTTTCGCCGATGGCCATGCGGCCCGACGCCGGAGCGTCCAGCAGGGCCAGCGGAGTGCGCTCGCCCATGGCCATGGCTTCACCGGTATAAACGTCGAAGCTGGTGGCGGTAACGGCAACGTCGGCCACCGGAACCTGCCACGGGCCGACCATCTGGTCACGGGCCACGAGGCCGGTGATGGTGCGGTCGCCGATGGTGATCAGGAAGCTTTTGCTGGCCACGGCCGGGTGATGCAGGACGCGCTCGACGCAGTTGGCGATGTCGAGGGTCGACGGATCGAAATCGTCGCCCAGCTCGTTTTCACGAACCACCGAACGGTGCATACGCGGGGCTTTGCCCAGCAGCACTTCGAGCGGCATATCCACCGGGCTGTTGCCGAAGTGGCTGTCGGTCACGGTCAGTTGCGGCTCGGCAGTGGCTTCGCCGACTACCGCGAATGGGCAACGCTCACGCTCGCAGATCGCCTTGAAGCGTTCGAAGTCCGCCGGGCCGACTGCCAGAACGTAGCGTTCCTGGGATTCGTTACTCCAGATTTCGTGCGGGGCCATGCCCGGCTCGTCGTTTGGAATGTTGCGCAGTTCGAAACGGCCACCACGGTCGCCATCGTTGACCAGTTCCGGGAAGGCGTTGGACAGACCGCCCGCGCCGACGTCGTGGATGAAGCTGATCGGGTTTTTGTCGCCCAGTTGCCAGCAACGGTCGATGACTTCCTGGCAACGACGCTCCATCTCGGGGTTTTCACGTTGTACGGAAGCGAAGTCCAGGTCTGCCGAGCTGGTGCCGGTGGCCATGGAGGAAGCCGCGCCGCCACCCAGACCGATCAGCATCGCCGGGCCGCCAAGCACGATCAGCTTGGAGCCAACGACGATTTCGCCTTTCTTGACGTGTTCTTCACGGATGTTGCCCATGCCGCCAGCCAGCATGATCGGCTTGTGGTAACCGCGAACTTCATCGCCATGGGGCGTGGTGATCGACTGTTCGAAGGTACGGAAGTAGCCGGTCAGCGCCGGACGGCCGAATTCGTTGTTGAATGCAGCGCCGCCCAACGGGCCTTCGATCATGATGTCCAGCGCGGTAACGATGCGCTCGGGCTTGCCGTATGGCACTTCCCACGGCTGTTCGAAGCCCGGGATCTGCAGGTTCGACACGGTGAAACCGGTCAGGCCAGCCTTTGGCTTCGCGCCACGACCGGTGGCGCCTTCGTCGCGAATCTCGCCGCCGCTACCGGTGGATGCGCCCGGGAACGGGGCAATCGCGGTCGGGTGGTTGTGCGTTTCGACTTTCATCAGAATGTGCACCGGTTCCTGCACCGCGCCGTACTGGCGGGTTTCAGGGTCCGGGAAGAAACGACCGGCCACGGAACCGACGATGACCGAGGCGTTGTCCTTATAAGCCGACAGAACACCTTCGCTGTGCATCTGGTAGGTGTTCTTGATCATGCCGAACAGGCTTTTTTCCTGGCTCTGACCGTCGATATCCCAACTGGCGTTGAAGATCTTGTGACGGCAGTGCTCGGAGTTCGCCTGGGCGAACATCATCAGTTCGATGTCGTGCGGGTTGCGCTTCAAACCAAGGAAGGCGTTGACCAGGTAGTCGATTTCGTCTTCGGCCAGGGCCAGGCCCAGCTCGGTGTTGGCTTTTTCCAGCGCGGCGCGGCCGCCACCCAGCACATCGATCGCGGTCAGGGGCTTGGGTTCGGCGTGGCTGAACAGGCCGGAGGCTTGTTCGAGGTTGCCCAGCACAATCTGGGTCATGCGGTCGTGCAGCGCGTCTGCGATCAGCTGCGCTTCGGCGTCGCTGAACTGGCCGGCGACGTAAAACGCAATGCCGCGTTCCAGGCGCTGGATCTTGGTCAGGCCGCAGTTGCGAGCGATATCGCTGGCTTTACTGGACCACGGCGAAATGGTGCCGAAACGCGGCAATACCAGGAACAGACGACCAGTGGGCTCTTGTACCGGAACGCTAGGGCCGTACTTCAGAAGGCGCGCGAGCACCTGCTGTTCGTCGCCGGTCAGGACGCCGGTAACTTCGGCGAAGTGAGCGAATTCAGCATACAAGCCGCTGACAGCTGGAACCTTCTGGCTCAGTTGCTCAAGGAGTTTGCTGTGGCGAAAGGCAGAAAGGGCAGGAGCGCCGCGCAGGATCAACATCTTCGGGACAGCCTCGGGAAGGGGTGTGCTTTGAGGCCGTGCATTCTAGCCTAAACCGCCCGCGACATCACCCGAAACGGTACACGCGGTTGCACCCGAACGTCGGGCCGGGTATTCGGGCCCTGAACAGGTGCGCGCCGGGGGTTATTTTTTCTGTCATAAAATGCTGTTCGGGCCCATTCCTGCGGGCTCCAAGCGGGTTTTTGAAGCCCTAGCAGACAAGCCCTTCTCTGTCGAGATATGGCGCTCGTGGTCCTTTGCGTATACTGCGCAGATGTTTTTCCCAACGGCTTTGCGTCCGCGGTACGCCAAATGGCTGATCGCAACCGGACTCTTCCTGATGCTCAGTGGCTGTGTTGATAAACCCAACACGCTGGAGCGCGTAAAGGAGGATGGCGTGCTGCGGGTGGTTACCCGGAACAGCCCCGCCACCTACTTTCAGGATCGCAATGGTGAAACCGGCTTCGAATACGAGCTGGTGAAGCGCTTCGCCGACGATCTGGGGGTCGAACTCAAGATCGAAACCGCCGACAATCTCGACGACCTGTTCAATCAGGTGGGCAAGCCAAATGGCCCGGTGCTGGCCGCTGCCGGCCTGGTCAGCAGCGAGGACCGCAAAAAGCAGGTGCGGTTTTCCCATTCCTACCTCGAAGTCACCCCGCAGATCATCTATCGCAATGGCCAGTCGCGGCCGACCGACGCAGGCGATCTGGTCGGCAAGAAGATCATCGTGCTCAAGGGCAGCACCCACGCCGAGCAATTGGCAGAGCTGAAAAAGAAATATCCCGGCATTGAATACGAAGAGTCCGACGCAGTTGAAGTCGTCGACCTGCTGCGTATGGTCGACGAAGGTCAGATCGACCTGACCCTGGTCGACTCCAACGAAGTGGCGATGAACCAGGTCTACTTCCCCAACGTGCGGGTCGCCTTCGACCTCGGTGATGCCAGCAACCAGAGCTGGGCCGTGGCCGCCGGCGATGACAACAGCCTGCTCAACGAAATCAACACCTACCTCGACAAAGTAAAGCAAAACGGCACCCTGCAACGCCTCAAAGACCGCTACTACGGGCATGTCGACGTACTCGGCTACATGGGCGCCACCACCTTCGCCCAGCACTTGCAGCAACGACTGCCCAAATACGAACAGCACTTCAAGGCGTCCGCCAAGAAAGAAAAAGTCGACTGGCGCCTGCTGGCGGCAATCGGTTATCAGGAATCGCTGTGGCAAGCGGCGGTCACGTCCAAGACCGGCGTGCGCGGATTGATGATGCTGACCCAGAACACGGCGCAAGCCATGGGCGTTTCCAATCGCCTAGACCCCAAGCAGAGCATCATGGGTGGCGCGAAATACTTGGTCTACATGAAGGATCAACTGGACGAGTCGATCCAGGAGCCGGATCGTACGTGGTTCGCGCTGGCCGCCTACAACGTGGGCAGCGGTCACCTGGATGACGCGCGAAAACTGGCGGCCAAGGAAGGGTTGAATCCGGACAAATGGCTGGACGTGAAGAAAATACTGCCCCGCCTTTCGCAGAAGCAGTGGTACAGCAAGACTCGTTATGGCTACGCCCGTGGCGGCGAACCGGTGCATTTCGTGGCGAACATCCGTCGCTACTACGACATCCTGACGTGGGTCACGCAGCCGCAGCTCGAAGGCACCCAGGTCGCCGAGGGCAACCTGCATGTGCCGGGGGTCGACAAGACCAAGCCGAGCCAGGAAACCCCACCGCTTTAAATTATTGTTGTCTCCGATGACGCCTTCGCGGGCAAGCACCGCCCCTACAGGTTTGCGTCGAACACACAATTGCGTATCGACACGAAACTGTAGGGGCGGTGCTTGCCCGCGAAGGCAGCACCGCCGATCTCAACCCTTTAGTGCAGCAGCCAGAATCAGCGCCTTCATCTCCGACACTGCCGACTTGAACCCGACGAACAACGCATGGGCCACCAGCGCATGGCCGATGTTCAGTTCGTTGATGCCCTTGATTGCCGCAACAGCCTCGACGTTGTGATAGTGCAAACCATGGCCGGCGTTGACGATCAGGCCTTGGGCCAGACCGAATGCCACGCCATCGGCCACACGCTTGAGCTCTTCAGCAACTTCGGTTGGCGTCTCGGCGTCCGCGTAACGCCCGGTGTGCAATTCAATGGCCGGCGCGCCGACACGACGGGACGCCTCAATCTGCCGCTCGTCAGCGTCGATGAACAGCGACACTTCGCAGCCAATCTTCGCCAGGCGATCCACCGCCGCCTTGATCCGCGCTTCCTGCCCCGCTACGTCCAGACCGCCTTCAGTGGTCAGTTCCTGACGGGTTTCCGGCACCAGGCAAACGTGCGCCGGGCGGACACGCTCGGCGAACGCCATCATTTCTTCGGTGACGCCCATTTCGAAATTCATGCGGGTTTGCAGCACGTCCTTGAGCAGCAGGACATCGCGCTCCTGAATGTGCCGGCGGTCTTCACGCAGATGCACGGTGATGCCGTCAGCGCCCGCCTCTTCCGCGTCCAGCGCTGCCTTGACCGGATCCGGGTAACGAGTACCCCGGGCCTGACGCAGGGTGGCAACGTGGTCGATGTTCACGCCAAGAAGAATGCGATTGCTGGTGGTCACGGAAGCGCTCCTGAAGAAGGGGGAAGTTCGGTGCACAGCATACGGGGAGACTACGGCTTTCGAAACAACTCACGACTAACCAATGGACGCCCACCCAAGTGAACGGCCAACGCCTGACGCATCAAGCGCTTGGCGGCGGACAGCGCACCGGGCGCGGACCAGTCGGCATCGGCCATGGCCAGCAGTTCGGTACCGTTGAACAGGCCTGGTTGCAACAAGTAAACCCGCTCAAGACCCGCATCCACCTGCAAGCGGTAGAGACCGTCCGGCGCAATGGGGTCGCCATGGATGTCGGTATTCAGCGCGAAGCCATAACCGAGATCATCGAGCAGTCGCCATTCGAAGGAGCGCAGTAATGGTTCCAGTGGTCGACCTTCGGCCAGGGCAAGCAAGGTCGCGGCGTAGTGATCGAAAACCGCGGGATGAGGATCTTCGGCGGGCAGCAAGCGGATCAGCAATTCGTTGAGGTAGAGACCACTGAACAGCGCTTCGCCATTGAGCCAGGTGGAAACGCCGGCGCTTTCCATGCGGCCGACATTCTTCAGTTCGCCCCGGCCACGGAACTCGACTTCCAGCGGCACGAACGGCCGCGCCAACGTCCCGGCCTTGCCCCGCGCACTGCGCAACACCGCCCGCAGCCGACCTTGCGGCGTGAGGAAATCCACCAGCGCACTGCTTTCGCGGTAGGCGCGGGAATGGAGCACGTAGGCGGGTTGGCCGATGGGCGGGCTGGATGACATCAGTTTCCGAATCTCTGGAGATCCACTGTGGCGAGGGAGCTTGTCGGAACGCCGCACCGTCCCGCTGGACTGCGAAGCGGCCCCAAAACCATGCACCTCAGTGTTTCAGGTAAAACCGCGATGCCAGGATTTACGACTGCTTCGCCCGGGCGCGGATCGGCCGAACGGGAGCAAGCTCCCTCGCCACAAAAGCTCGCTCCTACAATTGAATCGATGTGCTGCTGGACGATTTACAGGTCGCCGTAACCCAGCGAACGCAAGGCGCGCTCGTCGTCAGACCAGCCACCTTTCACCTTGACCCACAGATTGAGCATGATCTTGGAGTCGAACAGCAGCTCCATGTCCTTGCGCGCTTCGGTGCCGATGCGCTTGATGCGCTCGCCCTTGTCGCCAATGATGATTTTCTTCTGACCGTCACGTTCAACGAGGATCAAAGCGTGAATGTGCAGGGTTTTGCCCTGCTGCTTGAACTCTTCGATTTCCACGGTGATCTGGTACGGCAGCTCGGCGCCCATCTGACGCATGATTTTTTCGCGTACCAGTTCCGCCGCAAGGAAGCGGCTGCTGCGGTCGGTGATCTGATCTTCCGGGAAGAAGTGATCGTTTTCCGGCAGGTGCTCGGCGATCACTCGCTCCAGCGTGTCAAGGTTGTGCCCGTGCTGGGCCGAGATCGGCATGATCTGCGCGTTCGGCAGCTGTTCCTGCAACCAGGTCAGGTGCGGCATCAGCTCGGATTTGTCTTCGATGCGGTCGGTCTTGTTCAGCGCCACGATCAGCGGACCGGTCACGTACTGAACGCGCTCGAGGACCATCTGGTCTTCGTCGGTCCACTTGGTACGGTCAACCACGAAGATCACCACGTCGACGTCTTTCAACGCCGCCGAAGCGGTCTTGTTCATGTAACGGTTCAGGGCCTTTTCGCCGCCCTTGTGCATACCCGGGGTGTCGACGTAGATCGCCTGAACGTCGCCTTCGGTCTTGATGCCCAGCATGTTGTGGCGGGTGGTCTGCGGCTTGCGTGAGGTGATCGCCAGTTTCTGACCCAGAATGTGGTTCAGCAGCGTGGACTTGCCCACGTTGGGACGGCCGACGATGGCAACATAGCCACAGCGAGTTGCGGTTGAATCAGTCATTGCCATTCTCCACACCCAGGGCAATCAGTGCTGCGGCGGCCGCTACCTGTTCGGCAATACGACGACTCACACCCTGACCTCGGCTTTTTTCATTCAGTAAGATGATTTCACATTCGACGAAGAACGTCCGGCAATGCGGCTCACCCTGGATATCCACCACTTCGTAACGCGGCAGCTCACAACCACGGGACTGCAGGAATTCCTGCAGGCGGGTTTTCGGATCTTTGTTGGTGTCGACCAGCGTCAGGCCTTCGAACTCTCCGGCCAGCCAGGCCAGCACGCGTTCGCGCGCCACCTCCATGCCGGCGTCCAGATAGATCGCACCGATCAGCGCTTCGAGGGCATCGGCCAGAATCGACTCGCGACGGAAACCGCCGCTTTTCAATTCGCCGGAGCCCAGGCGCAGGTATTCACCCAGGTCGAAACCACGAGCCAGTACGGCCAGGGTCTCACCTTTCACCAGGCGTGCGCGCAAACGCGACAACTGGCCTTCACGGGCCAGCGGGAAGCGATCGAACAGCGCCTCGCCGGCGACGAAATTGAGGATGGCATCGCCGAGGAATTCCAGGCGTTCGTTGTTGCGCCCGGCAAAACTGCGGTGAGTCAGGGCCAGGACCATCAGTTCCTGATCCTTGAAGGTGTAACCGAGCTGACGCTCGAGACGGCTTAAGGAGACGCTCACGGTTTACCCACGCTGAGTTCGTGGTTGGATTCCACCGCCAGGGCCTTGATGCGGCGCAGGCTTGGGACAATTAACGCTGTGTTCAAAAATAACGTCCTGAATATCGTTGTTTTCATGCTCCTGTCGCCGATTGTGCCGACTCCAGAAATGCATTCGGCGCTGTGTTCAACAGCGCCGTGTGTGATTACTTGATCAGACCAACCCGCGAGAAATTCGGCAGGTGACCGAGTTTGGGTTCCGGCCAGCTCATCCAGACTGCGAAGGCCTTGCCGACGATATTCTTGTCGGGAACCATGCCCAGCAGATCCTTGGGAATGCTCGGATCATCCCAGTAGCGACTGTCGTTCGAGTTGTCGCGGTTGTCGCCCATCATGAAGTAGTGCCCGGCCGGCACGGTCCACGAATGGTCCGGCGTTGCGCGGTAGCGGCTCATTTCCTTGCGGATCAGGTGCTCGGCGGCGCCAAGTTTTTCCTTGTAGAGCTCAGCGCTACCCAACGTGCCCGGCTCGGAGCCGACCAGTTGTTCGGCAATCGACTCACCATTGACGAACAGGCGCTTGTCGGCGGTGTAGCGAATCTGATCGCCCGGCAGGCCCACTACACGCTTGATGTAGTTGACGTTCGGGTCGCTCGGGTAGCGGAACACCATCACATCGCCGCGCTGCGGATCACCGACTTCGATGACTTTCTTGTCGATCACCGGCAAGCGGATCCCGTAAGAAAACTTGTTCACCAGAATGAAGTCACCGACATCCAGGGTTGGCTTCATCGAGCCGGAAGGAATCTGGAACGGTTCCACCAGGAACGAACGCAGCACCAGCACGATGAACAACACCGGGAAGAACGACTTGCCGTATTCGACCAGCAGCGGCTCTTTGTTCAGTTTCTCGATCACTACCATGTCAGCCTGGCTGACGCTCCCCTGATAGGAGTTGATGGCAGCCCGGCGCCGTGGCGCCAGGAACAGCAGATCGAGCAACGCCAACAGGCCGCAGACGAACACGGCGATGACCAGCAACAGCGGGAAATTTAGTGACATAGGACCTAACTATCCAACCTGAGCACGGCAAGGAAGGCTTCTTGTGGAATTTCCACGTTACCGACCTGCTTCATGCGTTTTTTACCGGCCTTTTGCTTTTCCAGCAGCTTTTTCTTACGGCTGACGTCACCACCGTAGCATTTGGCCAATACGTTCTTTCTGAGTGCCTTGACGGTTGTACGCGCCACAATCTGACCGCCAATGGCGGCCTGGATTGCCACGTCGAACATCTGCCGCGGAATCAGGTCTTTCATCTTCTCGGTCAACTGGCGACCTTTGTAGTGCGAGTTGTCACGGTGCACGATCAGCGCCAGAGCGTCGACCTTGTCGCCGTTGATCAGCACGTCCAGTTTCACCAGGCTGGCCGATTGGTAACGATCGAAATGGTAGTCCAGAGAAGCATAGCCGCGACTGGTGGATTTCAAACGATCAAAGAAGTCCAGCACCACTTCGTTCATCGGCAGGTCGTAGGTCACTTGTACCTGGGAGCCGAGGAACAGCATATCGACCTGTACGCCACGTTTTTCGATACACAGGGTAATGACGTTACCCAAGTGCTCTTGCGGCACAAGAATATTGGCGCGCACGATTGGCTCGCGCATGTCTTCGATGGCAGACAGGTCTGGCAGCTTGGACGGGTTATCGACGTAGATCGTCTCGCCGGTCTTGAGCAGCAGCTCGAAGATTACCGTCGGCGCCGTGGTAATCAGGTCCAGGTTGTATTCGCGCTCCAGGCGCTCCTGGATGATTTCCATGTGCAGCATGCCGAGGAAGCCGCAACGGAAGCCGAAACCCAGTGCGTCTGAGCTTTCCGGTGTGTATTGCAGCGACGAATCGTTGAGGGTGAGCTTTTGCAGCGCCTCGCGGAAGTCTTCGAAGTCGTCGGAGCTGACCGGGAACAGGCCGGCGTACACCTGCGGCTGAATGCGTTTGAAGCCTGGCAGCACATCGACGTCCGGCGTCGAGCTCAAGGTCAGGGTATCGCCCACTGGCGCACCGTGAATGTCCTTGATGCTGGCGATGATGAAGCCTACTTCACCGGCCTTCAGGTCGACGGTAGGGGTGTGCTTCGGGTTGAATACACCGACGCTGTCCACCAGGTGGATCTTGCCGGTGGACTTGACCAGAATCTTGTCGCCCTTCTTCACCCGACCGTGGCGCACACGAACCAGGGAAACAACGCCAAGGTAGTTGTCGAACCAGGAGTCGATGATCAACGCTTGCAACGGATCTTCGATGTTGCCGGTCGGCGCGGGAATGGTGTGAACCAGACGCTCGAGCACTTCATCGACGCCCAGGCCGGTCTTGGCACTGCACTCGACCGCGTCGGTGGCATCGATGCCGATGATTTTTTCGATTTCTTCCTTGACGCGCTCCGGATCGGCCTGTGGCAGGTCGATCTTGTTCAGCACCGGCATGACTTCCAGGCCCTGCTCGATCGCCGTGTAGCAGTTGGCAACCGACTGCGCCTCGACGCCCTGACCGGCATCGACCACCAGCAACGCCCCTTCACAAGCCGCCAGCGACCGGCTGACTTCATAGGTGAAGTCGACGTGGCCCGGGGTATCAATGAAGTTCAGCTGGTAGTTAATGCCATCGCGGGCTTTGTAATACAGGGTGACGCTGTGGGCCTTGATGGTGATCCCGCGTTCACGTTCCAGGTCCATGGAATCCAGCACCTGGGCTTCCATTTCGCGCTCGGCAAGGCCGCCGCACATCTGGATGAAGCGATCGGCCAGCGTCGACTTGCCATGGTCAATGTGGGCGATGATGGAGAAATTGCGGATATGACTCAAATCACTCACGGATCAACACTCAAAAAGGCTGCAGGCATAGCCCGCCGAAAAATAGCCGGGAATTGTACCTGATCCACGGCGCAAGCGTCACGTTTGCAGGTCAGACGGCGCCTACAAAAACGCCCCGGTCTTGCGACAGGGGCGTTTTTGGCGACTTTTGTAGGAGCCGGCTTGCTGGCGATGGGGACGCCGCGGTGGGTCTGGATGACCGCAGCGATGCCATCGCCAGCAAGCCGGCTCCTACAATCAACCGGCCCGGCGCAGCAACCAGACCCCGGCCAGGGCGCAGACACCGGCCGGCACCAGCACCGCAAACAGCGGCGAGAAGCCGAACACCAGGCTCGAAGGCCCGAGCAAATCCTGGACGATACGGAAAGTGAAGCCCACCAGTACGCCAGTGAAGACCCGCTGACCAAGGGTCACCGACCGCAGCGGACCGAAGATGAAGGAAATCGCCATCAACACCAATGCAGCGGTCACCAGCGGCTGCAACACCTTTACCCAAAACGCCAGCCAGTAACGACCGTTGCTCAGGCCCTGGTCAGCCAGGTAGTGGATGTAATTCCACAGACCGCTAATCGACAACGACTCGGGCGCCATCACCACGGTACTCAGCAGTTGCGGGCTCAGGGCTATTTCCCAGCGCTCCACAGGGGCAGTCACCACTTCGGTACTTTTGTCATGGAACAGCGTGGTCGTGACATCTGTCAGTTGCCAGTGATCGGTATCGAATTCCGCACGTTTGGCGAAGCTCGAAGACAGCATGTGGCGTTGATCGTCAAAACGATAACGGGTCACGCCGTACAGCAGACCGTTGGGTTGCACGGAGTTGACGTGAATGAACTCATCACCCTGACGGTGCCACAAACCGTGCTTGGCGCTTTGCGCATCGCCACTGCCCTGGGCCAGCGAGCGGTTGGCTTGAGCGGTGATTTCCGTGGCCGGCGCGACGTACTCGCCAATTACCAGCCCTACCACCATCAGGATCAGCATCGGCTTCATCACGGCCCAGACGATCCGACCGATGGACACACCGGCGGCACGCATGATGGTCAGCTCGCTGTGACTGGCCAGACTGCCGAGGCCAATCAGGCAACCGATCAACGCCGCCATCGGCAACATGTCGTACAGGCGGCGCGGCGCGGTCAGCAACACGTAACTCAGTACATCCATCAACGTGTAGGTATCGCTGACGTCGCTCATCTCATCGATGAAGGCGAACAGCGTTGCCAAGCCCAGAATGATCCCAAGCACCGCCAGGATCGCGATGAACACGCTGCTACCGATGTAGCGATCGAGCTTATCCACGGGCCACCTCCAGCGCGCTGCGGCGACTCGCCATCTTCAAGCTCAGCGACTCCCAATACAGCAAGCCAAGACCGATGGCCAGGAAGATTGCATGCACCCACCACAAGCCCAACACCGGCGGGATCTTGCCCTTTTCAAGTGCGCCGCGAGCGGCAATCAGGATGGTCAGGTAAGCCATATAAAGAAGAATCGCCGGCAGCAGCTTGAGGAAACGGCCCTGGCGCGGGTTGACCCGCGACAGCGGCACCGCCATCAGGGTCACGATGAAGACCAGCAACGGCAGGGACAGGCGCCATTGCAGTTCGGTACGCGAGCGGATGTCGTCGCTGCTCAGCAAGGAACTGGTGGTCATCGCATCGCGGTCGGTCACTTCGTCGCTGACGTCCGGCTTGGCCAGCAATACGCCGTACTCGTCGTACTTGATGGCGCGGTAGTCGGCCTGACCCGGATTACCGTCGTAGCGGTAGCCGTTGTCGAGGATCAGGTAACGGTTGCCATCGGGCCTGATTTCCTGATGGCCCTTCTCGGCTACCAGTACGGAAATCCCCCGATCCTTGTTGTCGGAACTGACATTCTTTTGCGAAATGAACACGCCGCCCAGATTGATGCGGTCATCCGACAGTTGCTCGGTGTAGGTCACCCGAGTGCCGTCGCGCAAGGCCTGGAAGCGACCCGGCTCGAGGGTGTCGAACTCGGTCAGTGCATCCTGCTTGTTCAACAGTAGCTGGAACTGGTTGGCACCTTGCGGTGCCAGGCTCAGGCTCAGCCACGCCACGATCAGGGCAACCAGGGTGGCCGGAAAAAGAGTCATGGCGAACAGACGCTGCTGGCTCATGCCAGTAGCAGACAACACGGTCATTTCGCTTTCGAGGTACAGACGACCGTAGGCCAGCAAGATCCCGAGAAACAGCCCCAAAGGCAGAATCAGCTGCAGGAAGCCCGGCAGGCGATAGCCCATGATCAGGAACAGCGAACCTGGATCCAGGAGCCCAGAGGCCGCCTGGGCGAGGTATTTGATGAAGCGTCCGCTCATGATGATGACCAGCAGCACGGCGCTGACGGCGCTCAAGGTCAACAGGACTTCGCGGGATAGATAACGGAAGACAATCAAACCAGACACTCCAGGGTTGTCAGGCTAAGCGGCCAAACAAACAAACGTATCAGCCGGCCCGCAGGGCAGGGCCGCCGAAAAAGATGGCGCATTATCCTGTGATTGAGTGCGCCTGTCACTGCGCATGCTCAAGCAAGCACCTGAACCGCTGAAGTTCGCATATCCGAGGGTTGTCAGGCGCAGGCAGCGAGGTTCAAACTGCGGCCTTTGTCGCTGGCAACACACCGGCGCCTTTCTACTTATAGGCAAGCCTCTGCGCGTCGCGCAGTTTGACCATTAATTCAGGGACCCGGACATGGAACTGGTTGTAAAAAGCGTTAGCCCGGAAACGTTGAAGACCGCCACGTTGGTAGTCTCCGTCCGCGAAGGCCGCAAGCTCGGCACCGTTGCCAAACAACTCGACGAACTGAGCGGCGGCGCTATCAGCGCAGTGCTCAAGCGCGGCGACCTGGCCGGCAAAGTCGGCCAAAGCCTGTTGCTGCACAGCCTGCCCAACCTCAAGGCCGAACGCGTGCTGCTGGTGGGCGTGGGCAAGGATGAAGAACTGGGCGATCGCCCGTTCCGCAAAATCATCGCCGGCATCCTCAATACCCTGAAAGGCCTGGGCGGCAGCGATGCAGTGCTGGCCCTGGACGAAGTGGTGGTCAAGGGCCGTGACAGCTATGGCAAGACCCGCCTGCTGGCCGAAACACTGGTGGACGGCGAGTACATCTTCGAACAGTTCAAGAGCCAGAAAGCCGACCCGCGCTCCCTGAAGAAAGTCACTCTGGTGACCATCAAGGCAGCACAGGCTGAAGTCGAACGCGCCGTGGCCCACGCCACCGCGATCGCCAACGGCATGGCCTTCACCCGTGACCTGGGCAACCTGCCGCCGAACATCTGCCACCCGACGTTCCTTGGTGAACAAGCCAAGAACCTGGGCAAAGAGTTCAAAAGCCTGAAGGTCGAAGTCCTCGATGAGAAGAAGATCAAGGACCTGGGCATGGGTTCGTTCTACGCCGTTGGCCAGGGCAGCGCCCAGCCACCGCGCCTGATCGTCATGCAATACAACGGCGGCAAGAAATCCGAGAAGCCGTACGCCCTCGTCGGCAAAGGCATCACCTTCGACACCGGCGGCATCAGCCTCAAGCCAGGCGCCGGCATGGATGAGATGAAGTACGACATGGGCGGCGCCGCCAGCGTGTTCGGCACCCTGCGTGCCGTGCTTGAGCTGAAACTGCCGATCAACCTGGTGTGCATCCTGGCCTGCGCCGAGAACATGCCGAGCGGCAACGCTTCGCGTCCGGGCGACATCGTCACCACCATGAGCGGCCAGACAGTTGAAATCCTCAATACCGACGCCGAAGGCCGTCTGGTGCTGTGCGATGCCCTGACCTACTCCGAACGCTTCAAGCCGCAAGCGGTGATCGACATCGCCACCCTGACCGGTGCTTGTGTCGTTGCACTGGGCGCCCACACCTCGGGCCTGCTGGGCAACAACGACGAACTGATCGGCCAGCTGCTGAGCGCCGGCCAAGCCGCCGACGACCGCGCCTGGCAACTGCCGCTGTTCGATGAGTATCAAGAGCAGCTGGACAGCCCGTTCGCCGACATCGCCAACATCGGCGGCCCGAAAGCCGGCACCATCACCGCCGCCTGCTTCCTGTCGCGCTTCACCAAGAACCTGAACTGGGCACACCTGGACATCGCCGGCACAGCCTGGACCAGCGGCGGCAAGGACAAGGGCGCCACTGGCCGTCCGGTTCCCCTGCTGACCCAATACCTGCTGGACCGCGCCAAAGCCTGAAACCGATGACTTGCAGCGGCGTCACTCTCGGGTGACGCCGCTTGCAACTCAGGAACCGCAATGACCAAAGTCGACTTCTATATCCTGCCCAGCGCCGATCCTTCGGCGCGGCTGGATTTCGCCTGCAAGCTCACCGAAAAAGCCTGGCGCATGGGCCACCGCATTTACCTGCATTGCAGCGATGCCGCCCAGCGTGATGCGCTCGATGCGCGGTTGTGGGCGTTCAAGGGCGAAAGCTTCGTGCCCCACGGTCCTGCCGAAAGCGAGCCGGACGGTTTGATTGTGTTGGGTCTTGGCGATGACTGCGGTCAGCATCAGGATCTGCTGGTCAATCTCGACCTGAAAGTCCCGGCCTTTGCCAGACAATTCGCCCGCGTGGCGGAAGTGGTGGTGGAAGACCCGGCGATTCGTGCGGCTGCGCGGGAGAGTTTTCGTTTCTACCGCGAACAGGGCTATCCTCTGCAAGATCACCGTTTACAGCGACTCTGAGCATTCCGATGGACACTCCAAAACCACCGCAAAAGTCCGTGCACCTGCTGGAAGACCTTGAGTCGATCCGCCAACTGCTCGGCGATGACAACCTGCAACCGCCGTTGCTGACCGACGCAGTCATTGAAGGCGACCAGGAACAGATTCCCATGCTGTTCGACACCGTCGGCCATGCGCCCCAGGTCGAACCGCCACCACCCGCCCCGGCCGCCCAGCCGGCTCCTGCCGCCAACAAGGGCCCCGATGCCCTGTTGCACCTGGATAGCGAGCTGCGCGCCGCCGCGCAATTGATCATGCAAGACGTGATCGACGACTTCGCCCCGCACATCGAAACCGAAATCAAACGCCGCCTTGATGCACGGATGGAACGGTTGCTTAGCCAGTACGAGTAACCCTGAGCCGAGCGGGCTTCTGTGGCGAGGGAGCTTGCTCCCGCTCGGCTGCGAAGCAGCCGCAAAACCCGAACACTCGGTGTACCTGATACACCTGACTTGATGGTCCGGGGCCGCTTCGCGCCCCAACGGGAGCAAGCTCCCTCGCCACGGGTCCCTTTCACAATTTGATCTGCGCCCTGTCCGCCCCTGCTCGCCCTACGCCCCGTGCCCCGCTATACTTCCCGGCTTTTCCTGAATAAATGCCAATAGGGTCCCGCCGCGCATGGATAAGACCTACCAGCCGCACGCCATTGAAACTTCCTGGTACAACACCTGGGAGTCCGAGAACTACTTCGCCCCTCAAGGCGAGGGCGAGTCCTACACCATCATGATCCCGCCGCCGAACGTCACCGGCAGCCTGCACATGGGTCACGGCTTCAACAACGCGATCATGGACGCCCTGATCCGTTTCCGCCGTATGCAGGGTCGCAACACCCTGTGGCAGCCAGGCACCGACCACGCCGGTATCGCCACGCAAATGCTGGTGGAGCGTCAACTCGAAGCTCAGGGCCAGAATCGCCACGATCTGGGCCGTGAGAAATTCCTCGAGAAAGTCTGGGAATGGAAGGATCAGTCCGGCGGCAACATCAGCCGTCAGATCCGCCGCCTCGGCTCGTCCGTGGATTGGAGCCGTGAGCGCTTCACCATGGACGACGGCCTCTCGGAGGCGGTGAAAGAAGCCTTCGTGCGCCTGCACGAGGACGGTCTGATCTATCGCGGCAAGCGTCTGGTCAACTGGGACACCAAGCTGCACACGGCGATTTCCGACCTTGAAGTGGAAAACCACGACGAGAAAGGTTTCCTGTGGAACCTGAAGTACCCGCTGGCCGATGGCGCCAAAACCGCTGAAGGCAACGACTACCTGATCGTCGCGACCACGCGTCCGGAAACCATGCTCGGCGACGCCGCCGTGGCCGTTAACCCGAACGATGAACGCTACAAAGCCCTGATCGGCAAATTTGTCGAGCTGCCGCTGGTTGGCCGCCGCATCCCGATCATCGCCGACGATTACTGCGACCCTGAATTCGGCACCGGCTGCGTGAAAATCACCCCGGCCCACGATTTCAACGACTACGAAGTCGGCAAGCGCCACAACCTGCCGCTGCTGAACATCTTCGACAAAAACGCCCATGTGCTGCCTGCGGCCCAGGTGTTCAATCTCGACGGCACACTGAACGAGAGCATCGACGGCAAGATCCCGGCCGAATACGCCGGCCTCGACCGCTTCGAAGCGCGCAAGCAGATCGTGGCAGCGTTCGAAGCCGCCGGCCTGCTGGTCAGCGTCGACGACCACGCCCTGAAAGTGCCTAAAGGCGACCGCTCCGGCACCATCATCGAGCCGTGGCTGACCGACCAGTGGTACGTGTCCACCAAGCCATTGGCCGAGCCGGCCATCGCCGCGGTTGAAGACGGCCGCATTCAGTTCGTGCCAAAGCAGTACGAAAACATGTACTTCTCGTGGATGCGCGATATCCAGGACTGGTGCATCAGCCGTCAGCTGTGGTGGGGCCACCGGATTCCGGCCTGGTACGACGAGTCGGGCAAGGTCTACGTCGGTCGCGACGAAGCCGAAGTGCGTGCCAAGCACAACCTGGGCGCCGACATAGCGCTGCAACAGGACAACGACGTTCTGGATACCTGGTTCAGTTCGGGCCTGTGGACCTTCTCCACCCTGGGCTGGCCGGAGCAGACCGAATTCCTGAAGAAATTCCACTCCACCGACGTGCTGGTGACCGGTTTCGACATCATTTTCTTCTGGGTTGCCCGGATGATCATGCTCACCATGCACCTGGTGAAAAACGAAGACGGCACGCCGCAGGTTCCGTTCAAGACTGTTTATGTGCACGGCCTGGTGCGTGACGGCCAGGGCCAGAAGATGTCCAAGTCCAAGGGCAACGTCCTGGACCCCCTGGACATCATCGACGGTATCGAGCTGGAAGAGCTGGTGCAGAAACGCACCTCCGGCATGATGCAGCCGAAACTGGCGAAGAAGATCGAGAAGCAGACCCGCGACGAGTTCGCCGAAGGCATCGCCAGCTATGGCACCGACGCCCTGCGCTTCACGTTCTGCTCGCTGGCGTCCACCGGTCGCGACATCAAGTTCGACATGGGCCGCGTCGAAGGCTACCGCAACTTCTGCAACAAGATCTGGAACGCCGCGCGCTACGTACTGGACAAGGGTGAAGACTGCGGCCAGAACGGCGAAGCCTATGAGCTCTCGCTGGCGGATCGCTGGATCATCTCGCAGTTGCAACGCACTGAAGCCGAAGTGACCCGTCAGCTCGATCAGTTCCGTTTCGACCTGGCAGCACAAGCCTTGTACGAGTTCATCTGGAACCAGTATTGCGACTGGTACCTGGAACTGTCCAAGCCTGTGCTGTGGGACGAAAACGCGCCGGTCGAGCGTCAGCGCGGCACCCGTCGCACTCTGGTTCGAGTGCTGGAAGTCGCTTTGCGCCTGGCTCACCCGTTCATGCCATTCATCACCGAAGAAATCTGGCAGCGCGTCGCACCGCTCGCCGGTATTCAAGGCAAGACGATCATGCTGCAACCTTGGCCAGTGGCCGTTGAGGCACGCATCGACCAGGCTGCCGAAGACGATATCGAATGGCTCAAGGGTCTGATGCTCGGCACCCGTAACATCCGCGGTGAAATGAACATCGGTCCAGGCAAGCCGCTGAACCTGTTCCTGAAAAACGTCAGCGCCGAAGATCAGCGTCGACTCACCGAGAACGAAGCCCTGCTGAAGAAGCTGGCGCGCCTGGAATCGATCACTGTTCTGAAGGCTGGCGAAGAAGCACCACTGTCCGCCACCGCACTGGTTGGCGAGATGGAAGTGCTGGTGCCGATGGCCGGCCTGATCGACAAGGACGCCGAACTGGCGCGCCTGGACAAGGAAATCCTGCGTTTGCAGGGCGAAGTTCAGCGCGTCGGCGGCAAGCTGTCCAACGCCGGTTTCGTCGACAAGGCTCCGGCCGAAGTCATCGAGAAGGAACGCGCCAAACTGGCTGAAGCTGAACAGGCTTTGGGCAAGCTGGCCGAGCAACATGCGCGGATTGCCAGTTTGTAACGGCACATCGCAATGAAACAGGGAGGCCCCAGCGGCCTCCCTTTTTTATGCCCGCTACATTCTCCCAAACACCCGCTGCCACAGGGACATGCGGCGATCTTCACAATTGGGTGACCAGCAGCTGGATGTGGGACAATACCCGCCACTTTTAGCCATACCCGAATCGACCTCGCCCATGACCGCCCCCAGCACACCCAAACCTGCGCGCAAAAAGCCTAAACCCGCGACCCCGGCCAAAGCCGTGGAGCCACGCGAGAAGGCCAGCCTGCACCCGCGCAATCGCCATCAGGGTCGTTACGACTTCCCGGCGCTGATCAAGAGCACGCCGGAACTGGCGAAGTTCGTGATCATCAATCCGTACGGCAAGGAGAGCATCGACTTCGCCAGCCCGGACGCGGTGCGGGTGTTCAACCGGGCGCTGCTCAAGGCGTTCTACGGCATCGCCCATTGGGACATCCCGGCCGACTACCTGTGCCCGCCGGTTCCGGGCCGTGCCGACTACGTGCACTTCCTGGCCGACCTGCTGGCCAGCGTCAACGACGGCGAGATCCCTCGCGGCGCGCCGGTCAAGGTGCTCGATATCGGCATGGGCGCCAACTGCGTCTATCCGCTGATCGGCTACAGCGACTACCGTTGGCACTTCCTCGGCTCGGAAATCGACCCGATAGCCGTAGCCTCAGCCAAAGCCATCGTGCAGTCCAACGGGCTGAACAAAGCCATCCAGCTTCGCCAGCAAACTAATCCCAAGCACATTCTGTTGGGCTTGCTCGAACCTGGCGAACGCTTTGACCTGACGATGTGCAACCCGCCGTTCCACGCCTCGATGGACGAGGCGACCAAGGGTAGCGTGCGTAAATGGCGCGCGCTGGGCCGCGCCGATCCAAAACGCAAACTGCCGGTGCTGAACTTTGGCGGGCAATCGGCCGAACTGTGGTGTGAAGGTGGCGAGGCACGGTTTGTGACGCAACTAATCGCCGAGAGCGCGCACTTTCAACACAAAGTGCTTTGGTTCAGCACCCTGGTCTCGAAAGCCTCGAACCTGCCGGCGATCCAGACGGCGCTGAAAAAGGCCGGCGTATTGGAAAGCCAGGTCGTGGAAATGTCCCAAGGGCAGAAGCAAAGTCGCTTCGTCGCCTGGACCTTCCAGACCAAATCCGAGCAACAGGTCTGGCGCGAGCGCTGGGCCCGCAAAAGCTGAGTAACAACCGAGACAGCGATTGAGCCTGATCAATCGCTGAATCGCAGACACAAAAAAACCGTGCCCGGATTGCTCCGGAGCACGGTTTTTTTAACAAGTCTTACTTGTTGACAGCGTCGGTCAGGCCTTTGGCCACAACCAGCTTGATCACTTTCTTGGCAGCGATTTCGATGGCAGCGCCAGTCGAAGGGTTGCGGCCGGTACGGGCAGGACGCTCAGTCACTTTCAGCTTGCCGATACCTGGCAGAGTGATTTCGCCGCCGTTTTCCAGCTGATCGGCAACGATTTGGCCCAGTTGGTCCAGAGCGTTACGCGCGGTGGTTTTTGGCGCGTCGATAGCTTCAGCGATGTCGGCGATCAGTTGGTCTTTAGTAAGAGCCATTGTAGTGTTCCTTCCCTATCAAATTCATATGGATTGCAGAGTGCAGTGTCAGCCATCGAGCCCGATCTTCTGGATCTGGCACCCTCGGCCATAACCACGACGAGTCGGGGTTATAGATACCGAAATCAGGGTTTGGTTCGACCTGACAAATGCTGAATGCACGCTTAACGCAGTGACTTCGCGTAAGACCGGGCAAAACTAGCACAGAGACGGGGAAATATCCGCCTCTAGCTACCCATTTGGTCAGCTTTATTGCTCTAAATCGGGAAAAAATCACATCAGGGTCGCCGGAGAGCTTCGAATTGCCCTTCGGACCACGCCAAAACCAGTGGTTGCGGTACACTGGGCGCTTTTTCGGGGGAGCACGCCCTCCTCTCTCCAATCAGCCGAGAAGCCCATGCCGATCCGTCATTGCATCGTCCACCTGATCGACAAAAAACCCGACGGCACACCCGCAGTTCTTCACGCCCGCGACTCTGAACTGGCTGAGTCCGCGGCCATCGAGAACATGCTCGCCGACTTGAATGAAAGCTATAACGCCAAACAGGGCAAAGCCTGGGGGCTGTTCCATCCGGAGTCCGGTGCATTTCCATTCAGCGGCTGGCTGAAGGAATACCTCGACGGTGGTCGTGACTTCACGGCCTTCAGCCGGGTGGCGGTCGAGCATCTGCAAAAGCTGATGGAAGAATCCAACCTCTCGGTCGGTGGCCATGTGCTGTTTGCGCATTACCAGCAAGGCATGACCGATTACCTGGCCATCGCCCTGCTGCACCACAGCGAAGGCGTGGCGGTGACCGATCAGCTGGACGTGACCCCTTCGCGACATCTGGACCTTGGCCAGTTGCACCTGGCGGCGCGGATAAACGTCTCCGAGTGGCAGAACAACAAGCAGTCCAAGCAGTACATCTCGTTCATCAAAGGCAAGAACGGCAAAAAGGTTTCGGAGTACTTCCGCGACTTCATCGGCTGCCAGGAAGGCGTCGACGGCCCCGGTGAAACCCGCACTCTGCTCAAGGCGTTCAGTGACTTCGTCGAAAGCGAAGACCTGCCGGAAGAGTCCGCGCGTGAGAAGACCAAGACCCTGGTGGATTACGCCAGCAGCCAGGCCAAAATGGGCGAGCCCATGGGCCTGGAAGAGTTGTCCGGACTGATCGACGAAGATCGCCCGAAAGCCTTCTACGATCACATCCGCAACAAGGACTACGGCCTGTCCCCGGAGATCCCGGCGGACAAGCGTACCCTGAACCAGTTCCGCCGCTTCACCGGTCGCGCCGAAGGCCTGTCGATCAGCTTCGAAGCGCACCTGTTGGGTTCGAAGATCGAATACGACGAGGAGGCCGGCACGCTGATCATCAAAGGCCTGCCGACCCAACTGACCGACCAGCTCAAGCGACGCAACTGATGCTCGGTGGCGTGTTGAAAAAATTCCTGCTGATCCTGCTGGTGGTTGTGGTTTACCAGAACTGGGGCAAGATCGAGCGGGTGCTTCACCCCTCGCAGGTGGTGTCCGAGCAGACCCAGGCCAAGGCCAACGTCGTGCTCTACGCCACTGACTGGTGCGGCTACTGCAAGCTGACCCGGCGCTTCCTCGATCAGAAAGGCATTCCGTACAAGGAATTCGATATCGAGAAGGATGCCGTGGCGCGCAAAGCCTATGAGGCACTCGGCGGACGCGGGATTCCGATCATCGATGTGAATGGAACGTTGATTCGCGGGTATGACCCGGACCAGGTGCTTGCGGCGCTGAAATAACCATCAGCTTCAAACAATCCTGTGGCGAGGGGGCTTGCCCCCGTTCGGCTGCGCAGCAGTCGCAATTTCCCGTGGATACGGTTTTCTCATCGAAATCCTGGGGGCGCTTCGCGACCCAACGGGGGCAAGCCCCCTCGCCACAGGTGCGTACGTCAGCAAGCCTCTATGCGAAACCCGAACCGCGGAAAGTGCACATGCACCACACCGGCCCGCTCGTCTTCACGGCGCAGAATCAACTCTTCGCTGCCGGCAAACATCAACTCACCCGCCACCGGATCAACCCCGTAATCAGTCGCCGCGATTACCACCTGCTGGCCAACCTCGAACCCGTTCGGCTCATCGAACTGCTCATCCGGCAACGGGGCCGGTGTGGCATTGCGGGCAATCTCTAGCGCTTGCTCGGCCGTCATCTCGCTGAACGCGCCATGACCAAAACCCATCACGCGGCCAAACCACGCCGAAACGGCCGGATAAGCATCCACCAACGGTGACGTCACGTGCGTCGCCTTGAGGAACCACAGCGAGTGAGCCAGGGCAAAGTCGGCAATCGACGGTTCGCCGAACAGGAAGTCCCCCTGCTCACGCTCAAGCTGCTGCTCCAGACGCGCCATGATCGTTGGCCACTGATGCTTTGCCTGCTCGGCCGACAACCGAGTGGCACTGCCACCGCTGAACAAGCCGGAGCGATCGGCCAGAAATGCCTTGATCGCTTCCGGCGACAATTTGCCGAAGCGCACCGCTACCGATTCTGGCTGGAACACCAGGCTGACTGCATGCTGGAACACCACCGAATCGGCCCATGCCGCGAAGGTCGCCGTGACCATTTCCTGGCCTTCCGGGAAAAACGCCGGTGAAGCTTTTTCCTGCTCCAGACGACGAGCGATCAACGCGGTATCGCAATAGACATCAGCACCGATCTGCAACACCGGCGTCTTGCGGTAGCCGCCGGTCAGGGCTGTCAGATCGGGCTTGGGCATCACCGGCGAGATCATCACAGAGCGCCAGGACAACCCCTTGAAGCCCAGCAGCAAGCGGGCCTTTTCGGCGAAAGGGGACGTCGGGTAATGATGCAGAATCAACTCGGACATGCTCGGCTCCGCCGCTCGGATAAGGAGCCCGCAGCTTAGCGCGCAATCGGCAGGCAGCCTACCCATCTGCCTGATGAGCACTTATCAGTCAGATTGATAAGCCCGCAGCCGCACTCGCCACCAGACATTCCTTGGCGCTTTTCTTGAGTTTCTTGATCAAACGCTCCTGGCGCAGCGCTTCGCCTTTATCGCGGCAGCGCTCGGTATAAACCAGCGCCACGGCCGGGCTCGACAGGAAGAAACGCGCGCCCTTGCCACTCTGATGGGTGGCGAAGCGACGTACGGGATCGTCGCTGATCCCGCAGTAGAGCGAACCATTGGCCGCGCGAACGAGGTAAACGAACCAGGGTTTGCTGACAGGCACCGACGGTTCGGCGGCAATGACGGAAGATTCGCTCGAGGTGCTCACGTGACGATCAAGGCTTGAAAGAAAACAAGCCGCGATCTTATCAGCGACTGGCCTGGAATGCCTTCAGGCCCTTCAAGGCCTGAGCACGCACGGCGTTTCTCACCACCGGCGTCCAGCCCAGCAACAGCCCTTTGAAACCCAGCGCCTGACGCGACCAGCGCCACAGATCAAAACTGTCGTGGTGCTCGCAGATCTTGCCGTCGCGAAATACGAAACGCGCCTGAATGTCGTTGACCACGATATTGCCGGTCTGGCTGAACAGGTACGTCGCCACCCAATGGGCGCCGCCAGTGCGCTCATCGCTGCGCACGTTATCGAAGGTCAGGGAGAAGTCCTTGGCGCGGGTGGTGAGCATGCGCCACATATCGCCGGCATCGCGCCCGCGCAGCTCGCCGAACGCCGGATCACTGAACACCACGTCGTCGGTGTAGCAGGCGCTCATGGCCTCGGCATCCAGCCGCTGAAAGGCTTGGTAGAACCGGGTGATCAAGGCGTTGTGGGCATCACTCATGGGCAGGCTCCGGAAAATAGGCAGATTGCCAGCACGATAATCTGCAAACAGACGAAACACCATCAGCATTCGTACCCCGAATACCGACAGTGTGTGCGAATCAGATCTTTTCGCTTTCGACCTGCACGTACAGCGAACGCCCGGCACCTAGGCCGGCGATGATCGCGCCGAGACCAATGACACCGAAGATCCAGCCCAGAGCGCTCCAGCCGCCAGTCCAGTCATGCACCACACCGACCGCGAACGGCCCCATGGATGCCAGGGTGTAGCCGAAACCCTGGGCCATGCTCGACAGGTTGGCGGCGACATGGGCATCCCTCGAGCGCAGCACGATCAGGGTCAATGCCAGGCTGAACGTAGCACCCTGCCCCAGTCCCAGCAGGATTGCCCAGCCCCACAGACCTTCGATCGGCGCATACAGGCAACCGAACAAGCCGCCGAGGGTCATTGCCATGACGATCACGATCGCCAGCCGCTGATCCTTGCCACGGGTCGCCAGCCACGGTGCGGCCAGCGAGCTGATCAACTGGACAATCACCGAACCCGACAGCACCAGACCGGCCTGGGTTGGCGTCAGACCGCGACCGATCAGAATCGACGGCAGCCAACCGAATACGATGTAGGCCAGAGACGATTGCAGGCCCATGTACAAGGTCACTTGCCAGGCCAGCGGATCGCGCAACAGGCCTCGGACCCGATAGGCAACGTTATGTGCGCCGTGTTTCTGACCGACTTGCGGCAGCCAGAACATCGCCGCGACCAAGGCCGGAACCACCCAGAAGCCAAGGCCCAGCGCCCAACTCTTATCGAAATGTTCGCTCAACGGCACGGTCGCGCCCGCCGCCATGGCCGCGCCCAGGCACAGGGCCATGGTGTAGACGCCGGTCATGGTGCCGGCCTGTTTCGAGAAGTCGCGCTTGACGATGCCGGGCAGCAGCACGCCGATCACCCCGATGCTGGCGCCGGCCAGCACGCTGCCGGCGAAAAGGCCGATCTCGCCGAACGAGCTGCGCAGAATAATCCCGCCGGCCAACATCAGGAGAATCCCCAGCACCACCCGCTCGGCACCAAAACGTCGCGCAAGCACCGGCGCCAACGGCGCGAACAGACCAAGGCAAAGCACCGGCAAGGTGGTCAGCAAACCGGCCTGGGCAGCCGATAGCCCCAGTGTTTTCGAGACCTCGCTGAGCATCGGCGCCATGCTCGACAGCGCCGGACGCAAGTTCAGCGCCACCAGAATCAGCCCCAGCAGCAACAGCCACGGGCGCCGCAGGAGCGGGTGACTTCGCTGAACCTCTGCATCATCGGCCTCGGCATCGATCAACAGCTCTTCGAGCTCCGCCGTCCGCTTGAGCTCGGTGATGCGGCTGTGGCTCGCCTGCTGACTGGACATCGGATTCTCGGTTTCAAGGTTCATTGATCAATTGCCTCATCAGGGCTTTGGCCCGTTCCGGGTCGCGTTGTTCGACGGCATCGAGCAGCTCGATATGCAGGTCGAACACCGCTTGGCGTCGGGGGGTGACGTTCAGGGTCTGACGCAACTGCGCGCCCACGACGCTGGAAAAGTAGCGATACAGCTCGCTGAGGGTCGGGTTGTGCGCCGCGTCCACCAGACGACGGTGAAACACCAGGTCACAGGCGATGTAGGTGTCGAGATCGCCGTGGTAGTGACTGCCGCTGACGCCCAGCGCCTCGCGCAACGCCACCAGGTCTTCATCGGTGCGGCGTAATGCAGCCAGACCGATGGCTTCGACTTCCAGAATGTGCCGGGTTTCCCGAGCCTGTTCCTGAGAGCAGCGGGACAGCGCCTTCATCGTATCCAATGGATCGACTACCGCCCGCAGGTAGCTGCCGTCGCCCTGGCGGATCTCGATCAACCCGGAAAACGCCAACACGCGCATGGCTTCGCGCACGGTGTTGCGGCTGATGCCCAGCTCCGTCGCCAATTCCGGCTCGGTGGGCAAACGCTGGCCGACCGTCCAGACACCTTGATTAATGCGCAGGCGCAGCTGGTCCAGGGCCTGATCGACCAAGGACCGTTTAATTAATGGAGAAATATCTGACATAGAATTCGCCCTTTCATCCAATCATAGGATGAATTTTCTGACATGTTAGTCAGCTTCGTCCGACAAGGCAACGGGCTCACGCAAACCCTGTAGGAGCCGGCTTGCTGGCGATGGCGATCGTACCGACACATTCAGAACTGAACTTTGGCAATGCCCCTCACTATTGCGTACTAGCCTTCTGTTTCTCTCAAAACACAGGAGGGCAATGGAATGCCCGATCTTCCCCATGCCAATCGCTTACGCGCCGGACGTTATTCCCAAACCGGCCGAATCTACCTGCTGACAGCTGTCACCTGGAATCGCACCCCGTTTTTTACTGACTGGCGGGCAGGACGTCTGGTGGTAGACCACTTTCGTCAGGCGCAGACAGAAGAATGGGTCGATTCCCTCGCCTGGGTGGTGATGCCCGACCATTTTCATTGGCTGGTCGAACTGAAGAACAACTCGTTGTCGGCGTTGGTGCTGGCAACCAAATCACGCAGCGCGCGGGCGGTAAACGCGCGACTGGAGCGCAGAGGGATGGTATGGCAGAGAGGTTTCCATGATCGCGCGATTCGCCGTGAAGCGGATCTGCAAGCGGTCGCCCGATACATCGTTGCCAATCCATTGCGTGCGGGGCTTGTCACACCTGTGCACGATTACCCATTGTGGGATGCCAAATGGCTATAGCCGGGATACTCGGTGGCGTCTGGTATGCCGCCATCGCCAGCAAGCCGGCTCCTACAGGGTTCGCGGTCAGCAGGTGGAGCGTTTCATTGGAGCAAAAAAAACCCGGAACAGAGTCCGGGTTTATTTCACTGCCAAGCGCCTATCAATGCAGGATCTGGCTCAGGAACAACTTCGTCCGCTCGTTCTGCGGGTTGTCGAAGAAGTCGTTCGGCGCGGCCTGCTCGACGATTTCACCCTTGTCCATGAAGATCACGCGGTTGGCCACGGTACGGGCGAAGCCCATTTCGTGGGTCACGCAGAGCATGGTCATGCCGTCTTCGGCCAGGCCGATCATGGTGTCCAGAACCTCTTTCACCATCTCCGGGTCGAGTGCCGACGTCGGTTCGTCGAACAGCATGATTTTCGGTTTCATGCACAGGGCACGGGCAATCGCCACACGCTGTTGCTGACCACCGGACAGTTGCCCTGGGTATTTATGCGCCTGCTCTGGAATGCGTACGCGTTCCAGGTAATGCATGGCGATTTCTTCGGCCTTGCGCTTGGGCATCTTGCGTACCCACATCGGCGCCAGGGTGCAGTTCTGCAGAATGGTCAGGTGCGGGAACAGGTTGAAGTGCTGGAACACCATGCCGACTTCACGGCGGATCGCTTCGATCTGCTTGAGGTCGTTGGTCAGTTCCACGCCATCGACCACGATACGGCCCTGCTGGTGTTCTTCCAGGCGATTGAGGCAACGGATGGTGGTGGATTTGCCGGAACCCGACGGGCCGCACAGCACGATACGCTCGCCCTGCTTGACGTTCAGGTTGATGTCTTTCAACACGTGGAACTGGCCGTACCACTTGTTTACGCCCTGCATCTGAATAATGCCTTGAGGACTCACAGGCTGTTTGATCGCTTCACTCATAAACTACGCTCCTAACGCTTGTGGCCAGTGTCCAGCTTGCGTTCCAAATGCATGGAATAGCGGGACATACCAAAACAGAAAATCCAGAACACCAGGGCCGCGAACACATAGCCTTCAGTGGCCATGCCCAACCATTTCGGGTCGGCGGCGGCTTGCTTGACGCTGTTGAGCAAGTCGAACAGGCCGATGATGATCACCAGGCTCGTGTCCTTGAACAGCGCAATGAAGGTGTTGACGATGCCAGGGATTACCAGCTTCAGGGCTTGCGGCAAAATCACCAGGCCCATGCTGCGCCAGTAACCGAGGCCCATCGCCGCAGCCGCTTCGTACTGACCTTTAGGGATCGCTTGCAGACCGCCACGCACCACCTCGGCGATGTAGGCCGACTGGAACAGGATCACGCCGATCAACGCCCGCAGCAATTTGTCGAAGTTCATGCCTTCGGGCAGGAACAACGGCAACATCACCGACGACATGAACAGCACCGTGATCAACGGCACACCGCGCCAGAACTCGATGAAGGTCACGCAGACCACCCGAATCGCCGGCATGTTCGAACGACGGCCCAGGGCCAGCACGATACCCAGCGGCAGTGCGCCGACGATACCAACGGTAGCGATCACCAGGGTCAGCATCAGGCCGCCCCACTGGCTGGTCGCCACCTGGCTCAGACCGAATACACCACCGTGCAGCAGGAGGTAGGCAATGATCGGATAGAGCACCAGAAAGCTCAGGCCGTAGATTGCCTTGTGCGGAACACGTGCGATGAACAACGGCGCCACGCCGATGACTGCCAGCCACACGGTCAGGTCCACGCGCCAGCGCAAGTCCACCGGGTAGTAGCCATACATGAACTGGCCGAAGCGCTGCTCAATGAACACCCAGCAGGCACCGGCCTTGGTGCAATCGGCACGGGTGGTGCCGACCCAATTGGCGTCGAGAATCGCCCAGCTCACGAGCGGCGGAACTATCAGGTAAATCAGATAGAACGCGAACAGCGTCAGCAGGGTGTTGATCCAGCTGGAAAACATGTGCGCCCGCATCCACGCCACGACACCGATGCTGCTGCTCGGTGGAGGCATGTCGGGTTTGAAAGTATGAGTCGTCATGCGCTCTTCCTTACCGCTCGATCAGCGCAATGCGCTTGTTGTACCAGTTCATCAGCAGGGAAATGCTGATACTGATCGCCAGGTACACGCTCATGGTGATGGCAATGACTTCGATCGCCTGTCCGGTCTGGTTCAGCACCGTACCGGCAAACAACGACACCATCTCCGGATAACCGATACCGGCCGCCAGCGAGGAGTTTTTCGCCAGGTTCAGGTATTGGCTGGTCAGCGGCGGAATGATCACACGCAGGGCTTGCGGGATGATCACCTTGCGCAGGGTCGGACCGTTGCGCAGCCCCAGCGAGTGAGCCGCTTCGGTCTGGCCGTGGCTGACCGACTTGATGCCCGAACGCACGATTTCGGCGATGAACGCCGCGGTGTACACCGTCAGGGCCAGGGTCAGTGCCAGCAGTTCAGGGATCAGCACCCAGCCGCCTACAAAGTTGAAACCTTGCAGCTGTGGCATTTCCCAATGCAGCGGCGCGCCGAAGATCAATGCGCACAACGCAGGGATCACCAGGAACATCGCCAGGCCTACCCAGAATTTGTGGAACGGTACGCCGGTCTCTTCGAAACGCTTGTTGGCCCAGCGGCACATCAGCACGATCGCGACAATGGCCACGACGATGCTCGCCACAAACGGCCAGAAACCGTTCGCTATCAACGCTGCCGGCATGTTCAGGCCGCGGCTGCTGACGAAGAAGGTGTCGCCGAAGTTATGGCTATTGCGCGGCCCTGGCATGGTGAGAAACACCGCGAAGTACCAGAACAGGATTTGCAGCAGCGGCGGAATGTTACGGAAGACCTCGACATAAACCGTCGCCATCTTGGCAATGATCCAGTTCTTCGAGAGTCGTGCCACACCGACGATGAAACCGAGGATCGTCGCCAGGATCACGCCGATGAACGTCACCAGCAAGGTGTTGAGCAGACCGATGACAAACACCCGGGCATAACTGTCCGATTCGGTGTAGTCGATCAGGTGCTGAGCGATGCCGAAACCGGCGCTGCGCTCAAGAAAGCTAAAACCGGAGGTAATGCCCCGGTGTTGCAGGTTGGTTTGAGTGTTGTCGAACAGGTACCAACCCATCCCGACCACGGCGAGAACCGTAATGATCTGAAACAGCCACGCACGCACTCGCGGATCGCTGAGGCTGAACCTCTGCTTTGGTGCGCCGATTGAATTTTGCATGAAGTGCCCCGGAAATAATGGAACAGAACATCACCCGGTGGTTGGCCCACCGGGCGATAGAACCATCAGCGCACTGGTGGTGCGTATTGAATGCCGCCGTTGGTCCACAGGGCGTTCAAGCCACGATCGATTTCCAGCGGAGTGCCCTTGCCGAGGTTTCTCTCGAAGACTTCGCCGTAGTTACCGACCTGCTTGACGATTTTCACCACCCAGTCTTTCGGCAGCTTCAGATCCTTGCCGTACTCACCGTCGGCGCCCAGCAGACGAGCAACGTCCGGGTTCTTGGTCGACTTGGCTTCTGCCTCGACGTTCTTCGAAGAGATACCGGCTTCTTCGGCGTTGAGCATCGCGTAGCCAACCCAACGAACGATTGCCAGCCACTCATCGTCGCCGTTACGCACGACCGGCCCCAAAGGCTCTTTGGAGATGGTTTCAGGCAGAACGATGTAATCTTTCGGCGAGGCCAGTTTGCTGCGCTGTGCATACAACTGGGACTTGTCGGAGGTCAGCACGTCGCAACGACCGGATTCCAGCGACTTGGCGCTTTCATCGGAAGTGTCGAAGGTGATCGGGGTGTACTTCAGGCCGTTGGCGCGGAAGTAGTCGGACACGTTCAGCTCGGTGGTGGTACCGGCTTGAATACAGATGGTCGCGCCATCCAGTTCCTTGGCACTTTTCACGCCCAGCTTGCTGTTGGCCAGGAAGCCTACGCCGTCGTAATAGGTGATGAAGCCAGGAAACTTCAGGCCCATGCCCGCATCACGGGAGCTGGTCATGGTGGAGTTGCGCGACAGCATGTCGATTTCGCCGGATTGCAGAGCAGTGAAACGCTCCTTGGCATTCAACTGGCTGAATTTGACCTTGGTCGCATCACCAAACACTGCAGCAGCTACAGCGCGGCAGAAGTCAGCATCGATGCCAACGATCTTGCCGGTAGAGTCCGGAACCGAGAAACCCGGCAAACCGTCACTCACACCGCACTGTACAAAACCTTTCTTCTGCACTGCATCCAGGGTTGCACCCGCCTGAGCGAACCCACTGACACCGAGCACTGCAGCTGCAGTCACGACGGCCAGGGTGGATTTCAACATCTTCATTCAAACCTCCAGTTTTGCTCTTGTTGTGTCGGAGCTTGAGCCCTGTCGCACCCTTTTGAGGCGTTGCTGACCCTTGTTGGCTTTTTTTAGGGTCAACCGACGTAAGGACCGTCGCTATGAGTCTAGTAGGAGAAAATCCACATCATGGATAACTCACTTCTCACCAATCGGCCGAACGGGCTGTAGCCCTTTCACGTTCGCGAAGCCCGTAGCGGCCACTGGCGAACATCCATCACCGGATTCTTTGCTATCCCACGACTAGCCATACACTGATAGTGTTACCGCCAGGCACGAGATTGGTTGCACAGGGTTCCCCATAGCAAAGCCCGTACCAGACCGCTCGCTAAAGCGATTCAGCGACAGGTCAATAGCAAAACTTTCAACCTTGCGACATCTTCTTAACTGATCAACCGATGGCGCACTCGAACCTCGCACACAATGAGAGCGCACGCACAACAATGGAGCAGACATGACCGAGCCCCTGATTCTTCAACCCGTCAAGCCCGCAGATGCCTGCGTAATCTGGCTGCATGGGCTGGGTGCCGACCGCTACGATTTTTTGCCGGTAGCTGAAGCGCTACAGGAAAACCTGCTCACTACCCGTTTCGTTTTGCCCCAGGCTCCGACCCGCGCCGTCACCATTAATGGTGGCTACGAGATGCCAAGCTGGTACGACATATTGGCCATGAGCCCGGCACGCGCCATCAGCCGCGAGCAGTTGGAGGAGTCCGCGCAACGGGTCGTGAATTTGATTGAAGTGCAGAAGGCCGGCGGAATAGACGCCTCGCGGATCTTTCTCGCCGGTTTTTCCCAGGGCGGCGCCGTGGTTTTGCACACAGCCTTCCTGAAATGGCAGGGACCGTTGGGCGGTGTACTTGCGCTCTCGACTTATGCCCCGACATTCAGCGATGAACTGGAGCTTTCCGCCAGCCAGCAGCGCATTCCCGTGTTGTCGTTGCATGGTCAGTATGATGACGTCGTGCAAAACTCCATGGGCCGGACCGCCTACGAGTATTTAAAGCAGCATGGTGTCACCGTGACATGGCAGGAATACCCAATGGGCCACGAAGTGTTACCCGAAGAAATTCGCGACATCGGCGTCTGGCTCGCCGAGCGTTTGCGCTAAAAGCTACCCTTTGATCCATCGCACTACGCCGCGCCCGATTCTTGCATTACACTGGCCGGCGTACATTCCTTAACCAATTGATGAGATGACCGTGCTCAAAGCACTCAAGAAAATGTTCGGTAAAAGCGAGGCTGAGCAGCTCGCGCCAGGCTCCAGCGCTCCTTCTCATACCCCCAGCCACCGTACCGACGGTAATCAGCCTGGCCGGACCGCAACCGTAGCGGCACCGAAACACGAGCCGGTGACCACACCGACCGCCCCCTCTGCTCCGGCCATTGCCTCTGAACAGCCGCGCAGCGAAGCCCCGAAACCGGCAAAACCACGCCGCGAACCGAAGCCAAAGGCGCCGGTCATCCCCTGGAAACTCGAAGACTTCGTCGTCGAACCCCAGGAAGGCAAAACCCGCTTCCACGATTTCAAACTCGCCCCCGAACTGATGCACGCCATTCAGGACCTGGGCTTTCCTTATTGCACGCCGATCCAGGCGCAGGTGCTTGGCTTCACCCTCGCGGGCAAAGACGCCATCGGTCGCGCCCAGACCGGTACCGGCAAAACCGCCGCGTTCCTGATTTCGATCATCACGCAGCTGCTGCAAACCCCGCCACCCAAAGAACGCTACATGGGTGAACCGCGAGCATTGATCATCGCCCCGACCCGGGAACTGGTGGTGCAAATCGCCAAGGACGCGGCCGACCTGACCAAGTACACCGGCCTCAACGTCATGACGTTTGTCGGCGGCATGGACTTCGACAAGCAGCTCAAGCACCTCGAAGCCCGTCACTGCGACATCCTCGTGGCCACTCCGGGCCGCTTGCTCGACTTCAACCAGCGCGGCGACGTGCACCTGGACATGGTTGAAGTCATGGTGCTGGACGAAGCCGACCGGATGCTCGACATGGGTTTCATCCCGCAGGTGCGTCAGATCATTCGCCAGACTCCACCGAAGAACGAACGTCAGACTCTGCTGTTCTCCGCGACCTTCACCGACGACGTGATGAACCTGGCCAAGCAATGGACCACCGACCCGTCGATCGTCGAGATCGAAGCGCAGAACGTGGCCAGCGAAAACGTCGAGCAACACATCTACGCGGTGGCCGGCGCCGACAAGTACAAACTGCTCTATAACCTGGTCAACGATAACGGCTGGGAACGGGTGATGGTCTTCGCCAACCGCAAGGACGAAGTGCGGCGCATCGAAGAACGCCTGGTGCGCGATGGCGTCAACGCCGCGCAACTGTCCGGCGATGTGCCGCAGCACAAGCGCATCAAGACCCTGGAAGGTTTCCGCGAAGGCAAGATCCGGGTTTTGGTCGCCACCGATGTGGCCGGTCGCGGCATTCACATCGACGGCATCAGCCACGTGATCAACTTCACCCTGCCGGAAGTCCCGGACGACTACGTGCACCGCATCGGTCGTACTGGCCGTGCCGGCGCCGATGGTGTGTCCATCAGCTTTGCCGGTGAAGACGACTCCTACCAGCTACCGTCCATCGAGGCGCTGCTGGGTCGCAAGATCAGTTGTGAAACGCCACCGACGCATCTGCTGCGGGCGGTTGAGCGCAAGCGCCCATAACACGGGTCGCAGAATAAAAGGCGCAGCCGGAGACGGACTGCGCTTTTTTTTCGTCCGGTTTTTTCAACAGGAGCTTGCTCGAGACAACTAAAAGTCCATAATGGACAAATTAGTTTACTTTCAGCACCCGGAGTCGACCATGCCCAGCACGCCTTACGTGATCACCCAACCCCAGGCCCGCGAACTGTTGGCGCAAGTCGACGTGCCGCAGATCCTGCGCAAGCTGTTCCGCGACCTGGCCGCCGGGCAAGCCGTGCAACCGGTCCAGCAGTTGGTGGAATTCCCGAAAGGTGCCGGGGACTTCATCAACTACTTGGGCGTGCTGGCCGAAGACGGCGTGTATGGCGTCAAGACATCGCCCTACATCGTGCGTGAGCAAGGCCCATTGGTGACCGCCTGGACGCTGTTGATGTCGATGCAGACCGGCCAGCCGCTGCTGCTCTGCGATGCCGGTGAACTGACCACCGCACGCACCGCGGCGACGACAGCAGTGGCGGTCGATGCCCTCGCACCGCTGAAGGCCCAACGCCTGGCGATCATCGGCAGCGGCAAAGTGGCCCAGGCGCACCTGCACTATGTGAAGAACCTGCGAGACTGGCAAAGCATCAGCCTGTATTCACCGAGCTTGCGCGGCAAGAACGCCGAAACGCTGGCGCAACTCGAAAGCCTCGATCCACGGCTGACCCTCGCCGACAGTTGCGACAACGCGATACAAGACGCTGACGTAATCATGCTTTGCACTTCGTCCGCCGGCCCGGTGATCGACCCGTCCATGTTGAGCAAACCGGCACTGATCACGTCCATCAGCACCAATGCTCCGCGTGCCCATGAAGTGCCGCCGCAGAGCCTCAATGACATGCAGGTATTCTGCGACTATCGCCAGACCACCCCGAGCTCGGCCGGCGAAATGCTGATCGCCGGTGAACAGCATGGCTGGGACAAGCGCTCGATAGTCGGCGACCTGCCCGACTTGCTCAGCGGAAAAGTGCAGCGCCCGGACTACGACCGACCTGTGTTTTTCCGCTCCATCGGCCTGGGCCTGGAAGACATCGCACTGGCCAATGCCATTTACCGCCTACTGGGCTAACACCCGCTCCCACAGGGATCCCCAACAATTTCGGCATTTACGCCCCATCAGGAGACGTTCATGAGCCAGGCAGATTTCATCATTATCGGCGGCGGGATTGCCGGTGCTTCCACCGGTTTCTGGCTGTCGCAGCACGGACGGGTGATTGTGCTCGAGCGCGAATCCCATCCGGCCTATCACTCCACCGGACGCTCGGCGGCGCTCTATACCGCCGCCTACGGCACGCCCCAGGTTCGGGCATTGACCCTGGCCAGCCGCGATTTCTTCGATGCACCACCGCCCGGTTTCTGCGAACACCCGCTGCTGACCCCGCGCGGTGAGATGACCGTCGACTTCACGGGCGATCCGGCCGAGCTGAACAATCAATACCTGAGCGCCAAAGCCACCGTGCCGCAGATGCAACTGCTCAGCGCCGACGAAGCCTGTGCGCGTCTGCCGATCCTGCGTCGGGAAAAAGTCCATGGCGCGATCTACGACCCAACCGCCAGCGACATCGATACCGATGCCCTGCACCAAGGCTATCTGCGCGGTATCCGGCGCAATAAAGGCGAGGTGCATACCGACAGTGAAGTGCTGAGCCTGGCCCGGGATACCGAAGGGCTATGGCAGGTTCAAACCGCCACTCAGACCTTCAGCGCCCCGATCATCATCAACGCCGCCGGCGCCTGGGCCGACAAGGTTGGCGAGCTGGCCGGTGCACGGCCTCTGGGCCTGCAACCCAAGCGCCGGGCAGCCTTTATCTTCGCCGGCCCCGAGGGCCTGGATAGCCATGACTGGCCAATGCTGGTCAGTCTCGATGAATCGTTCTACATGAAACCCGACGCCGGCATGTTCCTCGGCTCACCGGCCAACGCCGATCCGGTGGAACCGCACGACGTGCAGCCCGAAGAACTGGACATCGCCATGGGCATCTACCAGATCGAAGAGGCCACCACCCTGACCATCCGCCGCCCGACCCGCACCTGGGCCGGCTTGCGCAGTTTCGTGCACGACGGGGATTTGCTGTCCGGCTTCGATCAACACGTACCGGGCCTGTTCTGGGTGGCGGGACAAGGCGGCTACGGCATCCAGACGTCACCGGCCATGGGCCAGGCCAGTGCTGCACTGGTACGCGGCGAAGCCTTGCCCGAACAGCTCACCCGTTTCGGTCTGGACGCCGCGATGCTCTCCCCCGCCCGCCTGGGTTGATCCTGATCCTCAGGTGACGTGCCCACACGATTGCGGCAAACTTCCAGTGCCCCTTTTTAAAGGGGCACTGACGCTGGCCTGGAGCTCCACTGTATGAACGCACCTGAAAAAAACTCGGCCCTGGACAATGTGTCCATGGACAACTTCCGCGCGATTGCCGATGCCATCGCCACGTTGTTCTTCCCTCACGCCGAGGTGGTGCTGCACGACCTGCGCACACAAAAGGTCGACTACATCGCCAACAACCTGTCCAAACGGGAAATTGGAGACGACTCGTCGCTGGAGGACATGCTCAGCGAAGAGGTCAGTGAACGAAACATCGGGCCGTACGAAAAGCTCAACTGGGACGGCCAGAAGATTCGCAGCCTCAGCAGCGTGCTGCGCGACAGCGAAGGGCAACCGCTGGCAGTGCTGTGCATCAACCTGAATATCTCGTTGTTCGAGAACGCGAAGGCGGCGCTGGATTTGTTCCTGTCGCCGACCAAGCTGATTCCGCAACCGGACTCACTGTTTCGCGATGACTGGCAAGAACGGATCAACACTTTTCTGCATGCCTGGCTGCGCGAGCGCCAGTTGAGCCTGAATGTGCTGACCCGCGACCACAAACGCGAACTGGTGCTGGCGCTGCACGCCGAAGGCGCCTTCAAAGGCAAAAGCGCCTCCAACTACGTGGCCAATGTGCTGAACATGGGCCGGGCGACGGTGTACAAGCATTTGAAGGAATTGAAGGGCTGAAAATCAAAAGATCGCAGGCTGCGCCAGCTCCTACAGAGAAATGTGGTCCTCTTTAGGAGCTGCCGAAGGCTGCGATCTTTTTCCGATCAATCGCCGTAGATGTCGGACTTGAAGTACTTCTCCGAAATCTTCTGGTATTCGCCATTGGCGCGAATGCCGTCGATGGCCGCGTTCAGTTCACTGACCAACTCGGTGTTGCCCTTGCGCACGGCAATCCCGGCGCCCTCACCCACGTATTTCGGATCCTTGAGTTCCGGCCCGACAAAGGCGTAACCCTTGCCGCGCGGCATGGACAGGAAATCACTCAATGGAATGGTGTCGGCAAAAATGGCATCGAGGCGACCTGCCGCCAGGTCCATGTAGATTTCTTCGTTGTTGCCGTAACGCTTGACGTTGATGCCCTTCGGTTCGAAAACCTCGGTGGCGTAACGATCCGTGGTGGTTGCGCGCTGTACGCCGACTGTCTTGCCCTTGAGGCTGGCGTACTGGTCATCGACCGCCGCGCCTTCCTTCATCACCAGTCGCGATGAGGTGAAGTAGTACTTGTGGGTGAAATCCACCGACTTCTTACGGTCTTCATTGATGGTCATGGACGACAGCGCCATGTCGATTTTCTTCACTTTCAGGGAAGGAATCAGACCGTCGAATTCGCCTTCGACCCACACACACTTGACCTTCATCTGCGCGCACAGGGCGTTGCCAATGTCGTAGTCGAAACCGACAATTTCACCTTTGTCGGTTTTCGATGCGAACGGCGGATAGGCCGCTTCAATACCGATGCGCAGGCTTTTCTCGGCAGCGAACACGCTACTGCACGCCAACAGGCTCAGGGCCAGACCGGTGATGAGGGGGAATTTCTTCATGTTCGTTCTCTCGCGGGTTGTTGTTGGTTTGGCAAGACAGAAGAAAAAGCTGAAACAGGGAACGCCTTTTTTGTACTTATAAATCCATACTGGACTTTTATGTATTAACCGTCAATCGGGCGCATACAGATCTTCCAGCCTCTGGTCGGGAGGGGAATCAGTGGATTTTTGGGTGATGCAGAAGGCCTCTTCGCGGACAAGTCGGACCGCGAAGGTGTATTCGAAAGCACTGGAGGAATTACTGCTTCCAGCGATCCGCCGCCGCATGATCGCTGTCGCGCCCTTCAACCCAGCGCGCGCCATCACTGGTGTTTTCTTTCTTCCAGAATGGCGCGCGGGTTTTCAGGTAGTCCATGACAAAGGCGCAGGCATCGAACGCTGCCTGACGGTGGGCGCTGGCGGCACCGACGAAGACGATCGGCTCGCCCGGCTCCAGTGCGCCGATGCGATGCAGCACTTCCAGCTTCAACAGCGGCCAGCGCTGCTCGGCCTCCGCGGCAATCTTGCCCAAGGCTTTTTCGGTCATGCCCGGGTAGTGCTCCAGAAACATCCCGGCGACGTCGAGGCCGTCATTGAAGTCGCGTACATAGCCGACAAAACTCACCACCGCACCGACGCCCACATTGGCCGCGTGCATGGCGTTGACCTCAGCGCCCGGGTCGAACGGCGTGGGCTGCACACGAATCGCCATGGCTCAGCCCCCGGTCACGGTTGGAAAGAAAGCCACTTCATCGCCATCGCCGACCGGCTCATCGAGCTGGCAGAGGTCTTCATTGCGGGCGCACATCAGGTTCTGCTCGCTCAACACTTCGGCGCCTTCACGTTGGGCCAGCAGTGCACGCACATCGTCAACCGTGGCGAAATCACCTTCAACCTTCACTGAATCCACGCCGAGCGCCTCACGGTAACGGGCAAAAAACTTCACGGTCACGTTCATGGCTGCTCCGCCTGAAAATGGCCGCTCTTGCCGCCGAGTTTTTCCAGCAGCCGCACGCTCTCGATGGTCATGCCGCGGTCCACGGCCTTGCACATGTCATAGATGGTCAACGCCGCGACACTGGCGGCGGTCAGCGCTTCCATCTCGACGCCGGTCTGCCCGGACAACTTGCAGCGCGCCACGATGCGCACGGTGTCGTCGCCTTCGGCACTGAGTTCGACCTTGACGCCGGTGAGCATCAACGGATGGCACAGAGGAATCAGATCGCTGGTTTTCTTCGCCGCCTGGATGCCGGCGATCCGCGCCACGGCGAACACATCACCCTTGGGATGACCGCCGCTGACGATCAACTGCAGGGTTTCGGGCAGCATGCGCACCAGCGCTTGGGCCGTCGCTTCGCGGAACGTCACGGCTTTTTCGGTGACGTCGACCATATTGGCGCGACCTTGGGAATCGAGATGAGTCAGCACAGCGTTACTCCTGATCAGGAGCATCGATTGTAAACCTGCGGGTCAATTTTCCGCACGCACGATTATCCGATCGACATGCCTCGCTCCTACAGAGGAAATGCGGGACACAAAAAACGGGGCGACCCGTGAGGTCGCCCCGTTTTTGTGGTTCAAGGTTACAGATGCGATTCGGCGTATTCGGCCAGAATCGAACGTGGCACCCCTTGCAGGGTGATGTGTACACCGTTGGGGAAGTCTTTGAAGCGTTCGGTCAGGTACGTCAGCCCGGAGCTGGTCGCGGACAGGTAAGGGGTGTCGATTTGCGCCAGGTTGCCCAGGCACACCACTTTGGAACCGGCGCCAGCACGGGTGATGATGGTTTTCATCTGGTGCGGCGTGAGGTTCTGGCATTCATCGATCAGGATCAGACTCTGCTGGAAGCTACGGCCTCGAATGTAGTTGAGGGATTTGAACTGCAACGGCACTTTGCTGAGGATGTAGTCGACGCTGCCATGGGTGTTTTCGTCATCCATGTGCAAGGCTTCGAGGTTGTCGGTGATGGCGCCCAGCCAAGGCTCCATCTTTTCCGCTTCGGTGCCGGGCAGGAAACCGATTTCCTGGTCGAGCCCCTGCACGCTGCGGGTGGCAATGATGCGCCGGTAGCGTTTGCTGACCATGGTCTGCTCGATGGCCGCCGCCAGGGCCAGGATGGTTTTACCGGAACCGGCCGCGCCGGACAGGTTCACCAGATG
This sequence comes from Pseudomonas sp. GR 6-02, assembly GCF_001655615.1. Classification (GTDB taxonomy): domain Bacteria; phylum Pseudomonadota; class Gammaproteobacteria; order Pseudomonadales; family Pseudomonadaceae; genus Aquipseudomonas. The sequence continues at coordinate 5,343,620 of NZ_CP011567.1, forward strand.
AATGTCCGGATCGAGCAAGGCGTACAGCGCCAGGCTTTGATAGATGTCACGCGGTTTCAGGCCCCAGGCTTCCTGGTGCAACAGAGGCTCCTGATGCAGGTCGAGGATCAACAATTTGTCGACCTGGATTTCCTTGATCCAGCCGACAAAGCCCTGTTCGTCGATGATGAACTCGTTAACGTGCACGGCAGGCAGGTTGTCGATCAGCTGCACCTGATGCCAGGTGCGACCATGATCCTGCCGGGTTTCGACTTTACTCACCCGGTCCCAGAAGGAGCCGGTCATGTTGTGGTAACCGTTGGGCAGCAACGAAACGTCGTCGACCAGTTGGTCGGTACTGTAGTCCTCGGCCGCGATCCCACAAGCCCGGGCCTTGAGGCGCATGTTGATGTCTTTTGTGACCAGCACCACGGGCAGTTTTGCATCACGCGCGCGCAGGTCGATCAGCTGGTTGATGATGATGTTGTCGTTCAGGTGCTCGGGCAGAATGATGTTCGGCTCGGCACGCTTGCTCATCAGAATTGACAGCAAGCCCTTGGGCCCGCCCTTGCCACGCTGGATCGGAACGCCGAGTTCGACGTCTTCGGGGCTGGCATCGCCCAGGGTCTTGTCGATCAGCCGAATGGCCTGGCGGCATTCCGCTGCAACGCTGTGAGGCCCGCTCTTGAGCTTGTCCAGCTCTTCAAGCACGGTCATCGGGATCGCGACGTGGTGTTCTTCGAAGTTAAGCAGGGCGTTTGGATCGTGAATCAATACGTTGGTATCGAGTACATAAAGGATTGGCTGGTTGGAAGGGCTACGTCCGTGATCATCCATACTCGGTCACCTTTGTGGGAGCCAGTCGACGCAATACCATGACAGTGCTGCGCCTCGAAGTGGCCACCGAAATCACCTGCTCAGACTCAAGTGATTGCAACCCAAACGGAGTCTTGGAAGACGCCACCTGTGTTGCAGGTTTCGGCGGTCTGTCTTCGTAATACTCCAAAACACATGACAGAAAAAAGCACTTTGACGTTTTTTTGAAGTTTATTTTTCAGAATGACCAATAGCACTTGGCGGACTGCCAGCACCCCGCTAAAGTCGGAAGTCCGCCTGCATCGAAATCTCCTCCAAAAACGTCCCTGCCCCAATGTTTACGGGCTTTCCCCGTTTCAGCGAAACGCGTCCTGACAGTTTTCCCAACCGATCCCGCTTGGCGCCGTTTGCGTGATGAGCCAGGGCATCGCGGTTTTCAGCGCGTCCTGCTTCACATTGAAGTTGATCACCCCGTGCCGCCACAGCAGCATCAGGGTCAGCACCCGTTGCGCACTCTGGCTGCCCTTGAGCTTGCCGGCGCCGTCCTGGGCATCGATGTCCCACAGTGCCACCTGCAAACCCTGAGACCTGAAGAAGCCTTCAGCATCGGACCGACGCTGGCCATCGGGCGGACGAAACAGCGGCACGTAATTCTCCGGCAGCTTGCCCTTGACCAGCTCGGCGCTGCGCCGCACCGAGTCCTGCCAGTCTTGCCAGTGGCTGTGGGAACGGAACTCCCAACCCTGCACACCAACGCATTGCTGCGAATAGGTCCCTTGCAGACTGGTCGCCGAACCTTCAGCCAGACGGGCCTGGATGTCCTTGCCGAGGACGAAGAACGTCGCGCTCATGTTCGATTTGCGCAGGTACTCGGTGACCCAGGCAGTGTTATCCGGCACGGCATTGGCAGCGCTGTCGAAAGTCAGCAGGAACAGGCGATCATTCATGGCATCGCCATTGCGCTCATAGTCGCCAAAACGATCGACTTCGCTGCTGGTCTGCGGGAACAGCGCGGCCTTGCGCAATTGCTCGTCCAGATACTGGGCGTGGAACAACCGGCTCGGCTCGGCCCACTTGATGTAGTAGCTGTCGTTGCTGATCTGAAACTTGGCCGCTTGCTCACGCAAGGTATCCATGTCCTCGACGAGGAAACAGAAAGAGGCATCCTGATCGCAACTCTGCTGGGCGAAGTTGTAGTTGCTCAGCAACCGCTGCCACATGCGCTGGCGCAGCTGGTTGACCGACTCCAGATTGACGGTGCGCAGGCCCAGGCGTTGAGCCAGGCTTGCTTCATCGAGCGATTCGCTGGCGAGCAGGACGCGGGCGAACATGAGGATTTCGGCCCGGGAGGCAACGTCGAACAGGGTCGGGTTGCTGAGCCGCTCAGGCCAGGTGCTGCGATCCAGCGTCGCCACATCGCCCGGCGCCGCCTGGGCGACGAAACTCAACAGCGAGGCGAAGAATAGAAAAACGATACGCAATGGGATGTCTCCATAACAAAACCCGCGCGGCACTATAGCCGATAGCGTTCAAATTCCCGCATCTGCGCCGAACTCATTGTGGCGAGGGAGCTTGCTCCCGTTGGGCTGCGAAGCAGCCCCAAACCGACAAATACTTTCTCTGGATAAAACCATGCGCCTGTATTGCGACCGCTTCGCGCTCGAGCGGGAGCAAGCTCCCTCGCCACAGGATCTTCTTCTGCCACAAAACCTGGCGACACCACCGATCACCTATGACACCCATAGCTGGAGTCAACACAGACAACCCCCTAGAATCGCCCCCACGATTAAAGGAGCCGACTTCATGCTGATGGTGATTTCCCCCGCCAAGACCCTCGATTACGAAACACCGCCGGCGACCCAGCGCTTCACTCAGCCGCAATACCTCGACCACTCCCAGGAACTGATCCTGCAACTGCGCGACCTGACACCGGCGCAGATCAGCGAGCTGATGCACGTCTCCGATAAGATTGGCGGCCTCAATGCCGCACGTTTCGGCAGCTGGACCCCGGCCTTCACCCCTGCCAACGCCAAGCAGGCCTTGCTGGCATTCAAGGGTGACGTGTACACCGGCCTGAATGCACAAACCTTCAGCGAAGCCGACTTCGATTACGCCCAGCAGCACTTGCGCATGCTCTCCGGCCTGTACGGCCTGCTTCGCCCTCTGGACCTGATGCAGCCCTATCGGCTGGAGATGGGCACCAAGCTGGCCAATGCCCGTGGCAAGGATCTGTATGCCTTCTGGGGCACGCGGATCAGCGAATGGCTGAACGAAGCGCTGGCCGATCAGGGCGACGATGTGCTGCTGAACCTGGCCTCCAACGAATACTTCTCGGCGGTCAAACGCAGCGCCTTGAACGCGCGCATCATCAATACCGAGTTCAAGGATTTGAAGAACGGCCAGTACAAAATCATCAGCTTCTACGCGAAAAAGGCCCGCGGGATGATGAGCCGCTTCGTCATCGAAGAACGCATCAATGACCCGGTCGCCCTCCAGCAGTTCGATGTTCAGGGTTATCGCTACAGCAGCGAACAGTCTAAACCGGACAATCTGGTGTTCCTGCGCGATCACGCACCGGAGTAACCAGACCCGCACTCAATTCGCGCACGACACCAACAACTTCGTCGTGCGCTACCCCTTCGATCCTCGAACAATCCCCGCCCTTTTCGTCGACTTATTGGCGCCAAAAAACAAGCACTCGATTTTCTAACTTTTGTTTCACTCGACTTTGCTGATTTTTTTCAGTAGTGGCACTGAAAATTTTTGTGAGTAGTGGCAAAAAAGTACCCAAGGCAATAATCACCCTATATATAAAGGGCGAAACGGCAAGTGCTATCAATATGAAAGCAGTGCCATCTTTTTCAATATTTCAAGAAATTCCAGAAATCGCGATGGGTGGACTGGAACTATGTCCAAATGCGTCGCTCATACCACCCGTAACGATTCTCTCGGCGAACGTACGAGATAACTTACACAGAGAAGCGGTCCCGATAGCGAAGTTGTCATATTAACTTGAACTTATGGATCACTTGTTTGGGCAACACATGAAGGACAGGAGATAACGCATCATTAATATCCCCTACAAGGCCACGGCTGCGCCCCTATAAACGTGCTCACCCGAGCACCCAACCGCTTGATTTACGGGCTTCTGGCCTGGCATTGAGCGCGCAAGACCTTTGCACGAACGTCCTCTGATTAGAGGGTCGGCTGCATAACAGGGCACGTCATAACAATAAGGCCTGGTTACGCACTTCTTGAGTGCACTTATTTAGACACTCGGAACTTAGTATGCCTGCACCCGGCATTGTGACGCCTTTAAGGCCGCACTTGCGAGTGCATTATGACCGCTGAACACCATTAACTCCGGCCATGTAATGGCTTGTTGAACACAGTCTTGATTAACTGAGAGGTAAATGCGATGCGCATCAGCATATTTGGTTTGGGTTACGTCGGTGCAGTCTGTGCCGGTTGCCTGTCTGCACGGGGCCATGACGTCGTTGGCGTCGATGTTGCCAAAGACAAGATCGATATGATCAACGCCGGTCGTTCGCCGATCGTTGAACCTGGCCTGGGCGAACTTCTGAAACAGGGCATCGAGACTGGCCGCCTGCGCGGCACGACCAACTTCGCCGAGGCGATTCGCGACACCGACCTGTCGATGATCTGCGTCGGCACGCCGAGCAAAAAGAACGGCGACCTGGAACTGAACTACATCGAGGCCGTGTGCCGCGAAATCGGTTTTGTTCTGCGTGACAAAACCACCCGCCACACCATCGTCGTGCGCAGCACTGTGTTGCCGGGCACCGTGGCAAACGTGGTCATCCCGATTCTCGAAGACTGCTCCGGCAAGAAAGCAGGCGTCGACTTCGGCGTTGCCGTGAACCCTGAGTTCCTGCGTGAAAGCACCGCGATCGCCGACTACGACCAGCCGCCAATGACCGTCATCGGCGAGTTCGACAAGGCTTCGGGCGACGTTCTGCAATCGCTGTACGAAGAACTCGACGCACCGATCATCCGCAAGGACATCGCCGTTGCCGAGATGATCAAGTACACCTGCAACGTGTGGCACGCCACCAAGGTGACCTTCGCCAACGAGATCGGCAACATCGCCAAGGCTGTCGGCGTCGATGGTCGTGAAGTGATGGAAGTGGTCTGCCAGGACAAGACACTGAACCTGTCCCAGTACTACATGCGTCCTGGCTTCGCATTCGGCGGCTCCTGCCTGCCGAAAGATGTGCGCGCCCTGACCTACCGCGCCGGTTCCCTGGACGTCGAAGCACCACTGCTCAACTCGCTGATGCGCAGTAACGAGTCCCAGGTGCAGAACGCGTTCGACATCGTCTCCAGCCACGACAAACGCAAAGTCGCCCTGCTGGGCCTGAGCTTCAAGGCCGGCACCGACGACCTGCGCGAAAGCCCGCTGGTCGATCTGGCGGAAATGCTGATCGGCAAGGGCTACGACCTGAGCATCTACGACAGCAACGTCGAGTACGCCCGTGTCCACGGTGCGAACAAGGATTACATCGAGTCGAAGATCCCTCACGTCTCGTCCTTGCTCAACTCGAACTTCGAGGAAGTGATCAACAACTCCGACGTGATCATCCTCGGCAACCGTGATGAGAAATTCCGCGCCCTGGCACTGGAAGCACCGCACGGCAAGCAAGTGGTCGATCTGGTCGGTTTCATGTCTCAAGCCACCAGCGTCAGCAAGCGCACCGAAGGTATCTGCTGGTAACACGCCTGTAGGAGCTGTCGAGTGAAACGAGGCTGCGATCTTTCCCAGCTCACTTGAATCCCAAGCGAAAGATCAAAAGATCGCAGGCTTCGCCAGCTCCTACAGGGATTCTGGCGTTATCCAAACCGGGTGGCGCCAGTTTTCACAAGCCTGCCTTAACCCAATCGGGCTCCGCCCGAGATCGAGACGGATGCAGATTATGCACAGGCTAAAGCACGGCCTACTTCAGGCCGCCGGTTGGCTGTTTTACCTAAGTTTATTAATGGGCATCGCCCTGGCGTTGCCTCCGTCCACGTTCGACTCCGAGTCGAAGGACTTCATCTTCCTGATCGGTATCGTCGGTATCTGGCGCTACTCGATGGGTGCCACGCACTTTTTGCGCGGCATGCTGTTTCTGTACGTGGTCTACCCGCACCTGCGGCGCAAAGTGCGCAAGCTGGGCAAAGAGGCAGACCCGTCCCACGTGTTCCTGATGGTCACCAGCTTCCGTATCGACGCGCTGACCACCGCGCAGGTCTACAGCTCGGTGATCCGCGAGGCCATCGACTGCGGCCTGCCGACTACCGTGGTGTGCTCCATCGTCGAAATGTCCGATGAGCTGCTGGTCAAGAGCCTCTGGAAACGCATGAACCCACCGACACGGGTCAAGCTCGACTTCGTGCGCATTCCCGGCACCGGCAAGCGCGATGGCCTGGCCTATGGTTTCCGCGCCATCTCCCGCCACCTGCCGGACGACCGTGCCGTGGTTGCCGTGATCGATGGCGACACCGTGCTGGCCGAAGGCGTCGTGCTCAAGACCGTGCCGTGGTTCCAGCTGTTCGGCAATGTCGGCGGCCTGACCACCAACGAGTTCTGCGAAGTGCGCGGCGGCTACATCATGAGCGAATGGCACAAACTGCGATTCGCCCAGCGCCACATCAACATGTGCTCCATGGCCCTGTCCAAGCGCGTGCTGACCATGACTGGCCGGATGTCGGTGTTCCGCGCCACCGTGGTCACCAACCCGGACTTCATCGCCGACGTGGAAAGCGACTCGCTGCAACACTGGCGCCTGGGCCGCTTCAAGTTCCTGACCGGTGACGACAAGTCGAGCTGGTTCAGCCTGATGCGCCTGGGTTACGACACGTTCTATGTGCCCGACGCCGCGATCCATACCGTGGAACACCCGCCGGAAAAGAGCTTCATCAAGGCCAGTCGCAAACTGATGTTCCGTTGGTACGGTAACAACCTGCGGCAGAACTCCCGCGCCCTGGGCCTGGGGATGAAACGCCTCGGCCTGTTCACGTCAGTGGTGCTGTTCGATCAGCGCGTGTCGATGTGGACGTCCCTGCTGGGCCTGACGGTGGCGCTCATCGCCACCTTCAAGTACGGCACCGCGTTCATCCTGGTTTACCTGCTGTGGATCGGCATCACCCGCCTGATCCTGACCCTGTTGCTGTCCTGTTCCGGTCACCGGATCGGCCCGGCATACCCGGCCATTCTCTATTACAACCAGATCGTCGGCGCGCTGGTGAAGATCTACGTGTTCTTCCGCCTCGATCAACAATCCTGGACTCGCCAGCCCACTTCTCTGACCCGTGATCTCGCCAGCTTTCAACGTTGGTTCAACACCTGGTCGTCTCGGACCATGACCTTCTCCGCCGGCAGCATCTTTGTCGCCGTGCTGCTGATGATGGTCTGACCGAACTCGCCTGAATTAACTAGGAAATCGCCCATATGAATACCGCCGTCAACAGCAACGTAGTGCACGAATCCGAAGCCCAGCGCCAACACGCCCGTGTGAAAATTCCGGCCAAGCTGCGTTTCTTCGGCCCTGACCGGACCCCGGTCGAAGCCCGGGTCATCGACCTTTCCGCCGGCGGCCTGGCGTTCAACGCCGGTCAGTTGCCGCTGAAGGTCGGCGATGTGCACAAGGCCCGCCTGCAATTCGTCATCGACAACCTCGGTCTGGCCATGGACGTGGAATTGCAGATCCGCTCCGTCGACCGCCAGACCGGCCGCGTAGGTTGCCAGTTCCAGAACCTGGAACCCCGGGACATTTCCACCCTGCGCCACCTGATTACTTCGCACCTGGCCGGTGACATCGTCAGCGTGGGTGAAATGCTCGCAACCCTGCAACGCGACAACTTCACCAAGGCGCGCAAGGTCAAGGACGGCGGTCATGGCATGACCGCGCTCGGCCGTCTGAAAGCGGTGACCTTCAGCGCCGGTATCTTCGTGGTCGGCCTGGTGGCGTTCGGTTTTATCTTCAAATCGGTGTACGGCATGTACTTCGTCAGCCACGCCCAGGCTGGCCTGGTCAGCGTGCAAGGCATGAACATCACCATGCCGCGCGACGGCACCGTGCAGAGCCTGATCAAGGCTGACGGCGTTGCCGCCAAAGGCGCCCCGCTGGCGACCTTCAGCACCAGCATGCTCGACGTACTCAAAGGCCATCTGGACGAAAACCAACTGCAACCGTCCAAGGTTGAAGAGCTCTTCGGCAAGCAAATGACCGGCACCCTGACCTCCCCGTGCGATTGCACCGTGGCCCAGCAACTGGTGGCTAACGGTCAATACGCCAACAAAGGTGACGTGATCTTCCAACTGGTGCCACGCAATACCGAAGCCAACGTTGAAGCACGCTTCTCCTATCGCCAGTTCGGCGACGTGCGCCCAGGCACCACGGTCAGCTTCCAGATCGCCGGCGAAGACCAGACCCGTACCGGCAAGATCGTCAGCAGCACCAGCCTGAAAAGCGAAGACCTGTCATCCGATATCCGCGTGCAGATCAAACCTGACGAGCCGCTGGACAGCGCACTCGCCGGTCGCCCGGCGGAAGTGAACAGCACCCGTGGCCCGAACCTGAACTGGCTGATCAACAAAGCCATGGCCGCCGGTCTTTAAACAGAGGACATGCCCGTGACGACTCCACAAATCCTCAGAACACCGCGCACCCACATAGGATCACTGTGTGCAGTTGCACTGGCCGTAAGCCTGGCCGGTTGCGCCGGCCTGCCCGACCAGCGCCTGGCCAATGAAGCCCTCAAGCGCGGTGATACCACGCTGGCGGCGCAGAACTATCAGCAACTGGCCGACCTGGGCTACAGCGAAGCCCAGGTTGGGCTGGCCGACATTCAGGTCGACAGCCGCGACCCGGCGCAGATCAAAAAGGCCGAGGCGACTTACCGCGCCGCAGCCAGCGTCTCGCCGCGGGCTCAGGCTCGCCTGGGTCGCCTGCTGGTGGCCAAACCTGGCGCCACCGAAGCCGAACACCACGAAGCCGAGGCACTGTTGAAGAAAGCCGCGACCAATGGCGAAGGCAACACCCTGATCCCGTTGGCGATGCTGTATCTGCAATTCCCGCACAGCTTCCCCAACGTCAACGCACAGCAGCAGATCAGCCAATGGCGCGCCGAAGGCAAACCGGAAGCAGGTCTGGCCCAGGTGCTGCTCTATCGCACCCAGGGCACTTACGACCAACACCTGAATGACGTGGAAAAGATCTGCAAAGCGGCGTTGAACACCACCGACATCTGCTACGTCGAACTGGCCACGGTCTATCAGAAACGTGGCCAGCCCGAGCAACAGGCCGAGCTGATCAAGCAGATGCAGGCCGCTCACAGCCGTGGCACCGTCTCCGCGCAACGGGTCGACAGCGTGGCCCGCGTGCTGGGCGATGCGAGCCTGGGCAAGACCGACGAAAAAACCGCTCAGTCGCTGCTCGAAGGCATCGCCCCGGGCTACCCGGCGTCCTGGGTCAGCCTGGCGCAATTGCTCTACGACTTCCCTGAACTGGGCGACGTCGACACGATGATGAAGTACCTGGACAACGGCCGCGCCGCCGACCAGCCGCGCGCCGAACTGTTGCTGGGCAAGCTCTACTACGAAGGCAAGATGGTGCCGGCCGACGCCAAGGTCGCCGAAGAGCACTTCAAGAAAGCCCTCGGCCGGGAAGTCGCCGCCGATTACTACCTCGGCCAGATTTACCGTCGCGGTTACCTGGGCAAGGTCTATCCGCAGAAAGCCCTGGATCACCTGCTGACCGCTGCGCGCAACGGCCAGAACAGCGCCGATTTCGCCATCGCCCAACTGTTCTCCCAAGGCAAGGGCACCCGGCCCGACCCGGTCAACGCTTACGTCTTCAGCCAATTGGCCAAGGCTCAAGACACCCCGCAAGCCACTGAGCTTGCGCAAACACTCGAAGCGCAACTGCCGCCTGACCGGCTGGCCGAGGCCCAACGCCTGCTCAAACAAGAGCAAGCCATTCGTAGCACCGTGAGTCCGGACACGCTGGAACTGCACGCTTTGCAAGAAGAAGACGGCGAGGAATCCCTATGAAACTCAATCCATTCGTGCAGGCCGGTATTGGCCTGACATTCGCCCTGCTGTGGTCGTGCCCGACCCTGGCGGCCCTGACCGAAGACAAGAACTTCGGTCTCGAAGTCAAAGTTACCGGCCAGTCCGAAAACGACAGTGACCTGGGCACCGCCGGTGGCGGCGACGTTAACGGCGTCGGCCTCGACCTGCGCCCTTGGGTCTATGGCGAAAGCGGCGCGTGGAGCGCCTACGCGATGGGTCAGGCCGTGACGTCCACCGACATCATCGAAACCGACACCCTGCAACAGTCCGACAACAGCGGCACCCAGACCACCGACAGCGGTGATCGCAAGACCAGGAAAAACTACCTGGCGATGCGCGAGTTCTGGGTCGGTTACAAGGGCCTCACGCCTTACCCTGGCGAGATCCTCAAGTTCGGTCGCCAACGCCTGCGTAACGACGACGGCCAATGGCGCGACACCAACATCGAAGCCCTGAACTGGACCTTCGACACCACCCTGTTGCGCGCCAACGTCGGTGTCGCCGAACGCTTCAGCGAATACCGTACCGACCTGAAAGAACTGTCCCCCAAAGACAAGGATCGCCTGCACGCCTACGCCGATGCGGCGTATCAGTGGACACCCGGTAACTGGGTCGGCATTCGCGGTCATCACACGCACGATAACGGCAAGCTCGACTATCCGGAGCCGGGCGTGGCTGGCGATACCCTGGACAAGAAACAGAACGGCGACATCAGCTGGCTCGGCCTCACCGCCGACAGTGATGCCTACAACTGGCGCAACACCAACACCGTCAATTACTGGGGCAGCATCACCGGCATGAACGGCGACCGTGACACGGTCAACCCGTTGAATGCCGACGGCACTCGCCCGGCAGAAGCCAAGCGTGGTGAAGACCTGAACGGCTGGGCTACTGACCTGGGTGTTCGTCTGCGTCTCGATCCGCAGTGGCAAGTCGGTGCAGCCTATGCCCGCGCCAGCGCCGAGTACCAACAGAACGGCCTGGAAAGCAACCGCTCGAACTACACCGGTACTCGCTCGCGGGTTCACCGTTTCGGCGAAGCCTTCCGTGGCGAAATGAACAACATGCAGACCGCTACGCTGTTCGGCTCCTGGATGCTCAACGACGAATACGATGCCAGCCTGATCTACCACAAGTTCTGGCGTGTGGACGGCAACAAGCCGGTGGGCAACAACGGCATCAACGCTGTTGAAAACAACACCGACGACGCGACCGGCGCGATCCTCTCCAGCACCTCCCTGCCGCTGGAAGATGGCAACAAGGACCTCGGTCAGGAAATGGACCTGGTGGTCACCAAGTACTTCAAGCAAGGCCTGTTGCCGGCAGCGTTGAGCCAGTCGATCGATGAGCCTTCGGCCCTGGTGCGGTTCCGTGGCGGTGTGTTCAAGCCCGGCGATGCCTATGGCAAAGAAGTCGACTCGTACATGCACCGTGCGTTTATCGACGTGATCTGGCGCTTCTGATGCAAACCGCGAAGGGAGTGCCCGACATGAACAGCGCCAAGAAAGGCTCGATCAGCCTGCTGGCCGGCGCGCTGCTGCTGGCCAGCGCAGCCGCCTTCGCCACCGTCGAACCGGCCAAGTCTGTGCAACAGGGCAAATCGACGACCATAGCCAAGGGGCTGCAACAGGCCAAGACCTACACCGTCAGCAGCGCGCCAACTGCGCCGCTGGACCTGGCCAAGCCGAAACTGCCGGACACTTCTGGCTACACCGCCGAAGCCATTGCCGCGAAAATCGTGCGCACCAAGCCCGGCAAGATCAGCATACGCCGGATGATGCAGGAAGACGCCTTGAAGGACTTCATCGGCGGCGACAACAAGATGGCCGAGTGGGTGGTGCGTCAGCACGGCATCCCGCAGGCGATCTTCGTCGACGACGGCTACATGAACCTCAAGGACCTGACCAAGAAGCTGCCCAAGCAGTACCTCAGCGAAACGTCGCCAGGTGTGTTCCTGGCGAAGTTGCCGATCGTGGTGGGCAGACACGGCATTCTGGAAATCGACAAACAGACCCAGGAATTGCGCCTGTCCCAAGAGGCCGGCTCATTCCTGGTCAACGACGGTCAGCTGTTTGTGCGTGATACCAAGATCACCGGCTGGAGCGAGAAGGCCAACGGCCCGGCGGCCTTCTCGTCGCCCAAGGAATTCCGGCCGTTCCTGTTGTCCTGGGGCGGCACCGAGACCTACATCGCCAACAGCAAGATCGCCAGTTTCGGTTACGCCAACAGTAAGTCCTACGGCGTGAGTATTTCCCAGTACACGCCGAACATGGCCAAGGTGCTCAAGCGCCCTGAACCGACCGGCTGGATCGTCGGCTCCGAGTTCTCGGACATGTGGTACGGCTTCTACTGCTACGAAACCCGCGACTTCGTGGTCAAGGGCAACACCTACAAAGACAACATCGTCTACGGCATCGACCCCCATGACCGTTCCCACGGCCTGATCATCGCCGACAACACGGTGTACGGAACCAAGAAGAAGCACGGGATCATTATTTCCCGTGAGGTCAACGACAGCTTCATCTTCAACAACCGCAGCTACGACAACCACCTGTCGGGCCTGGTGATCGACCGTAACAGCGTGAACAACCTGATCGCCTACAACGAGATCTACAAGAACCACACCGACGGCATCACCCTCTACGAGAGTGCCGACAACCTGCTGTGGGGCAACCAGGTGATCAGCAACCGACGCCACGGCATCCGTATTCGTAACAGCGTGAACATTCGCCTGTACGAAAACGTCTCGATGGCCAACGGCCTGACCGGTGTCTACGGGCACATCAAAGACCTGAGCGACACCGACCGGGACATCAAGCTCGACCCGTTCGATGCCGAAGTGTCGCTGATCGTGGTCGGTGGTGAACTGGCTGCCAACGGCAGCGGACCGCTGTCGATCGACTCGCCGCTGAGCGTGGAGTTGTATCGCGTGTCGATGCTCGCACCGACCAAAACCAGCGGCATCAGCTTCTCGGGAATTCTCGGCGAGCGTCAGGATGAAATTCTCGACCTGCTGGTGCGCCAGCAGAAAGCCGTGCTGATCGACCCTGTCGAACGCCAGACCGAAATGCGGGACTGAGGATAATTTTATGCACCCACACTTGATCAAATTACTCAGCCTGTCGGCCCTGACCGCGGGTATTCTCGCGGCCAGCACTGGCGTGCGTGCCGAAGACGCCAAGGCACCGAGCTTCAGCGCCGAGCCGTGCTGCAGCCTGTGCCCGGCAGCCCACGACCCGAAGAACTACACCACCCGCTATCAGCAGAACTTCACCACGCTGGTGCAGGCCCAGGGCGACTGGCTGTTCCGTACCCAAGAAGACTTGCGCACCGAGTTCGACACCACACCCGCCGGCTACAAACGCCTGAAACAACTGCACGATGCGTTCAAGAGCAAAGGCGTGGAGCTGGTCATCGTTTACCAGCCGACCCGTGGCCTGGTGAACCGCAACAAGCTGAACCCGGAAGAAAAAGCCAAATACGATTTCGACAAGGCCCTGACCAACTACAAGACCATGCTCGGGCGCTTCGCGCAGATGGGCTACGTGGTCCCCGACCTGTCACCACTGACCAACGAATCGCTGCCCGACACCCTGCCCGCCCACGATTTCTACTTCCGCGGCGACCAGCACTGGACCCCGTATGGCGCCCAGCGCACCGCGAAGATCGTCGCCGAGAAGGTCAAGCAGTTGCCGGCCTTCGCCGACATTCCCAAGCGTGAATTCGAGACCCATAAGTCGGGTCGCATGGGCAAGACCGGAACGTTACACAACATGGCGGGTCAACTCTGTGGCACCAGCTACGCGATCCAGTACATGGATCAGTTCACCACCGAGCCCAAGGGCGAAGCAGCGGATGGCGATCTGTTCGGTGAATCCGGCAACCCGGAAATCACCCTGGTCGGCACCAGCCACAGTGGCAAGAACTACAACTTCGCCGGTTTCCTCGAAGAGGCCATCGGCGCCGACATCCTCAACGTGGCATTCCCCGGCGGTGGCCTGGAAGGTTCGATGCTGCAGTACCTGGGCAGCCAGGAGTTCCAGACCAAGCCTCCGAAAATTCTCATCTGGGAATTCTCGCCGCTTTATCGCCTCGACCAGGAAACCATCTACCGCCAGATGATGGCGCTGCTCGACAACGGTTGCGAAGGCAAGGATGCACAGATGAGCAGCAGCGCCATGGTGAAGCCGGGCAAAAACGAACTGTTGGTCAACAGCAAGAACCTGGACCTGCGCAACAGCGACCACCAGGTCGACATCCGCTTCGCCGATACGTCGGTGAAAACCTTGCATGCCACCCTCTGGTACATGAATGGGCGTCATGAGGACATCAAGATCGAGAAACCGGAAACCTCCGAAACCGACGGGCGTTTCGCCTTCGAGTTGCGCACGGACGAAGACTGGGCCTCGCAGAATCTGCTGGCCGTTGAAGTCCAGGGGCCTGAAACACCAGGTGCCGCGCCGCAGAAAGTCGAAGCGAAAATCTGCAAACGTAACGTGTTCTCCGGCACCGGGCAGCGTACTGCTCAAGCCGGGCAATGAGGCTACCTCTTATGAACTGCATGCAAACCCGAACTTTGAAACAGTTACTCGCGCCTTCCCTGCTGGCTCTGGCGATGTTCGCTGGCGCCACTCAGGCCGCCGCACCACTGCGCCCGCCTCAAGGGTATTTTGCGCCTGTGGATAAATTCAAGACCGGCGACAAGAGTGAAGGCTGCGACGCAATGCCGACGCCGTACACCGGCGCCCTGCAGTTTCGCAGCAAATACGAAGGCTCCGACAAGGCCCGTTCGACTCTGAACGAGGAATCGGAAAAGGCCTTCCGCGACACCACCGCCGACATCACCAAGATCGAGCGCGGCACCAGCAAGCGAGTGATGCAGTTCATGCGTGACGGTCGCCCGGAACAACTGGAATGCACCCTCGACTGGTTGACCGCCTGGGCCAAGGCCGATGCATTGATGTCCAGGGACTTCAACCACACCGGCAAGTCCATGCGCAAATGGGCGCTGGGCAGCATGGCGTCGTCCTATATCCGCCTGAAATTCTCTGACTCCCATCCCCTGGCCACCCACCAGGAACAAGCGCAGGTGATTGAAGCCTGGTTCAGCAAAATGGCCGATCAGGTGGTCAGCGATTGGGACAACCTGCCGCTCGAACAGACCAACAACCACTCGTATTGGGCCGCCTGGTCGGTGATGGCCACGTCGGTCGCCACCAACCGCCGCGACCTGTTCGACTGGGCCGTGAAGGAATTCAAGGTCGGCGCCAATCAGATCGATGCCCAAGGCTTCCTGCCTAACGAACTCAAGCGCCAGCAACGCGCCCTCGCCTACCACAACTATGCCCTGCCGCCGCTGGCGATGATCGCCAGTTTCGCCCAGGCCAACGGTGTGGATTTGCGTCAGGAAAACAACGGTGCCTTGAAACGCCTGGGTGATCGCGTGCTGGCCGGCGTGGACGACCCGGATCAATTCGAGAAGAAAAACGGTAAAGGCCAGGACATGACCGATCTCAAGATCGACTCGAAATTCGCCTGGCTCGAACCGTTCTGCTCGCTCTACACCTGCGCGCCGAATGTGCTGGAACTCAAGCACAAGATGCAGCCGTTCAAGTCTTTCCGCCTCGGCGGGGACTTGACCAAGGTCTACGACCCGGCCAATGAAAAAGGCAAAGGTTCTTAAAGCTGACTGTATTCCCCTGTGGCGAGGGAGCTTGCTCCCGCTCGGCTGCGAAGCAGTCGTAACCCAGTGAACGCGGATTGATTGAGACACCGCGTCATCAGGTTTCAGGGGCGCTTCGCACCCCAGCGGGAGCAAGCTCCCTCGCCACAGGTAAGTGCACAGCATGCAATACAACCACCCCGGATTTTCGTGGGGGGTTTGGGGGGGCCGTTGGCCCTTGACTGTTGGTTAAACATGGAGAGATCAGGATGGTATTTTCATCCAACGTGTTCCTGTTTCTGTTCTTGCCGATCTTTCTCGGCTTGTACTACTTGAGCGGGCAACGCTATCGCAACTTGCTGCTGCTGATCGCCAGCTACGTGTTCTACGCCTGGTGGCGTGTGGACTTCCTTGCGTTGTTCGCAGCCGTCACGCTGTGGAACTACTGGATCGGCCTGAAAGTTGGCGCCGCTGGTGTCCGGACCAAACCGGCCCAGCGCTGGCTGCTGCTCGGCGTCGCGGTGGACTTGTGCATCCTGGGCTACTTCAAGTACGCCAACTTCGGCGTGGAGAGCATCAACGCGATGATGACCTCGGTCGGTCTGTCGCCGTTCATCCTGACCCACGTACTGTTGCCGATCGGGATCTCGTTCTACATCTTCGAGTCCATCAGCTACATCATCGACGTTTACCGCGGCGATACCCCGGCCACCCGCAACCTGATCGACTTTGCCGCATTCGTAGCGATCTTCCCGCACTTGATCGCGGGCCCCGTGCTGCGTTTCCGCGACCTGGCCGACCAGTTCAACAACCGCACCCACACCCTCGACAAGTTCTCCGAAGGTGCCACGCGGTTCATGCAGGGTTTCATCAAGAAGGTGTTCATCGCCGACACCCTGGCGGTGGTCGCCGACCATTGCTTCGCCTTGCAGAACCCGACCACGGGCGATGCCTGGCTCGGCGCCCTGGCCTACACCGCACAGCTGTACTTCGACTTCTCCGGCTACAGCGACATGGCGATTGGCCTGGGCTTGATGATGGGTTTCCGCTTCATGGAAAACTTCAAACAGCCGTACGTCAGCCAGTCGATCACCGAGTTCTGGCGGCGCTGGCACATCAGCCTCTCCACCTGGCTGCGTGATTACCTGTACATCACCCTCGGCGGTAACCGTAAAGGCACGCTGATGACCTATCGCAACCTGTTCCTGACCATGCTGCTCGGTGGTCTGTGGCACGGCGCGAACATCACCTACATCGTCTGGGGCGCCTGGCACGGCATGTGGCTGGCAATCGAAAAAGCCATCGGCCTGAACACTTCGCCGCGCAGCTTCAACCCGATCCGCTGGGTCCTGACCTTCCTGCTGGTGGTGATGGGCTGGGTGATCTTCCGCGCAGAGAACCTGCACGTCGCCGGTCGCATGTACGGCGCAATGTTCAGCTTCGGCGAATGGTCGCTGTCGGAACTCAACCAGGCCAGCCTCACCGGTCTGCAAGTGGCAACCCTGGTGGTGGCTTACGTGACCCTGGCGTTCTTCGGCCTGCGTGATTTCTACACCAACCAGCCGCCGGTCAAGACCAAACCTGCGGTGAACATCGAAACCGACGGCCCGGCCGCGGCGACGCCTGGAATGATCAAAGCCGTACCGGGCGACAACCCGGCCAGCATCCACGAGCCGGGTTACACCGTTGGCGTTGAAGCGACTGTGCAACCGGCCTATTGGACCGCCGACTGGTCCCGTTACGTGATGCGCGCCCTGGTACTGCTGCTGTTCATTGCCTCGATTCTCAAACTCTCGGCGCAAAGCTTTTCGCCGTTCCTTTACTTCCAGTTCTGAGGGATCTGACCATGACCCGCTCATTACGCATCTTCTACATCGCGCTGTTCCTGGTGACCTTGCTGGTCCTGGGCGTGTGGTCGGTACGCAGCTTCTTCGGCTTCAGTACCAACGCCGATGCCACCGTGCTCAACGGGCGCTGGACCAAAGCCGTCGAGACGCACTATGACGACGAGTTCCCGATCAAGCGCCTGGGCACCAACCTTTGGGCCGCGCTGGATTTCAAACTGTTCAACGAAGGTCGTCCGGGCGTGGTGCTCGGTCGCGATCAGTGGCTCTACAGCGATGAAGAGTTCCACCCGATCGTCAACGAAGAGTTGAACCTGCAAGGCAACTACGCGCTGGTCGAAGGCGTGCGCCAGGAACTGAAAAAGCGAGGCGTGCAACTGGTGATGGCGATTGTTCCGGCCAAGACGCGTCTGTACCCGGAGCACCTGGGTGAAGTGAAGCCGGCGAGTATCCACGCCAATCTGTACAAGGACTTCCACGCTCGCGTGGCGGCCGACAAGATCCTCGCCCCTGACCTGCTCGGCCCGCTGCAACAAGCCAAGCACGACGGTCAGCAAGTGTTCCTGCGTACCGACACCCACTGGACCCCGGAAGGCGCACAAGTCGCTGCCCAGACCCTGGCCAAAACCATCGCCGACAAGGCTCCGCTCAGCGGCGAACCGCAAAACTTCGTCACTGAACCGGCGGAGAAGGTGACGCACAAGGGCGACCTGCGGTTGTTCCTGCCGCTGGACCCGCTGTTCGAAAACCTGATGCCAGCGCCAGAACCTTTGCAGAAGCGCAACACCGTGGCGGCCCAGGATCAACCGACCGGTGATGACGCGTTGTTCGCCAACACGGAAGTGCCGGTGGCCCTGATCGGCACCAGCTACAGCGCCAACCCTAACTGGAACTTCGTCGGTGCGCTGAAAGAAGCGCTGCACAGCGACGTGGTCAATTACGCCGAAGACGGCCATGGCCCGATTCTGCCGATGCTCAGCTACCTGAAAAGCGATGCCTTCAAGAACAGCCCGCCACAAGTGCTGATCTGGGAATTCCCTGAACGATATCTGCCTGTGAACAACGAAATCGGTGACGCCGACCCGCAGTGGGTCGCAGAGCTTAAACAAGCCGGCGCGCGCCAACAAAACGTAGCTGTAAACACCAAATCCGAGACGCCCGACCGGGCGCAAAACTGAAAGAGAGGTACACCCATGACTTTCACTACTACTCCTCGCCGTCTCGCCAAGACCTTCGCTCTCGTTGCCGGCATGAGCGTGCTCTCGATGCAGGCTTTTGCCGGTGGCGACGCCGCCCTCTACGGCCCGACCGCACCGAAAGGCTCCACCTTCGTGCGGGTCTACAACGCCGGTAACGCTGAAGTCAGTGCTACAGTCGGCACCACCAACCTGAACGAAGTCGCGCCACTTTCCAGCACTGACTTCAGCTTCATGCCGGGCGGCGACTACAGCGCCAAGGTCGGTAGCCAGACCTTGCCGGTGAAACTGGCCGGCGATCACTATTACACTCTGGTCAACAACGCCAGCGGCGCGCCACAACTGATCGAAGAGCCGCCGTTCAAGAACAAACAGAAATCCCTGGTACGCGTGCAGAACCTCAGCGACAAGGCCCTGACTCTGAAAACCGCCGACGGCAAGACCGATGTGGTGCCGAACGTGGCCGCCAAGGGCCGTGGCGAGCGTGAAATCAACCCGGTGAAAGTCAGCCTGGCGCTGTACGAAGGCGACAAGAAAGTCGGCGACGTGAAGCCGGTTGCCCTGGAGCGCGGTGAAGCGGCGGTGCTGTACGTCACCGGCAACGGCAGCAGCCTGTCGCCAGTCTGGGTCAAGCGCCCGGTGTCGACGCGCTGATTAATTCATCAGGACGGTGATCACCCTGTAGCAGCTGGCGAAGCCTGCGTCCGACTGCGAAGCAGTCGCAATCCAAGCAACTCGGTCTTTCTGAATGACCGCATTGACGGGATTCACGACGACTACGTCGCCGAACGCAGCCTCGCAGGCTCGGCAGCTGCTACAGAATCGGTGAGCCGATCTGATTACGGAACAAAAACAAGAGTGAAACGACAGAACGTTCGTGGCTCTAACCAATCGATTTAAGGGAGTAACAACATGATTCCGGTGATCTTGTCAGGTGGTAGCGGCTCACGTCTTTGGCCGCTTTCCCGAAAGCAATTCCCCAAGCAATTCCTCGCCCTGACCGGCGAACACACGCTGTTCCAGCAAACCCTGGAACGCCTGGTGTTCGAAGGCATGGATACCCCGATCGTGGTCTGCAACAAGGATCACCGCTTCATCGTCAACGAGCAGCTGAGCGCCCGTAAACTGGAAACCCAGCGCATCCTGATGGAACCGTTCGGCCGTAACACCGCGCCGGCCGTGGCCCTGACCGCGATGATGCTGGTCAATGAAGGTCGCGACGAGTTGATGCTGGTGCTGCCGGCCGACCACGTCCTGGAAGACCAGAAAGCCCTGCAACGCGCCCTGGCCCTGGCCACTGTGGCGGCCGAGCGTGGCGAAATGGTGCTGTTCGGCGTGCCGGCGACCAAACCGGAAACCGGTTACGGCTACATCAAATCCACCAACGATGCCCTGCTGCCGGAAGGCGTCAGCCGTGTCTCGCACTTCGTCGAAAAACCCGACGTGAAACGCGCCACCGAGTTCGTCCAGTCCGGCGGTTATTTCTGGAACAGCGGCATGTTCCTGTTCCGCGCCAGCCGCTTCCTCGAAGAGCTGAAAAAGCACGATCCGGACATCTACGACACCTGCGTACTGACCCTGGAACGTAGCGTGCAGGATGCCGACACCATCGATATCGACTCCGCCACCTTTGCCTGCTGCCCGGACAATTCCATTGACTATTCGGTGATGGAAAAAACCCAGCGCGCCTGCGTCGTACCGCTGACCGCGGGCTGGAGCGATGTCGGTTGCTGGTCGTCGCTGTGGGAAGTCAATGAAAAGGACGCCAACGGCAACGTCACCAAAGGCGACGTGGTCATCCAGGACAGCAAAAACTGCATGATCCACGGCAACGGCAAACTGGTGTCGGTGATCGGCCTGGAAAACATCGTGGTGGTCGAAACCAAGGACGCCATGATGATCGTCCACAAGGACAAGGTCCAAGGCGTCAAACAGATGGTCAACACCCTCAACGAACAGGGCCGCAGCGAAACCCAGAACCACTGCGAAGTCTATCGTCCGTGGGGTTCCTACGACTCGGTGGATATGGGCGGTCGTTTCCAGGTCAAGCACATCTCGGTCAAGCCGGGCGCGTGCCTGTCGCTGCAGATGCACCATCACCGCGCCGAACACTGGATCGTGGTCAGCGGCACCGCTGAAGTGACCTGCGACGAAAACGTGTTCCTGCTCTGCGAAAACCAGTCGACCTACATCCCGATCGCCTCGGTACACCGTCTGCGCAACCCGGGCAAGATTCCACTCGAGATCATCGAAGTGCAATCGGGCAGCTACCTGGGCGAAGACGATATCGAGCGGTTTGAAGATATCTACGGTCGCTCCACCCCGATCGAGCGCGGCGTGTCGGTGAAAACCATCGCGCAGTAATCAATCAGCAAATCAAAAAGCCCTCGTCCAGCCCGCTGCGTTCCCTATCCGCAGCGGGTTGGGCGGGGGCTTTTTTTCACATTCATGCAGCCTTACGGGTTGTGGCTGGTTTTCTATGCCAGCCACTGACCTTTATTGATCCTGGTATTTTGATCTCAAGTGTTCCATGAAACGCACTATCGATACTGTCAAGTAATGCTCGTGAACTCATTCTTCCCACCTGAACCGGACTGATTCCCGAGTTGCCTAACAGCAGCGCCTTCAATTCTTTCAGTGGGCCTTTAACCATTGGCACCGCGCCCAGGTCCGAAGAGTGTTTGGGATCGAGTACATCGGGAGAAGCAAAAAACTCTACCTTATCGAAATCTTTACCCAAGGCTGCCTCCAGCACCTTGTCATCCTCAAGATCGTATTCGGCAAAGTGTGTCATCGAGCCGAGAAACTTGCGTTCATTCACTTCTCCATTTATCGCCAGAAGAAAGAAGGTGAAGCCCATGTTCCCGGCCTTGGTCCAATCCTTTTCATTGGTATTGCCGCCCTTTCCGCCCAACGTCTTCAAGTTCTGGTGAACCAAAGAAAAGTTAGACGCGATTTCCATAAAGGGAGGTGTTTCGCCGCTGCTCCCGTAGACCGTGTAATGGCGCAAGGTAAAGTTCTGGGGCTTGGTCTTTTCAAGCACCGCAGGTGTTGCCTTTGCTGTTTTGAACTTCAGTTTGTCCTGAGTGATTGTGTTCATCATGTTGTAAGGAGTCACTCTATCCGTATCGCTGTAATTGTCCTTATACGATTCAAAAATCTCGATCGCTGTACGCACTGCCGAGTTGGATTTTGAGTTTTCACCCTGCTCGTCAAAGAACGTTAACGGGTTGTTTCGAACCATCCGATACAGGTTCAAGCCATCCACAGCGCCTGCCGGATCGGTACTCGCCCATCGCTGCAACCACGGTATGTAGTACCGGAAGCCATAGCAATAAAGCCCCGTGGCATCCTGTTCCTTGCCCGAATAACGAATGGTTTTATAGTCCATTTCAATCGCGTCGTACCACGCGGTCTCGCCAAAGGGATAAAAAATTTCCCGGCTGATGATTTGCGCGTCATCGGCCAGTTCCACGGTGCAGGAGCTCAGGTGATCGACCAGGGTGTAGCGGTACTGATCGTTGACACCGGACGGTGGCTCGCTGTCCCAATGCAACACCCGCACGGTGTTGAGGCCAGCCTGCGCGGTGATGACCTGCAACACCACCCCGGTGCCACTGTCGGTACGAAGTTCCAAACCCTGCAAGTAACGCACTTCAGCTATCACGGTGCGAGCCCTGGTCTGCAACGCGCGGATTTTGCGCACCCGCTGGCCAGCGCCATCGTAAAAATAGCACTCACCGTCATTGCGTCGGGAGGCGCGTTCCACCGGGCTGACCGAGCGCAATTGATTGCGCAGATCCCAGGTCAACAACCGTCCCTGGTCCAACTCCAGCAAATTACCTTTGGCGTCGAATGCGGCGGCGATGTCCTCTTCAGTGGGCGGCACGCCGTTGCGCCAGGGCAGGCAGCGATTGCTGTAGCGGGCAGCTTTCAAATCGCGCCCATGTTTTTGCGCGCCGATGTGGGTCAGCTTCAGCAGATTGCTGCCCTCGTCATAGTGGTAAATCTGCCGATAGTTGCTAACCGCCGCCGGATCGGTGCGACCAACCGACTCGGGTCCTTGATCGGGACCGCCCGCCTCCCAGCCAAAGGCTTCGATCAACTCGTACAGGCTGTTGTAGATGAAGCGACTGATCGGGTCGATGCGCTGGTTGGCGAAGTAGCGCACGGGCAGGGCCTTGTCCTCGATGCTCAAGACATTGCCCATCCGGTCATAGTCGTAGATCAGATGCTGCAACATTCGGGCACTGGCATCCTGTGCCCGACGCTCCATCAACAAACCGTCTTCGGGTCGATAGGCCAGCGTCGTCCGCACCCCGTTACCCGCGACCTCCTCTTCGACTTGCCCTTGGGCGCTGTAGCGGATCTCGCTGACCAACGTTTGCCAAATGGATTGATCCTTCAATTGCAGTCGGCTTTCGCGCAATCGGCCATCGACGGTCAGACCGAAAGTCTGACGATTACCCTTGGCATCGGTCTGTTCCAGCACATCACCCAACGGGCCGAAACGCCACCTGGACGTCGCCCCAGTCCCCGGTTCGAGCAGCCGTCGGCGATCATCAATCGATTCCGGCCAATCGGGGGTTACCGGCTCAAGGGTGAAGTGGCGGGTGTTTTCGATGCCTTCACCGCTGATCGCAAACGAGTCGAACAGTACGCTGCCCGCCGGGTCGTCATGGCGAATCAGTTTGCCGTACTGGTTAAGGTCCTGATTACCCTGGCCCGGGTAGCCATAAGTAAAGCGCTCGACACAGCGACGGGGCTCCACGGCGCCCTGTTCGAACACCGCCACGGGCCGCAGCAAATCGTCATATTCGACCTCGCGACGTGTTTCGCGGCTGTCCCAGTCCGACAACACTTCGTCGGCCAGACCGCGCAGGGTGATCTGCGTTCCGGCATCAACGCTGTCCGTGCGCAACGCGTTCCCGGACAGCGAATACACCGTGATCAGATTGGGAGGGGTCAGGGGATCGCCTTCTTGCAGCGCCCATAACCGCGGATCCCACTGTTTGACTGCACGTCCTGCGCCATTGTGAGCAGTGCGATTGATGCGAGCCTCAGCGGGCAGGTTTTCGATGGCGCGCCAGTAATCTACCAAGCGGATCGACAGGCCGCGCGGATCGAAGACCGTCAGTGTAGGTGTCTTGAGGTGCATCTCCATCTCCATCGCCACCGTCCATCGAATAACAGCCCCGTCGGCCAATGTCTTCTAACGTTTCAAGAACATGGCTGGCTACTGTCAGAAATTACAGTACCGACCAACGGTACAACCCCCTGCTCACCGAATATCCATTCTCGTGCCCCTTCGGTAGGATGTCGGTTATCCGTTCATGGAGCGTTCAAACATGTTCATCGGCGTCCTGCTGGTCATCACCTGGCTGATCCTGCTGCTGCGCTACCCGGCCAAGGCCGTGCCGGTTTCCGTGGCGGCCGCTGTCGGATTGGGCCTGGTGGCGACGTGGGTGTTCTGGATGGACAATCGCGAAATCAAGCAACTGGCACGCCTTGAGCTGCGCATCACTTACGCACCCGAGCACTGCCCGGCAGATCGGCCATTGAAGCTCACGATGAAAAACGGCAACGACGTGCCACTGATCGAGTTGCGCTGGCGCATCGCGGCGTATGCGCCGGGCGATACGGTGAACCTGGCCGACAATCAATACGCCGCGCCACGTTATCGCGGCCCCGGCGAATTGCAGGCCGGCGGCAGTTGGGAAGACTGCTTGCCGCTACCGCCCTTGCGCCCCGGCTACCGCCCGCAAACCCTGGAATTTCGCGCTGAACGGTTGCAGGGTAGTTTCTCCGACTGATCCCCCTTTTTCTTTTGCACAAGGACCGCGCCATGCCTGTTGCGTTGATTACCGGTTGCTCCAGCGGCATTGGCCGCGCACTTGCCGACACCTTCAAAAATGCCGGTTACGAAGTCTGGGCCAGTGCCCGCAAGGCTGAAGACGTGGCAGCCCTCACCGCCGCCGGTTTCACCGCCGTGCAGCTGGACGTTAACGATGGCCCGGCCCTCGAACAGCTGAGCGAGCGGATCAACCAGCAACGCGGCGGTCTCGATGTGCTGATCAACAATGCCGGTTATGGCGCCATGGGGCCGCTGCTCGATGGCGGCGTGCCGGCCATGCAGCGCCAGTTCGAAACCAACGTGTTTGCGATTGTCGGCGTCACTCGCGCAATGTTCCCGGTACTGCGTCGCGCCCGGGGGCTGGTGGTGAACATCGGCAGCGTTTCCGGGGTTCTGGTCACGCCGTTTGCCGGTGCCTACTGCGCCTCGAAAGCCGCCGTGCATGCCTTGAGCGATGCGCTGCGCATGGAGCTGGCGCCGTTCGGCGTGCGGGTCATGGAAGTTCAGCCTGGGGCCATCGCCTCCAGCTTCGCGAAAAATGCCGGCCACGAAGCCGAGCAATTGATCACCGAACAATCACCGTGGTTTCCACTGCGTGAAGGTATTCGTGCACGGGCCAAGGCCTCTCAAGATAAACCAACGCCGGCCAGTGAATTTGCCGCCGGTTTGCTCAAGGCTGTGCAGCAGAGCAAACCACCGCGTCTGGTGCGTTTGGGTAACGGCAGCCGGGCGTTGCCGTTAATGGCGGGGTTATTGCCAAAAGGGTTGCTGGAGTCGGGGTTGATGAAGCGGTTCGGGTTGCGCGGGCAGCTCTGAGACCGCGAAGGCGTCAAAACACACTTTCAGACTTTCAGGAAACAGCATGACCGACTACACCGAATACTTTGACGAAGTGATCCAGGCCCACGTAGCCATCGAGCAATGGTTGGCCGAGGAACGGGACGAGGCCGAGCTTGAGCAATTGCTGACGCGTTTTTCGCCGCAGTTTTCCATGGTCTCGCCGTTGGGCCGGGTGCTGGATTTCGAGGCGTTGAATGAATTGTTTCTGTTGGCGGGCGGGAAGAAGCTCGGGTTCAGGATCGAGCTCAGCGAGCTGCGAGGTGTCGCGCTGTATGACGGTGGCGCAGTGGTCAGTTACCGCGAGCAACAGACCGATGCGACGGGGCTGCATTCTGATCGGCGGTCCTCGGCGGTGTTTGAGAAACAGGCCGATGGCAAGGTGGTTTGGCGGCATTTGCATGAGACGTTTTGCCAAGGCTGACACGGCCACTTTTTGTGGCGAGGGGGCTTGCCCCCTCGCCACAGGTTATTCGCCAGCCGGGGGGTTCACCACCACCGTACACGTAATCCCCGCCGCCAACAGCACGCCCTCCGGCACTTCATCAATGTGAATCCTTACTGGCACCCGCTGCGCCAGACGCACCCAGTTAAAGGTCGGGTTCACATCAGCGATCAGCTCGCGGCTTTCCGGATTATCGCGGTCGTAGATGCCGCGAGAAATACTTTCCACGTGGCCCTTGAGCACTTCGCCACTCATCAATTGCATGTCGGCTTTATCGCCCACGCGAACATGCGGCAGTTTGGTTTCTTCGAAGAAGCCATAAACCCAGAACGAATTCATGTCGACCACCGCCATTTTCGCTTCGCCGATGCGCGCATAGTCACCGCGATGGACGTTGAGGTTGGTGACGTAGCCGTCCACCGCCGCCCGCACTTCGGTGCGTTGGAGGTTCAGTTCGGCGGCTTCCAGTTGCGCTTGCGCGTTCTGGTAATCGGCCAGGGCCGAGTCGGCGATGTTGGTGGCGTCGTCGCGGTTTTCCCTGGAGATCACCAGGTTGTCGAGGTCGGCGCGGCGATGGGCGTTGACCTTGCGCATCTCCCACGTGGCCTTGCGCGAGGCCACCAGGCTCTGCGCCTGTTTCACCGCGAGGCGGTAATGCTCGGGGTCGATGCGCATCAGCAAGTCGCCCTTTTTCACCAACTGGTTGTCGCGTACCGGCACCTCCACCACCTCACCGGTCACGTCGGCGGCGACGTTGATGATGTCGGCGCGCACCCGGCCGTCACGGGTCCAGGGCGTGTTCATGTAATGCACCCACAAGGTCCGGCCGATCCACAGGGCAAGGGCCAGCACCAGCAAGGTCGCGAGCAGGCTGAAAAGCTTTTTCATCAAGGCCTTCTTCAGTGATAGAGAGTCAACGGTAGACAGTCAGCGCCAAGGCGCCGAACAGACAGGTAAACAGGCTCAGGCGCAGCAGCGCCGGGTGCCAGAAGAAGCGGTACAGATCGAACCCGGACAAGAACCGGTCCAGCGCCCAGGCCAGCGCCGCCGCAATGAAAAACATCAGGGTCATGGTCGGCATGTACACGCCGTGGAAGGCGATTTCACGAGGCATGTTCAAGTCCTTGGGGCTTGGCAGTGGTGTATGAAGCCAGCGGCGATTGCGGGTCGAGCAACGAGGTGCGGATGAAGTGCAGGTAACTCTTCACCCGGCGTAATGCGGAGGTATCAAAGTGCGGCGCAAAGGGTTCGTCGGTGGCCTGCACGCGGCCGATCGCGTGGTCGACGGCGACCAGCGCCCGCTCCAGATTGCTCTGGCCCGGTTGCAGAAACAGCCGCACCAGCGAACGCCCCATCACCCGGATGGACTGGCGCCACGGCTGGGATTCGGCATACGCCGGGTGCACCGGCAGAATCGCTTGTTCCTTACGCAGTTCGATAATCGCGTGGCCAACTTCCAGCACCACCAACATCCAGCGCAACAAGTCCCGCTGCACCTGCGGCTGCCCTGCGGCGAGGCCATAGGCCTGATGCAGCAAGTCCCGCGTACGGCTTTCGAAACTCGACGCCAGCCCTTTGAGTTTGCCGCTGATGGCGTACACCACTTGCCCGCGCAAGTCCTGCTCCAGCCGCCGCCACAACCAGCGGCTGTTGGGCGGCAGAATGATTGCCCCGGCCGCCGCGCACACCAGCATGCCCATGACCATGGCGATGTAGTCGTTGATAAAGGCGTAAGGGTTGTAGACCGTAAGGTTGTCCGGCACCGAACCGGTGCTGAAGAAGATCAGCAAACCCAGGCCGACACCGGCGTATTGCGGCCGAGAAGTGAGGAACGAGCCGAGCACGATCACCGGCGCGAGCATCACGCAAAGCAATGGAAAGCCGTCGATCCAGGGAAAGATGAAAAACATCTCGACGAAGCCGATCAGCGCCCCGAGCAAGGTCCCGCAGGCCATCTGAAACGCCATGCGCTTGGGGTTTGGCGTCGCGGCTGACAGGCCAACGGTGGCGGCAGCGATCAGGGTCATGGTAGCCCCGCTCGGCCACGCGGTGGCCACCCAATAGCTGCCGAGCACCACAAGGATGAACGCGGCGCGAATCCCCGACGCGGCCGAGGCCAGCCAATTGGTTTGCGGGGTGAAGGGTTCGTCCCAGCGTTCACGTTCGTGGCTGTGATCGGCCAGGGACGCGTGGGTCTGTGCATAACTGTGCAAGTCGTCGACGAAGCGATAAAGCAGTTCGTAGGCGGTGTGAAAATCCAGCTGCTCGGCGTCGCTCGGATCGTTCTCCTGAAAGCTCGCCCGCAGCTTGCGCACCCGCGCCGGCAAGTTGTCCTTATAGGTCGCCAAGGCGCTGGTCAGGCGAGCGGCATCAGGGCTGGTCAGCGCACGGCCGCTGAAACCGTCGAGCACTTCGGCCAAGTCCTGCAACCCTGGTTTGATCGCCGCGACAACATGATCGGCGCCACTGCTGCGCAGGCGCTCGAGCAACTGATGCAGGGCATTGAAGCGCGTGGTGACGCCCATGAATTCGCTGTTCAAGCGACTGAGCCGCCCATTGCGCCGACGCATGTGCGGGTCTTCGAACACCGTGACGCTGCGCAGTCCTTCCAGGCCCACCGCTTCGGCGATGAACCGAACGTTGCTTGCTTCGAACGCTTCGCGCCGACTGCGACCGCGCAAGCCATCGGTGACGAACAACGCGAACACGCCGAAGCGCTGATACAACGCATTGCGCATCGCCGCACTGGCGGTTTGCGGCAGGATCGCGGCGCTGACCAGCGTCGAGCAGAGAATCCCCAGAGAGATTTCCAGCACTCGCCAGACCGCAGCCATGAATGCGCCGTCCGGGTGAGCCAGAGCGGGCAGCCCAACCATCGCCGCCGTATAACCGGCGAGCACAAATCCATAGGCGCGAAAGTTGCGACAATGCGCTGCGCCAGCCGTGCACAGGCCGACCCAGATTGCCAGCGAGCCGAGGAACAGTTCGGTGTTCTGCGCGAACAAGGCAATCAGCACGACCATCACCGCCGACCCGGCCAACGTGCCAAGGAAGCGATAGAAACTCTTGGCGAACACCTGGCCGCTTTGCGGTTGCATGACGATGAACACGGTGATCATCGCGGTGCGTGGTTGCGGCAATTCAAGACGCATGGCCAGCCACAACGTGAGGAATGCGGCGAACAGCACCTTGAAAATGTAGACCCAGGTCACGCCGTCGCTGCGCGCCCAGTCGAAGAAACCCCGGCGCCATTCAAGGGAATACAGCCAGCGCAAAGGTGCGGGCAAGGGAGTCATGAAATCGTGCTCAATGGTCTAGGGCTTGAGGAACTGTGGGTGTGCCTGAAACGTCGTGCTCACTTCAAAAGGCTCGGGGTTTTCGGGGGCAGGGTTTTCTCGGCACTCGGGACGTCGTTGCCAGCGCCAAGGCCTCCGCCCAAAGCAGTCACCAGCTCAGCATGAGCACTCAACCGCGCAGCCTGAACCTGCTGCTGCACTTGCTGTTGCTTGAACAGCAAAGTCTGCGCATTGAGTACGTTGAGGTAGTCGGTGAGCCCACGTTGATAGGCGATCATCGCGATGTCGTAGGTCTTCTGCGCCGTGGCCACCGATTCGGCGGCGAACGTTTGCTGCTTGTCCATCGACTCGCGGCGGATCAACTGGTCGGAGATGTTCTTCAGCGCATTGACCAGCGTCTGGTTGTATTTGGCCACGGCAATGTCATAACCGGCCGAGGCTTCACCCAGCTCGGAACGCAAGCGGCCGCCGTCAAAAATCGGCAATGTAATCGCAGGTCCCACGCTGTAGTTGAGCTTCTTGCCGGTCAGGAACTCCAGCGCACCGCCGCCAGTGGCCATGTAACCGAGGCTGCCGACCAGATCGACGTTGGGGTAGAAGCCTGCGTGAGCGACATCGATGCCCCGCGCCTGGGCCGCCACTTGCCAGCGACTGGCAACCACGTCCGGGCGTTGACCGAGCAATTGCGCCGGCAGCGACGACGGTAACTTCAGCGCCGTCCCCAACGACAGCGTCGGCCGTTGCAACTGCGCGCCCTCCCCCGGTCCCTTGCCGGCCAAGGCCGCGAGCTGGTTACGGCTGAGGGCGATTTCTTCATCCAGCGCATCAAGCTGGCGATGGGTTTCCGGTAGCGGCGTTTCGGCCTGGCTGACTTCGAAGTGCGTGCCGATGCCACCGTCCAGGCGTTTTTGCGCCAGGTCGAGGATTTGTTGTTGCTGCTTCAAGGTGGCCGCGACGATGTCCCGTTGCGCGTAATGCAACGAGAGTTCGATGTAGGCGCGCACGATGTTGTTCTGCAATTCGAGCTGGGCCTGCCGTGCTTCGGCAGCGCTCATGTGCGCCATGTCCACCGCTCGCTCGGTGGCGTTGCTTTCGCGCCCCCAGAGGTCGAGGGCATAGCTGAAGCCCAGCGCGGCGTTGTTGTCCCAAGTGGTGGTGTTGGCCAACTCACCGGGGCCGTAGAACTGATCGGTGGGCCAGTTGTGGCGTTTGAGGGTCGACTGGCCATTGATCTGCAGCGACTCGGCGGACTCGGCGATACCCGCCATGGAACGGGCCTGACGCACTCGCGCGGCGGCCATGGCCATGTTCGGACTGTCTTGCAGGGCGAGGGAGATCCAGCGGTTCAGTTGCGGGTCGCCGTAGGCCTGCCACCATTGGGCGGTGGGCCAGTGAGCGTCCCGGGCGGCGCTCTGGATGGCTTCGTCGGTGGCCAGTGAATTGGCCTCCAGTGCCTTGCCTTGTGGGGCAATACCGCCGGTTCCGATGCAGCCGCTGATTGCCAGGGTTAAAGCCAAAACACTGAGCGTCTTGAGCGCTCTGTTGATGCGACGCGGCACTGCTGCAAATTCCTGAAAGGGGGGAGAGTCACGAGATCCTGTAGGAGCCGGCTTGCTGGCGATGGGAACGCCGCGGTCTATCTGAAGACCGCAGTGATGCCATCGCCAGCAAGCCGGCTCCTACAGTCGGCGCAATTCTAGGGGTGGGCCTTGTTGGCGATAAGCCGGGATTCTTGTGAATCTTTGTTACCGTTAACGAGATAATCCCTTGGTCGGGGTCTCAGTCTCTGAAACTTCGTGTCACAATTTGCCATCCGCCAAGAGAGCACCCCATGGACACTTTGCAAAACATGCGCGCCTTCAGTTACGTGGCCGAGGCCGGCAGCTTCACCGCCGCCGCCGTACAACTGGACACCACCACGGCCAACGTCTCGCGCGCGGTCTCCAACCTGGAGGCCCACCTGCAAACCCGCCTGCTCAACCGCACCACCCGGCGCATTGCCTTGACCGAAGCGGGCAAGCGCTATCTGTTGCGCTGCGAGCAGATCCTGGCCTATGTCGAAGAAGCCGAAGCCGAGGCCAGCGACGCCCACGCGCGCCCGGCCGGGCAACTCAAGGTGCACACCATGACCGGCATCGGCCAGCACTTCGTGATCGACGCCATCGCTCGCTACCGCAAGACCCACCCCGACGTGACCTTCGACCTGACCATGGCCAACCGTGTGCCGGACTTGCTCGACGAGGGCTACGACGTGTCCATCGTGCTCGCCAGCGAACTGCCCGACTCGGGCTTCGTCTCCCAACGTTTGGGCATCACCTACAGCATCGTTTGCGCATCGCCCGCCTATGTAAAAGCCAACGGCTGCGCGCAGAAGCCCAGCGACTTGCTCAATCACATGTGCTTGCGCCTGGTGAGCCCGGTGATCCCGCTGGAAAAGTGGGCTTTCGATGGCCCCGAAGGCCAGGAAATGGTCACCATCAACAGCTCACCGTTCTTGGTGAACTCCGCTGACGCGATGAAGACAGCGATCACCAGCGGCATGGGGGTTGGGGTGTTGCCGGTGTATGCGGCGATTGAAGGGCTGCGCAACGGTACGCTGGTGCGGGTGATGCCAAAGTACCGCTCGCAGGAATTGAATCTGTATGCGATTTACCCGTCGCGGCAGTATCTGGACGCGAAGATCAAGACCTGGGTCGAATACTTGCGTGGATCGTTGCCGGAGATTCTGGCGGCGCATCAGGCGGAATTGGCGGCGTATGAATTGAGCGGCAGCTTGGGCGGGGCTCGGCTGGCGAACTGATTTCACGGTCCTACAGACGCGGTGATTTTGGGGGATGTTTCCGACGAGTTCTGTCGGTTGTTGGGTCGGAAGCGAAGTGGGTAGGCTTTGTGGGTCGCTGGCAATTCAGCGATCGGGCCTGGAAAACCCGAAGTATAGGATCACAGCAAATGACATAATGCGGCGCTTTTGTAGCTCCACAGTTATGGCGGCTGTGCGTGGGAGACCTTCGGGTCTGCCGGGTTTGATCCTTTACCGGTTTTTCCAGTCCGCGTACAGCTGCCACCCTTTGTCTGGAAAACGAAAAAGTGGCAGCTCCTCAACTTTAAGGATCTTTGCCATGTTTAAAGCCACACCGAATCCGCCTCAGGCGGACGACACTTCCCCCTACGAATCCCTCGATTCCAAGAAACTCAACGAAGCCGCCGAACGCGCGCTCGACCACTACCTCAAGCCTCCACCCAAACAACCCGAAGGCCGCAAACCAAGCAGGATGTTTCAGGTCGCACCGGACATGGACAACGAAAGCCTGCTGGCCCATGTCTGCGAATCCCTGGCCTCGGCCAGCGTCATGACCAGCGACATTGCCGCCTATGTCGACGCCCCGCAGCGGCACACGCTCCTGGCGATCCAGCAAGTCATCATGCTGGCCGAACTGGCGGTGAACCGGGTGCTGGATAACGTCGACGTACCGAAGCCTGCGCCACATAGCTGACGCATTGTAGGAACGACCTGTGGCGAGGGGGCTTGCCCCCGTTGGGCTGCGAAGCAGCCCCAAAATCTCTGGTGGTCCAAAGATATTGTGAGTGCTACGCACTCAAACGGGGGCAAGCCCCCTCGCCACAGGTCGTTCCTACAGTTTTGGATGGCGTACACCCTCGCATAATGTCCGCGAAGAATGTTAGCTTGCTTGGCAATCTCCACGCCCGACGAGCCCCTCTCCAATGAAAAAAACCGTCCTCGCCTTCAGCCGCATCACCCCGCCCATGATCGAACGCCTGCAACAGGATTTCGATGTGATCGTGCCGAACCCGAAAAACGGCGACATCGCCGCCCAGTTCAACGAAGCCCTGCCCCACGCCCACGGCCTGATCGGCGTTGGTCGCAAACTCGGCCGGGCGCAACTGGAGAACGCCAGCAAACTGGAAGTGGTGTCCAGTGTCTCCGTCGGCTACGACAACTATGACCTCGCCTACTTCAACGAACGCGGGATCATGCTCACCAACACCCCCGACGTGCTCACCGAAAGCACCGCCGACCTGGCCTTCGCCCTGCTCATGAGCAGCGCCCGCCGCGTCGCCGAACTGGACGCCTGGACCAAGGCTGGCCAATGGCAAGCCACCGTCGGTGCACCGTTATTCGGTAGCGATGTGCATGGCAAAACCTTAGGGATAGTCGGCATGGGCAACATCGGCGCGGCCATTGCCCGTCGTGGTCGACTGGGCTTCAACATGCCGGTCATCTACAGCGGCAACAGCCGCAAGACCGCACTGGAACAGGAACTCGGCGCACAGTTCCGTAGCCTGGATCAACTGCTGGCCGAAGCCGATTTCGTCTGCCTGGTGGTGCCGCTCAGCGAAAAAACCAGGCACCTGATCAGCCACCGCGAACTGGCACTGATGAAACCGAGCGCCATTCTGGTGAACATCGCCCGTGGCCCGGTGGTAGACGAGCCGGCGCTGGTCGAAGCGCTGCAAAACAACCGGATTCGTGGCGCCGGGCTGGACGTTTACGAGAAAGAACCACTGGCTGAATCACCGCTGTTCCAACTGAAAAACGCCGTGACCCTGCCGCATATCGGCTCGGCCACGCACGAAACCCGCGAAGCCATGGCCAACCGTGCGTTGGCTAACTTGCGCAGTGCCTTGTTGGGTGAAAGACCGCAGGATCTGGTGAACCCACAAGTGTGGAAAGGCTGATCAAAAAGGGCGGGTGTTTTAAACACCTGCCTGCTCTCGGCATATTGTCGACTTCATATTGCCGTTGCTGATTTATATCGCTATCAGAATCGAGCGCTGAGTTGTTCAGCGCTCGGTCAAAGCATCAGGCCAATTTGCCGCTTCCCTGCACCATCGGTGCCTTGGGCTTACGAAACACCAGTACATTGCCCAACATCACCAGCACCAACCCCACCAATGCCGGCGCCGTCCATTGATAGCCCTCGGCAAACGCCGACACATTCAGCGCCACCACCGGGAATAACACGGTGCAATACGCCGCCCGCTCCGGCCCCATGCGCCCGACCAGCGTCAGGTAGGCGGTGAAGCCGATCACCGAGCCCGGAATCACCAGGTACAGCAACGAGCCGATGTAACGGGCGTTCCATTCCATGTCGAACGGGATACCTTTGACCAGGCACCACACCGACAACATCGCTGCGCCATAAGCCATGCCCCATGCATTGGTGGTCAGGGGTTTCAGGCCGGCCCTCTGCTGCAGACTCGACAGCATGTTGCCCGCCGAGAAGCACAAGGTTCCGAGCAACGCCAGAGCCAACCCGAGCAAGGTTTCCGGGCTGGCGGTATGACCGGCCAGCTCCGGCCAGAACAACAGGCCCAAGCCGAGCAAGCCCAACGCACCGCCCATCAACACGTTTCGAGCGATTTTCTGGCCAAAGAACACCCGCGCATTGAAGGCGTTCCACAACGTGGCGGTGGAAAACACCACGGCGACCAGACCGCTGGGGATCCACTGGCTGGCGGTGAGGAAGCACATGAAATTGATACAGAACAGGCACAGCCCCTGCGCCAGGCAAATCAGATGCCCGCGACGGTTCATCACTTGCAGACGCCGGCTAAGCAACAACATCACGAACAGCACCAGCGCGGCGAGGCCGAAGCGATAGACGATCGACACCGGAATCGCCACCACGCCCAATTGCCATTTCAAGGCAATCCAGGTGGTGCCCCAGATCAATACGGTCAGCAGGTATAGCGAGAGGTTCATGGTGAAGACTCCTGAATAGGCCTTCAGTGTCCGGCGCGACACCCTTTTGCACTTGCATAAACTTGCGCTTTTGTCGGTCGGCAGGCTGGCAGGCCAGCGTCTACGGAGTAGGATGCAAGGCGTTGGAGAGAACCGATCATGGCCGCACTGGAAACGTTGCAAGTCTTTCAAGCCCTCAACCGCTCGCCCAATGCTCGCCTGGAGCACAGCGCCGAGCTCGGTGACGGCATGGCTGCGGCTTTGTGGAGCAACCACCATGACGCCCAGGACTACGAAGCGCCGAGCCATCACACTTTGTCGTGCTACATCGCCGGCGGCACCGGCACCTTTCGCCGCGACCAGCCCGGCACCAAGGGCGGCCCGGACAAGCTGTGCATTCTGCCGGCCGACCATCAGTCAGGCTGGGTGATCAACGGCGACATTCGCCTGGCCCACCTGTATTTCAGCCCCGAACAATTTGCCGTTGGTTGCGTCACGTTGCTGGATCGCGAGCCACGGGAATTGCAGTTGCGCGAGCGCACGTTCCTCGAAGACCCGCAGCAAGTACGGCACTTTCGGCAGTTGATCAGCCTCAACTGGGACGAACCCGGCGAACGCCTGCTCACCAGCAGCCTGGCCCACGAGATGCTCAGCCACGCCTTGCTCAGCCAGGTTGGTGTGCGTCAGGGCCTGCGCCTCAAGGGTGGATTGGCGGCGCATCAGCGGCGGCAACTGGTGGAGTTCATCGACAGTCAGTTGGCGGAGGCGATCAGCCTTGGGCAATTGGCGAGCTTGTGCGCGCTGTCGGAATATCACTTTGCGCGGATGTTTCGTGTGAGCTTCGGCTTGCCGCCGCATCAGTATGTGTTGGCGCGGCGTCTGAGGCGCGCGCGGGAGTTGTTGCGCGCATCGTCGCAGCCGTTGGGAGAGATTGCGCTGGCGTGCGGGTTTGCCAGTGCGAGCCATTTCACCAACCGGTTTCGACAGGCGTTGGGTGGGACGCCTGGGGAGTATCGGCAGGCGTTTTTACGCTAGAACAAAGAGTAAAAGATCACAGCCTTCGGCAGCTCTCGCGCCAGAAACAAAACGGGCCTGCAATCGCAGGCCCGTTTTAATCAGGAAGGTAAAAGGTGAATCAGGCCTCAGCCATTGAGCGCAGCCTGTTCGTTCTCGAGAAACTCATCCTCAAGCAGCGCATCGGCATGAGCGCCCCTATCGAACGGCACCACAGCGGCGCGTGGTTTGCCGCGTAATTTGCCAAACATATGCTCCAGCGCATGTTCAAGTTTTTCGGCTGCCCCGTCGATCGCCAGTTCCAGGGAGTCAGCTTTATGGGTGACGGAAATCGGTTGATGGCCTTTTGGCCGCGCTTCCAGCTGGCAGCGCATGTCATGGGGACCAGGCTTGTCGCCGTTCTCGTCCCGCAGATGGACCTCGACGCGGGTCAGGTCCTCTTCATAACGTTCGAGCGTGCTCTCAATGGTAGTACGTACCCACTCCTCCAGTCGTTTACTGCTTTGAATATGGTTATCGCTATTGACTTGGATTTGCATAGTTCTTCCCTTATTTCAGCTAGCTCGCAAGAGGCGCATCGGCTGGCCCTTGGGCGTCATCACCGCAACCTCTTGGTTACACAATCGGTGTGTGCGCGGAACATTTCAAGCCCTAAAAAAAGATAAATATTCATACGCAAAAAAAGCCGGACAACGAGCAAAAGCGCTGTTAATGTCGGGAGTTGGGTCGGCCCTGTCTTCAGTCACAAATGGTCACATCTGCCACGCCCCCCAGCGGATGCAGGTCACGAAAAATCCCCGCCTCTTCCACCAGCCAGTCATGCACCGCGCGTACGCCCGGATGGCTCAGCGCACCCGGCGCGTAGAGCAGCACGTAGCGCTTGTGATTTGGCACCGCCAGGCCAAACGGCACGATCAGCGTGCCCCGTTCCAGCTCATCGTTAAGCAGCGTTCGTCTAGCAATCGCCACACCCATCCCGGCAATCGCCGCTTCGATGGTCAGGTGATTGCGGTTGAAGGTGTGCCCGCGCCGCACGTCCGCACCTTCGAAACCGATGGCATTGAGGTAAAACTCCCATTCCGCGTACTCGTAGCTACCGCGCCACGCGGTGATGTCATGCAACAACGGGAAGTGCATCAAGTCTGCCGGGCCGTGCAGCGGCGGACGCCCTCGCAACAGGCTCGGGGCGCACACCGGAAATATCTGCTCGTCGAGCAAGGCTGTGGATAACAATCCGGGATAGCTGCCGTCATTCAGATCGATCGCCAGGTCGAAATCTCCCTCGTGCAACGGCACGCTGCTGTCCTCCGCCACCAGGCGCAATTGAATGTCCGGAAAACGCTGCTGCAAACGCGGCAAACGCGGGGTCAGCCATTTGCTCAGGAACGAGGGAATCGAACGCACCCGCAAAATCCCGCTGATCATTCCCGCATCCAGTCGTCGCAATTCTGCGTCGATGCTGCCGTAAGCCTCGTTGACCGTAATGGCCAGGCGCTGGCCCTGCGCACTCAATTCCACCCCACGGGCGCGACGGTGAAACAGGCGAAACCCCAGCCGCTCTTCCAGTTGCCTAATTTGCTGACTGACCGCACCCGGCGTGATGTGCAGTTCTTCGGCGCAACGGGTGAACGACAGGTGCCGCGCGGCACAGGAAAACACGTGCAGCCAGACATAAGTCTGGGCGTGCAATTGACGACTCATCGTTTAGTCCTGCTAAAGGCTGTCTTAGGAAGTTTCGTTGGTCACGTAGGACCGAGGTAGGCAGTATCGCCGACATTGCGCTTGGCCTACAAAAATGGCGGCGATTTCTCTTCCATTGCTTGTATAGGCTTTAGCATGGCTATCAGTGTTTTCGATCTCTTCAAAGTCGGCATCGGTCCGTCCAGTTCCCACACCGTCGGCCCGATGCGCGCTGCAGCGACCTTTGCCCAAGCACTGATTGAGCAGAATTTGCTGGCCGCCGTCCGTCGGGTCGAAATCCGCCTTTACGGTTCGCTTTCAGCCACCGGCGTCGGCCATGCCACCGACCGCGCCTGTGTCATGGGCCTGATGGGCGAATGGCCGGATAGCATCGACCCGACCACCATCGATTCGCGTATCCAGCACCTGCGGGAAACCGGCAAGCTGTCCCTGGCCGGCAAAGCGACCATCGCCTTCAACTGGCAGCACGATCTCCTGCTGCTCGACGAGAGCCTGCCCTACCACCCTAACGCCATGTCCCTGACAGCCTTCGGCGAAACCGGTGAGCTGTTCGAGCAGACGTACTACTCGGTGGGCGGCGGTTTCATCATCGACGCGGCCGAAGCCGAGTCCGGCATTGCGCCGGCCAGCGACGTTGTGCTGCCGTACGATTTCTCCAGCGCCGCCGAATTGCTCAAGCTCTGCAAACAGCACGGTCTACGGGTGTCCGAATTGATGATGGCCAATGAATTGGCCTGGCGCAGCGAAGCCGAAGTCCGTCAGGGCCTGTTGCACATCTGGTCGGTAATGCGCGAGTGCGTCGAGCAAGGCTTGCGTCACGAAGGCATCCTTCCCGGCGGTCTGAATGTTCCCCGCCGCGCCGCGAAATTGCATCGCAGCCTGTTGGAAATCGGCAAACCGAACGTCATCAGCTCCACCCTGTCGGCCATGGAATGGGTGAACCTGTTCGCCCTCGCCGTGAACGAAGAAAACGCCGCGGGCGGACGGATGGTCACCGCGCCTACAAACGGGGCGGCGGGGATCATTCCGGCCGTGCTGCACTACTACATGAAATTCAACCCGGACGCGTCGGACGATGACGTCGTGGCGTTCTTTTTGGGCGCGGCTGCCGTAGGCATTCTTTGTAAGAAAAACGCCTCGATTTCTGGCGCCGAAGTCGGCTGCCAAGGCGAGGTCGGCTCCGCCTGTGCCATGGCCGCCGCCGGTTTGGCCGACGTGCTCGGCGCCACCCCGGAACAACTGGAAAACGCCGCTGAAATCGGCCTGGAACACAACCTCGGCCTGACCTGCGATCCGGTCGGTGGTCTGGTGCAAGTGCCGTGCATCGAGCGCAACGCGATTGCCGCGGTGAAGGCGATCAACGCCACGCAAATGGCCCTGCGCGGTGACGGCAAACACTTCATTTCCCTGGACCGGGTGATCCGCACCATGCGCGATACCGGCGCCGACATGCACGACAAATACAAAGAAACTTCACGGGGCGGCCTGGCGGTTAGCTGGGTGGAGTGCTGAGGAGCATTTCCTGACCGTTCGCAACACGTGAGCCCGAGTAATAATAATAACGAGGCGAAAACGATGACCGATGTACGTACACCTGCTGCCGATAATCCCGCTGTAGACCTCACACGCAATAACGAAATAACCCACAAAGGCTGGAGTAAACACGACACCACCTGGATGCTTGGCCTCTATGGCACAGCGATTGGCGCCGGCACGCTGTTTTTGCCGATCAACGCCGGCGTGGGTGGTTTCTGGCCGCTGCTGATCCTGGCAGTGCTGGCGTTTCCGATGACATTCTTTGCACACCGCGGTCTGACTCGTTTCGTGTTGTCCGGCCGTTCCGGGGACATCACTGAAGTGGTGGAAGAACACTTCGGCATCGGTGCCGGCAAGCTGATCACGCTGCTGTATTTCTTCGCGATTTTCCCGATTCTGCTGGTGTACAGCGTAGCGCTGACCAATACCCTGAGCAGCCTCATGGAGCACCAGTTGCACATGACGCCACCGCCTCGGGCGATCCTGTCACTGGGGTTGATTCTCGGCCTGATGGCCATCGTCCGTTGTGGTCAGGGCGTCATCGTCAAGTGCATGAGTGTGCTGGTTTACCCGTTCGTCGCGGCATTGCTGCTACTGGGCATCAGCCTGATCCCGAACTGGAACGGCGCGTTCTTCGCCACCGCCAGTGAAGGCATGCCGCTGCCGCTGTTCTTCAAGACCTTGTGGCTGGCGATCCCGGTGATGGTGTTCTCGTTCAACCATTCGCCGATCATTTCCGCTTTCGCCGTCGATCAGAAGCAGCATTACGGCAAGCAAGCCGAACGCAAAAGCAGCGGCATTCTGGCGATTGCTCACGCCATGATGGTCGTCACGGTGATGTTCTTTTGCTTCAGCTGCGTGCTGGCGTTGTCCCCGGCTGATTTGGCCGCGGCGAAGGCGCAGAACATTTCGATCCTGTCGTACCTGGCCAACCACTTCCAGACGCCGGTCATCGCTTACGCCGCGCCGCTGATTGCACTGGTGGCAATCACCAAATCCTTCCTGGGCCATTACATCGGCGCCAGCGAAGGCTTTCAGGGCCTGATCGTGAAAAGCCTGCGTGGCCGTGGTCGAGTCGCCTCCGCCGGCTGGCTGAACCGCCTCACAGCGCTGTTCATGATCCTCAGTTGCTGGGCCGTGGCGACCTTCAACCCGAGCATCCTGGGCATGATCGAAACCCTCGGCGGGCCGATCATCGCCTGCCTGTTGTTCCTGATGCCGATGTACGCCATCCGCCGCGTGCCGGCCTTGCGCCAGTACTCGGGCCAGGCCTCGAACGTGTTCGTGGTGTTGGTCGGTCTGATTGCACTGTCTGCGATCATCTATTCATTTATGCCCTGAAACGGGCAAGCAAAAAGAAGGCGGGCCAGAGTGCCCGCCGTTTTTTTGCCGTAAACATTGTCCGACAGTTTTTCCGGCATGCCCCTTGCTGTCTCCCTTGTGCGGCACGGAAGAAAGCGCATGAACATGGAAGGCCGGTGGTCTGGTATTGCGAACTAATCCCGATCACAGCCGTCAACAACTGCACGTTCAATCAGGCGGTGACGCATTATGGACAACCCTTTTCAGCTCATTACCGATGCTTTTGCAGCGGATTATCAAATCAACCTGAGCATCCAGGGCCTGGACGGCAGCATCATGCTGACCCTCTCCAACGCTGGCCGCGTGGTGGCTAAACGGATGATCAGCGCCGAACAACGCAATGACCCCAAGCGCCTCAAACGCCTGGTGCAAAGCATTCAATTCGGCATCGCCATCGAACAGGGTCAATGCGCCGTGGCCATCCTCGAAGCCATGACCGACGGCGACAACCGTAAGCTGCCGCCGCCACAGGCCAAAGCCCGGCCCCGACCTGAAATCGGGTATTAAAGCTCGCCCTTCTCCACTTCGGGATGTTCACCGGAACCCGCACCGATCTTGCGTTGCGGGTGTTCGATCTTCACCGAAGGAAATTGCGACGAGGCATAACGCACCACCAGAATCGAAAACGCCAGCAGCAGGATCCCGCCGCACAGGTAGATGATCCCCAGGTCCGGCGGATTGTGGTGCGAGACGTTGGAGATCAGCAGCCGTGTCAGCGCGGTGATCGCCACGTAGATCAGGAACCGCACCGGCATGTGATTGGTCTTGAAGTAAATCCCGACCATCGCCCCCAGTTCCAGGTAGATGAACAGCAACAGGATGTCATCGATCTTGATGTGCCCCTGTTCCAGCATCCCGATGAACTCCATGACCGCCGCCCAGGCAGTCACCGCACCGATGGCGAACAGCGCCAGGTAGTGGAAGGTCTCGACGAACAGGTTGCCCAGGGACTCGGCCAGTTGGTGCACGTTCTGCCGCAGGTTCTCGGCCCAGTTGATTTTCACGATGATTGTTCCTTAGCTCGGTTCGAGCGGATGATGCGGGTTGGACGTGACGGTTGTTCTGCATGCAGAAAAAAGGCCAGGGGTTGCCTGCCACATGATGGCGAGGTGCTTTAAAACACGCTCCGTGGCGTTTGGTCGCAGGTCAACACCAAACCTGTAGCCGCGAATGGAGCGCCACCGTTCACCTGACAAACCCCGAATCCGGTCTACATTAAAAAGCCACTACCCAAAGCTCAGGGATTCGCTTATCCTTTTCGCTGTATATAGATACAGTAGTCGCAAAGACAACTAAATGTGAAGGCATGTGAGGTGGTGAATGGCCGTCGAAGTGGTATACCGCAGCAGCCGAGATCTGGAGCGCTTGTTCATGGATAAAGCCGAAGCTGACCGTCATGACAAAATGCTCGAACTGGCCGAATTGCTGGCTGAAGTGTTGCAA
This sequence comes from Pseudomonas sp. GR 6-02, assembly GCF_001655615.1. Classification (GTDB taxonomy): domain Bacteria; phylum Pseudomonadota; class Gammaproteobacteria; order Pseudomonadales; family Pseudomonadaceae; genus Aquipseudomonas. The sequence goes on from NZ_CP011567.1 coordinate 5,385,385, forward strand.
AAAGCCGTTCCGTCCCTGACCGAGCAGCAAGTGGAAGAAGCCGGGATCTACATGGCGAAGAACCGCGACGTGTTCGCCAAGGCGTTCAAGAGCCAGCCGGACGCACTGTCCGAATTGCTCAACGTGCCGGCTGAAGTCGCTAAACCTGTTGAAGTGGCTGCACCTGTTGAAGTGGAGCAAGCTGAGCCGACCAAGCCAGCCAAAGCCGCCAAGACGCCGAAGTAAGCAATGCCCGAATTGAATAGGCCCTGAGTCCAATGGCTCAGGGCCTTTTTCATGCTCGCAGAAAATCAGGCGTCAGGCTGCTCCAGTGCGTCGACCAGCGCCTTGAAGAACCGCGCCGCCTCGCCGCCGGTGACCACGCGGTGATCGAAGGTCAGGGACAGCGGCAGGATCGGATGCACCGCCACCGCCCCCTCGACCGCCACCGGTTCATCGCGGATCGCCCCGGCGGCGAGGATCGCCACTTGCGGCGGCACCACCACCGGGTTGGCGTAGCGACCGAACAAGGTGCCGAAATTCGACAGAGTCAGGGTCGCACCCATCATTTCCTTGGGCGGAATCGAACGCGCCTGCACATCGGCGCGCAGGCGCATCACACCTTCTTTCAAATCCGCCGACGTGCGATTGCCGACATCGCGCAGCACCGGCACGAACAAACCGTCCGGTGTATCCACGGCAATGCCCAGGTCGAGCCGTTCGTGTTGTTTGAGCGACAGGGTTTTGCCATCGAAGCCGCTATTGAGCACTGGCTCCACCGCGCAGGCCGCCGCCATGGCTTTGGCCAGACGAATCAGTGGTTCTCGCGCCTGCCCCCAGCGATGCAGATCGGCATCGCCGAAAATCGTCACCGGCACCACTTCGGCATGGGACCTGGCCATGTTCAGCGCCATGCTGCGCCGCACACCGCGCAGCTTCTCACCGCCGAAACGCTCGCGTTCCGTCTGGGCCGCATTTTCCACATCGCTGCGGGTGATCTGACCGTCCTGGCCGGAGCCGACCAAGGCGCTCAGTTCAACGCCCAGTTGTCGCGCCAATTGACGCACTGCTGGCGTGGCGCGGTTCGCCAGGTATTCGCGGGTCGAAGGCGCGGTGCCGATAAAAAAGGCATCCTCCTGATTCGTGCCGCCGCCCTCAAGCCGTCCGACCACGGTGCCCGCATCCGCTTCGCCTTCGTAACCGAGCAACGGCTCCCCCACATGCAGGATGTCGCCCTCGCCGCCGAAGGTTTTCGCCACCACGCCGTCGTAAGGCGCGGGAATGTCCACCAGCGCCTTGGCGGTTTCCACCGACACCAGCAATTGGTCAGCCTTGACGGTATCGCCGACCTTGACGTGCCAGCGGACGATTTCCGCCTCCTGCAAGCCTTCGCCCAGATCCGGCAGTTTGAAATATTTCATCGCAATCTCCTCGGCCTCTGGCGTTTCTTCAAGGGCTTCTTCAGGCGTGGCGCAACACGGTGTCACAGGCGTGAAGAATGTCCTCGACGCCAGGCATGTACAGCGATTCCAGTCGATACAGCGGTGGCGGGATGTCCGGCGCGGTGACTCGCTGGATCGGTGCCTGCAACTGCAGAAACACCCGTTCGTAGAGACTGGCGGCGATTTCCGCGCCGACCCCGCAGGAGCGCGGCGCCTCATGCACGATCACGCAGCGACCGGTCTTGCGCACCGAGGCCTCCATCGTGTCGAGGTCCAACGGTTTGATGCTGGCGACATCGATCACTTCCGCCGAGATGCCCTGCTCGGCCAACGCCGTAGCGGCTTGCAGGGTTTCCATCACACTGGCGCCCCAACTGATCAAGGTGATGTCGCTGCCTTCGCGCAGGGTGAAACAGCTGTCCAGCGGCAGGCGTTTGCCGTCATCCAACAACGGTTGCGGGTTCATGCGATAGAGTCGGGTCGGTTCGAGAAAGATCACCGGGTCCGGGTCGTCGATGGCCGCGAGCAACAAACCATAGGCCCGGGCCGGCGAGGACGGGATCACCACCCGCAACCCCGGAATGTGCGCGAACAGTGCTTCGGTGCTTTCGCTGTGATGTTCCGGCGCACGAATCCCTGCGCCCATCGGCGAGCGCAGCACCATCGGGCAGGTGAGCCGCCCGCGCGTGCGGTTGCGCATGCGACTGGCGTGGGACACCAGGTGCTCCATGGTGGCGTAGATAAACCCCATGAACTGGATTTCCACCACCGGTTTCAAGCCTTGGGCCGCCATGCCCACTGCCAGCCCGCCGATCATGGTTTCGGCCAGCGGCGAATCGATTACCCGCTTGAAACCAAAGCTGTCGCGCAGGCCCAGCGTGGCGCGAAACACGCCACCGTTCACCCCGACGTCTTCACCGAGGATGATAACGTTCTCGTCCTCGCGCATGGCCCGATGCAACGCCAGATTCACCGCCTCCAGCAGCGTTACCTTGCCGTTACTCATGGCCCGAACCTCCCGTCCGGCGCGCCACTCGTTCGAGGAAGTCTTCACGCTGCTCGGCCAGGGCTTGTGGCCACTGGGCGTAGACATGATCGATCACTGATGCCGGCGCCTGCAGGCCCGCCGCTTCGAAGTTATCCACAGCAACCTGCACCAACCCCTGGCATTCGCTGATCAGCGCCTGCTCGCGACTTTCATCCCACACGCCCTGCCCGACCATGAAACGCTGCAGACGTTTGATCGGTTCTTCGAGCCAGGCTTGCTTGACTTCGTCCGCCGACCGGTAGCGTGTGGCATCGTCGGCCGTGGTGTGATCGCCGAGGCGATAACTCAGGCATTCGAGCAACACCGGGCCTTTGCCGTGGCGCGCCCGTTCGAGGGCCGCTTGCACGCGGTCATACACGGCGAGTATGTCGTTGCCGTCGACCTGCTCACCGTGGAACCCGGCGCCAATGGCTTTCTGCGCCAACGTGGGAGCGCCGCACTGAATTCGTCGCGGTACCGAAATCGCCCATTGGTTGTTGTTGACCATGAACACCACCGGCAACTGCCAGGCGCCAGCGACATTGAGGGCCTCGAGAAAATCACCTTTGCTGGTGCCGCCATCGCCGCAGGTGGTGACGGCAACCCGATGCTCGCCACGGATCTTGAATGCGCTGGCGACGCCGCAGGCATGCAGGGCCTGGGTGGCAATCGGCACACAGATCGGGAAATCCTGCGCCACCGCCGGGTCGACAAAGTCGCTGCCACGCTCATCGCCGCCCCAATACAACAGGATTTCTTCCATGCGCACGCCACGCATCAGTTGCACGGCGGTGTCGCGGTAATACGGGATCAGCACGTCTTCGGCGTGCATCAGGCTGCCGACCGCAACGCCAATGGCTTCCTGGCCCAGGGTCGGCGCGTAGGTACCGATGCGCCCGGTGCGTTGCAGGGCGACCGCTTTCTGGTCAAAAAGGCGGGTCAGGACCATCTGCCGATACAAGCGCGTCAACAGATTGAAGTCGTCGGCCCAGGGAGGGAGATCGCAGAGCACCTGGCCGTCAGGGGATAAAAAACGGGTGTAGGGCAGCTCAACCTTGTGAAGCATCACAGGGCTCCTGGCACGCGGGGTCGGCGTGCGATTGTCAGGCCCGACGTTTGTGGCGCAGGGCTTGGGGAGCAAGTTGGCCGGATAGGCACTCACTCCTTTATCGATTCAAACGTTTACCGGTACAGCACTTTCTCTGCCAACTCATCCGCTACCCTGGCCGGAGAACGTTTTTCCGCCTGGGCATGGGCAAAGACTTCGGTCAGCCGTGAACTGATTTTCGACAGGTGCGCGGTGATGGTCGTCAGCTCTTCCCCACGGTGTTTGAGCGACACGTAGATCAGCCCGCCGGCGTTGATCACGTAATCCGGCGCATACAGAATGCCCCGGCGTTCCAGCTGATCGGCGACTTCCAGATGGGTCAGTTGGTTGTTGGCCGAACCTGCGACCGCCGAGCAACGCAACTGCGTCACGCTGGTCCTGTTAAGCACACCGCCCAAGCCACAAGGCGCGAGAATGTCGCAAGGGGTGCTGAGCAGCGCTTCGTTGGCGATCGGATGAGCGCCCAACTGCTCCATGGCCAGTTGTACTTTGCCGTGATCGATGTCGCTGACCAGCAGCTCGGCGCCGGCAGCGTGCAGCTGCTCGGCCAGGGCATAACCAACATTGCCCAGGCCTTGAACGGCAATGCGCAGCCCTTCCAGATTATCGCTGCCCAAGCGGGCCATGGCGGTGCTGCGGATGCCGGCGAATACGCCCATGGCGGCATGCGGTGCTGGGTCCCCCGCAGCGGTGGTACTGGTGACGAATTGCGTATGTTGGGCGATGCAGTCCATGTCCGCCACCGAGGTGCCGGCGTCGATGGCGGTGATGTAGCGACCGTCGAGCTGATTGATCCAGCGCCCGAACGCTTCGAATACTGCGGCGCGGTTTTCCACATGGGCCGGGCGAATAATCACCGCAACGCCACCGCCCTGAGCCAGGCCAGCCAGGGCCGCCTTGTAACTCATGCCTTGGGCGAGGCGCACAGCATCCTCGATCGCGGATTCATCGCTGGGGTAGGCAAGGTAACGACACCCGCCCAAGGCAGGTCCCAGGCGGCTGTTATGGATGGCAATCACCGCCTTCAACCCGGTGACCGGATCGACGCTCAGGTGCAGCGATTCAAGGCGAGTGCTTTGCATGAGAGCGAACATCGTAGGGCTCCCGAATCACTTCTTGTAGTCGCCAGTATAGGCTTGCGCACAAAAATTGCAGAAGCGCACAGGAATAAGCAGCGCGGCTTTAAAGGTTTTCGGACATAACCTGTTACGGCCTGTGTTCAGCACTGGACGAAAGCCTGCGACGGGGCTAAAACGAGGCATTCCCCGGAGATTTTGATGACCCCGCGCCAACGCTTTTTCGACTGTCTGCAACGATCACCGCCCGCGCTGTTCGAGGCGGCGTTGTGGATCGCCGTCGAACACGATAAAGAGCTGAATCCCGAAACTGTGCTGGCGGACTTCAAGGACCTGCAACAGCGGGTCAGCTACGGATTGCCGATGCTGCCGGTAAATGAGTTGGCGCAACCGTTGTTGCGGCGCATGAATGACCTGGGGTTCGCCCAGGACGACTTCACGCCCTTGCGCCCGCAAGTGGCGTTGCTCCATAAAGTGCTGGAACGCCGGCGCGGCCAGCCATTGGCGCTGGGCCTGATTGCCCTGGAGCTGGCCAGAAGACTGGAAATCCCCATGGTCGGGGTCAACTTCCCCGGGCATTTCCTGCTGCGGGTGCAAGGCGCCGATCACCTGCTCGACCCGTGCGGCGGGCGCCGGCTGTACCCCAACGATTGCCGTGAACTGCTGCAACGCCAGTACGGCCCGAACATGCAGCTCAGCGCCGAGCATTTGCAGACCGCCGAACCTGCGCAGATGCTGCAACGGCTGTCACGCAACCTGCGCCAGTTGTACCTCACGAACGATGACTACATCGACGCCCTGATCGACGCCGAGCGCGTGCTGGAGCTGGGCAACGCCAACGCCTCCGACTACCTGGCCCGGGCCAGCCTCTATCAACGGCTGGACTGCCCGAATGCCGAGCGTTTTGACCTGGAACACGCGCTACTGCTCTGCGACGACCCGATCCAGCGGATTCGCCTGACCGAACGGTTGGGGCACTTGCCGCCCAACGCCATCGTCCACTGATCCCACAGGGGTCAATGTGAAGCCATCAAGGGGTATCGGGCTGATTCGCCGGATGCGCCTTGATGAACGCCGGATGTTGCGCCGCCAACGCTGCCACTCGACGAATACGCGGGTAGGCGTCCAGTGAAATATTGAAACGCTCGGCCGCATACAGCTGCGGGATCAGGTAAACGTCCGCCAGCCCCGGTTGATCGCCGAAGCAATAACCGGCGTCACCGATCAACTGCTCCACCGTCGCCAACCCTTGACTGATCCAGTGACCGATCCACTCGACCACTTGCGGCTCATCGTGCCCCAACTGCCGCAGCTTATTGAGCACGCTGACGTTGTGCAGTGGGTGAACGTCGCAGCCGATCACCGCCGCCACTCCACGCTCGTGGGCGCGGGCGGCGAGGTCTTTGGACAGCAGCGGCACCTGTGGATAACGTTCCTCCAGGTACTCGATGATCGCCGGTGACTGGATCAGCAATTCGCCTTCATCGGTGCGCAAGGCCGGCACCCGGCCTTGCGGGTTGATGCCCAGATACGCCGGCTGGCGATGTTCGCCCCCCTGCGGTGCGATCAGGTTGACCGGCAGTGCCTGGTAATCCAGCCCCTTCAACGCCAGCGCAATGCGTACCCGGAAAGACGAGGTCGAACGGTAATAGGTATAGAGTTCCATGGGCCGATCCTCTTAGCGCGCCGGCAGCACTTTGCCGCGGCACTCGCCGAAACCGATGGAAGCAAAACCCTCACGGCTGCAACGTCCCCGCAGGATGATTTCGTCGCCATCCTCGAGGAATTTACGCACCTCACCCGAGGCCAGTTCGATCGGCTTTTTACCGCCCTCGGTGATTTCCAGCAGGCTGCCGAACTGACCGCTTTCAGGGCCGGACAGCGTGCCCGAACCGAACAGGTCGCCGGCCTGCAACTGGCAACCGTTGACACTGTGGTGCGCCACCATCTGCGCAACGGTCCAGTACATGTGTTGGGTATTGCTGAGGGTCAGGCGATGGGCCGGCAGATTCTGTTCGCGCATCGATTCGGTCAGCAGCAGCACTTCGAGTTCGATGTCGAAGGCACCGGCCGCCTGATCACGTTTGTCGAACAGGTAAGGCAGCGGCTGCGGGTCGCCTTCCGGGCGCGCCGGCTGCGCACGACGGAACGGTTCCAGCGCTTCGGCCGTCACCACCCACGGCGAAATGCTGGTGATGAAACTCTTGGACAGGAACGGCCCCAGCGGCTGGTATTCCCAGGCCTGGATATCCCGCGCCGACCAGTCGTTGAGCAGGCAGAAACCGGCGATGTGATCGGCGGCGTCACCGATGGCGATCGAGTCGCCCATGGCATTGCCCGGGCCAATCCAGATGCCCAGCTCCAGTTCGTAATCCAGGCGTGCGCACGGGCCAAACGTCGGCTCGGTCTGACCGGCCGGCAGGGTCTGGCCTTTCGGACGCCGCACGTCGGCGCCGGACGGACGAATGGTCGAGGCGCGGCCGTGGTAACCGATCGGCACGTACTTGTAGTTCGGCAGCAACGGGTTATCCGGGCGGAACAGTTTGCCGACATTCTGTGCGTGCTCGATGCCAACGTAGAAGTCGGTGTAGTCGTTGATCTTCGCCGGCAGGTGCATCTGGCAATCCGCCGCCAGCGGCAGCAGTTTTGCGCCTTGGGCTTCGATCTTGCCGTGCAGGGTGCTGCCTTCCTTGAACAACTCGATCAAGCGTTCACGCAGGGCGACGCGAGCCTCGCGACCCAGCTCGAAAAATGCATTCAACTGGCCGCCACGGGTGGCTTCGACGGCGGTCCGCGCGGCACCGTCGTCGAACAGCCCGGCATCGAGTGCCGCTCCCAGATCAAAGATATGGTCGCCGATCGCCACGCCACTGCGCGGCGCTCCGCCCTTCACGCTGAACACACCCAACGGCAGGTTTTGCAGCGGGAAATCCGCGTGGCCGTTGGCGGAGGCAACCCAGCTACGAGTGATGGAAGTCTGAGTCATGGGTTATCTCCGGGTCGGGTCGAAAGTGGCGGGCAACGAGGCCCAGCAGGCGTCGTAATCGTTTTGCAGCTGTGGGCAATCCAGGGCGAACCGGCTCGGGCGCAGCACCTGGCTGGTCTCGAACATGAAAGCCATGGTGTTGTCGATTTTAGCCGGCGCCAGTTCAGCGTTGATCGCCTTGGTGCAGGTCTCGCCATCGGGGCCGTGAGCACTCATGCAGCTGTGCAATGAGGCGCCGCCCGGCACGAAACCTTCGGCTTTGGCATCGTACTCGCCCTTGATCAGGCCCATGTATTCGTTCATCAGGTTGCGGTGGAACCACGGCGGACGGAAGGTTTTCTCGGCCACCATCCAGCGTGGCGGGAAGATCACGAAGTCGAGGTTGGCCAGACCGTGCACGCTGGTCGGCGAGGTCAGGACGGTGAAAATCGACGGATCCGGGTGATCGAAACTCACCGTGCCAATGGTGTTGAAGCGACGCAGATCATATTTGTACGGCACGTTATTGCCGTGCCAGGCGACCACGTTCAGCGGCGAATGATCGAGCTCGCAGCCCCACAACTGGCCGAGGAATTTCTGCACCAGGGTAGTCGGTTGCTTGAGGTTTTCGTAATGCGCCACCGGGGTCAGGAAGTCGCGGGGGTTGGCCAGGCCGTTGCTGCCGATCGGCCCCAGGTCCGGCAGGCGCAGTGGCGCGCCGTGGTTTTCGGCCACGTAGCCCCGCGCTTGCGGATCGAGCAGTTCGATGCGGAATTTCAGCCCGCGAGGCAACACGGCGATTTCCAGCGGCTCCAGTTCCAGCACGCCCAGTTCGGTGGCGATGCGCAGGCGGCCCAGTTCCGGTACCAACAGCAGTTCGCCGTCGGCGTTGAAGAACACCCGCTCCATGGAACGGTTGGCGCGGTAGTTGTAGATGCTGATCCCGGCCGGTTTATCCGCGCCCGAATTGGCGGCCATGCTCACCAGCCCGTCGATGAAATCGGTGGGCTCGGTCGGAATGTCCAAGGGGTTCCAGCGCAGGCGATTGGGGGTCACTTCACCCAACGGACCACCGGCCAGTTGCCGATCCAGTTTGACGAATGCCGGGTGATTGGCCGACGGCTGAATGCGGTACATCCAGGTCCGGCGTGCTTCGCTGCGGGCCATGGTGAACGCAGTGCCGGAGAACAGCTCGGTGTACAGGCCGTAAGGGGCTTTTTGCGGGGAGTTCTGGCCGATGGGCAGTGCGCCGGGCAACGCTTCGCTGCTGAATTCGTTGCCAAAGCCTGACTGATAAGCCAGCGCTGGCGCCGTTGAATCGAGGTTCATGGAGCCTCCTGAACGGGAAGTTATTTTTATCGTAATTCAATTACGCATAACGTAATTTGATTGGTATTGACCGTCAAGCTATAAAGACGCCCATTCGTCCCGGGATCACACCGCCTCCATGACCAGCGAAAGCAACGGTAAACAGAAAGTCCGCTCGGCCGAAGTCGGCACCGACATCCTCAAGGCCCTCGCCGAGCTGTCGCCCTCGACCTCGCTGTCGCGTCTGGCCGAACACGTGCAGATGCCGGCGAGCAAGGTTCACCGTTATCTACAAGCGCTGATCGCCAGCGGTTTTGCCGAGCAGAACCCCGCCACCAACCATTACGGCCTGGGCCGTGAAGCGCTGCGAGTCGGCCTGGCTGCCCTGAACAGTATGGACGTGCTGAAAGTCGCCGCTCTGCCTCTGGCCGAGTTGCGTGATGACTTGAATGAAACCTGTTTTTTAGCGGTGTGGGGCAATCAGGGCGCGACGGTGGTGCACATCGAGCCGGCGGTGCGAGCGGTGACGGTGGTCACGCAATTGGGCTCGGTATTGCCGTTACTCAGTTCATCCACTGGCCTGGTATTTGGCGCTTACCTACCAAAGCGGGAAACCGTGGACTTGCGCGATCAGGAACTTCACAACACCACTGACCACATCTTGGCGGACGATCAGACCTATGCAGCCTTATGCGAACAGATCCGCGAACGCGGCCTGCATCATGTGCATGGGTTGCTGATGCCGGGAGTGGATGCGTTGTCGGCACCGGTGTTCAACGCTGTCGGCCAGGTGGCGGCGGTGATGACCATCGTCGGCCCGACCTCGTTGTTCCATGCCGACGAAAACGGCCCGGCGGCGCAGCGATTGCTGGCAGCGACGCGGGCCGTGAGTTGGCGGATGGGTTACCAGGTTGAAACGTGACGTAATAAAGCGGAATTATCACCGCCCGCTATTAATCCACTCTTCTCCCTGCTCAGCGAACAGAGGTTGTTACCGAACCGGTTGTATTCGCGAGAGACCGACCCGCCACATAGGTCAGATAATTTACGCCGACCTCAACACCGGTAACGGTTGAAACGATTCCGGCAAAATCGTTGATTCTGGAAAGGAGACTCAGGCCGGCATTTGCACCGCCAATGCCCGCAACGGTACCCACATAGAGAGAAATCAACCCGACCCATGCAGCTGAAAAATGCCCGTTTGCCTGTTTTTCATACCCGTTGTGGTGAGCGATTACCCCTAGCACAATTGATCGCGTTGCCTTCAATAACGTGGCTGCGACCCCGACCGGTGGAATGAAGAGCGAAACAATGTCCACCGCAAATTCGGCAACAATTAGCGTGTCGCGCCAGAATGCTTCGGAAAGACTGGTCGTCTGGTCATCCGTCTCGGCGATGAAAAGCTCGATCATCGGCGCGTAGTCATCCGATAAGCGGATAGGCCGTCCGGGTGTTAGCGTGAAATCATGGTATCCTTTCAGAACCTCGAACAAATAAGCGCGCACAACCTCTTGATCTCTACTTCGGACACTTTTAACAATATCCCATCGCGCGTGCATCTTCAGTTCCGCGGCATAGGATTCCAGTGAAACAAAGTTCTTGCCATCGTAAGCCGCTGGCAGATAAATAATCTTTTCAGTTGTGCCTTTGCGAGCAAAGACGTACCCACCTTCAACGCGCTTGCCGTTGACGACAAACCTGTAGACTTCGCCATTGGCAGTATTTGCAGTAATGTGCAACTCTTCGAGCACCGCATTCAGCCAGGTATATTGCTCCACGCTCAAATTGCCTTGCATTCTCTGAGTCAGAGCATCGAACTGGAGTTTGTTTTGCTTGAGCTTGCCATACACCTCAGGTCTTGTTGACAGATCTCCGACCCCGGGATTGAGGAAAGTGCGCTTCAAATAATCGATGTATTGATCCCCTGGCAACACTCCAATCAAGTCGTTGATCACTGTTGCACTCAGCCTTCCCACCGAGGTGCCGTCTCTTGACCTGAACGTAGCCGTTCTCAATTGATCACGAACATTGACCAGACTTTTGACCACCGTGTCAAACCACGCAAGAGCCTTTACAAAAGAACTGGTGTCGCTGCGCCAGATTTCCCAATTAATAAACAGTTGAGTCAGGGTCATTGGCTGATGACCTGCAATTGTGATCTCAACCTGGTCCGGATCGATTTCCGGGTGTGGCCCCGAGCGGCGTAAATAGTCATTGACTTGCTTTTTCACCAATTCCCGAGCAAACACCTGAAACGGCTGTACATTCACCTTATCTTTCGCCAGTTCATAAATGGCGCTTTGTTCAGTAGTCAGTCGAGCCAGGCATTGCCGTTCAGACAGCTTCGCTTGCCTGAACCAACCAGGCGTAACAAATTCGACCTCGTACTGCGCCCATGCCAGTAACTGCCTGACACTGTCTTCGAAGCGTCTTTGGGGAAGAGACAGCCATGTAACGGTATTGATTCTTGACCCTTGACCAGCTATGGCCGCTGCTCCAGATTTATCTATTTCGTCAACCAGCTTGCTGCGATCCTTCAAATGGCATTGATCGATCAAGTAATCCTTACCGCCCGGAACAAGCACCCATTTCGCAACGTGCTCCTTGAGCAACCAAACATTATCGAACTCAAACCAGTCTTTACCTCCCGGCGCGCCTGGCGCATATAACACACAAGGAACAAGCGCACCATTGCTTTTAGACGTATAAACGGTGAGTTCCTTGAATGCCTGATAATCATCACGAAAAGAAAGACCATGAGTGGTCAATGATGTATCGCCGAGATTGCAACGTTTCACCATATCCAGACTTTGCACCTTCAAATGACCTTGCAGCCCGGCGGCGAATACCGACAAGGCCGTCACTCTTGCCAGGTTTTCATGGATAGCGTCTTGTACTTCTGGCTCTTTATAGGCAGCGTTCCGCAGCGCTGCGTACTTCATCCGCACATCGAGCGTTTCGATGGCCGACTCGATGAATGAAGGGGTCAAATCCCGCGCATGTTCGCCGTTGATCTTGAGCTGATAGCGGGCGGCTTTATCATGCAAACCGTACATAAAAAGTTCGGTTAACGTTTTCGTTTCTTGATGCCTGATTTCCTTCACGCCCATACGGAAATTGTAGTTCAAGGTCACGAGGACAAAATCAGGATCGACATGCAGTGCAGCACGCCGAAAAATAAAGTCTTGAACACTGTTTCGTGTATAGGCTTTCAGCGACGCGACATGACCCACTCGTTGATGCAGATCTACTTCACTTTGAAGCAGGGTGCGCTCCAGATCGACATAAATCTTCTGGTCCCTTTCGCTACTGCGCTTCAACCATTCAGGCCACGCATTTTTACTGATCAACTTGATCAGCGCGGCGGTGCGATGTTTCGCATTTTCAAGCAGCTCCTTCAAGGGCAGGAGGGCGTTAACTTCTCGGATCACATTCTCCTTGTCCGTGCGCGAGCCACTCAACCCCTTGAGTTGACGACTGATGTCAGCACGTTGCTTTGCCAACAGCGCGTCTGTGCCAACACCGAATACATCCGTATCAATTCGTGGATAACGAATCTCTGGATCAGCCTCGACCTTCTGCGCGTCTTCAACTGCCAAGTCCTTCAGCAATTCGCCACGACTCGCTGGCGTACTCAGGCGTTTCCGGACTTCTTGATGCAGCGCTGCCGACGTAGCGAACTTTTCCACCCCTGCGTTCGCCGTATATAAAATCATGGCACTGTCCGCCGCAGGAACAATCGCCCCTGACGACTGACCATCCAGACGCATGACAAAAGCCGAAGCCAATGTTTTGAAGACGCCATCGTGCAGTTGGACAGCAACGCCATAAAATGCGCTGGGAACCAGAGGACCGGTCAACGCGAAAATCTTTTTTTCGTCTTCCGGTGTGACACCGCCCTCTTGCGTTACGCTATTCAATTCCTGCCAGAAGAGTTTGACTGCATAACTTCGCAGAAGGCCTTTACGCATCACGTTGTTGCCCATATTACGTGCCCAGTACTGATCCAGCGCCACGACAAACTTTGCAGGCAACGTCCGGAGCAATTCGGCGATAAATTGACTCACTGTCCCAATATCCAGATCAGCGTGTCGGGCGCTTTCGTCCGTATCGTTCAGCCAATCGTACACACCATATTGGTCTGGATTATAATTCGGTGCACTTCCGCGCAGCAGACACTCCATCAATACATTATTCAGTGAGCCTGTCGGCTCTTGGGCAGTCGCAGCACCGCGATAATTGATAAACACCCTGGAAACATAGAGTTCCGGCACCAACCGCCACATGTCCTCCGCCAGACAATCTTGTAGCAAAGACGCAAATGACGGGATGAGGCTCAATTGCTCGGACAATTGTTCAACGGCCTCGTTTACGCCGATAAATTTATTTGAAACCGATTCGAGTTTATTACTTTCCATAAATACACAATCCTGATTTAGTCAATTGAAAGCGGCGCACTTTGCACACACCAACTTTCAGCGAAACTAAATCAAAAAAAACCAACATCACAGTCGAATTTCTTTTCGACTTATGTTGCAGCGACAACAATGTCGTGCCACAAACAGCCAATCAATTGTTACATCACGCCAACAACCCAAGCAATCGTGCTTGGGCAACTGCGTGAGTTCTGCGCTCAACGCCCAACTTACCGTGAATGCGTCGAGCATGCGTTTTCACCGTATGTAACGAGATGAATAATTGCTCGGCAATCTGTTGATTCGAATTACCCAACGCAATCAACTTTAGTACTTCGACCTCGCGCTGACTAAGCGGATTATTACCTCCTGTATATGCCACGCCTTCAATGTTCGGCTCCGTCATTCCCAGTGCCGACAGCAGGTCAGGCTGGCGTAATTGAAGTTCGCGCAGCGCCTGCCGCAAACCACATCGCTCCACCAGATTTAATCCACTGCGTAAACACTCGTTGGCACTGACCAGGTCACTATTCAACCAGGCGACTTCGGCCCTGGCGAACAACAGTTCCACCTCCAGTGTCAACTGAGCGGAGCGCTTCGACTGATCAAGCAGGCGAGCGAGGATGTTCAATGGGGCCTCGCTCCGGTGCAAATAGACTTGGGCCAACACCAGCAGGTACTCAATCCGGGCAATCAGCAGCAAAGTTGCCGGAGGTGCTTGCCGCGCCTGGCCCAGATAGTGGCGCAAGACGCGACTCAGCGCCTCACAGGCGAGTTCTGGCCGGCCCTGCTGCAGCCAGAAATGGCTGCTGACTTGCAGCAGTACGCCACGATAAACGGTGTCAGGACTCTGCCGCTGCTGCATCAACCGTTCAGCATCGCGCAGATGAGCAAATGCCAAGTCATAGTCACGTTGATTGGCCGCCAATTGCGCAAGCCCCAGAAAACCGTACAGCACCCGCTTGTCGTGATTGCGCAGGCAGATCCGCAAGCCACTTTCAAACAACTCGCTCGCCTGTGCATCGCGTCCCAGGGACAGATTCAAACGGCCACGCTGCAACGCCAGTCGTCCGAGCAAAGGTTCGGCATCGCGTTGCTGCCTGGTGAACATGGCGTGAACATTGGCAAGCAAGTCCTCGGCACGTTGGAGAGCTCCACGCTGCTCCAGCAATTGCGCATGGTCCAGTTCCAGCAGTCCTTCGAAAACCAGTGAACCTTGCGCACGCGCCAGGCACAACGCTTCACGATTCATTGCCTGGGCGACTTCCAGCTCCCCACGCAGCAATGCTTGCTGGGTCAGCCCCGACAAGCACATCACACGTACAGTCCAGAGTTCGGGACCAAGGTCCTTCAGCGCATCGAGAAAATGCGCACGCGAGCCCTCCATCCGCCCCTGCAAATGCAACAGCCAACCCTGCTGGGCCTGCCACCGTGCGATCAGCTGCCGTTGCAGAATCGCCGACGGCTGCGGGACGAATCGCGACAACTGCTCGATACAGGCTCCGGCTTGCTCAAACCGCCCCGCAAACAGCGATGCCGCCGTGATCAGCCCGATCAGTTGCGGCGAGCCGAGCATCAGCTCCTCGCCTTGTTGCTCATGCAGACGCAACAACAGCACCACTGTCTGCTCCTCGAACAGATGCTCGAAACTGAAGTGCTGCAACAGGCTGACCGCCACTTCGTATTCCTCGGCGAGCAATGCCTGTTCGAAGGCTGATTTCCAGTCCTGCTCGGCGCAGAACCACTGGCAGGCCCGCCGATGCCAGGAGCGTCCGGCCGACCATTGCTCATCGCGCAGCAATTGGGTGAACGGGGTGAAAACCTGCAGCCAGTCGGTGGAGTCGCGCCAGGGTTCGATAAAACAACCCAGTGCTTGCAAGGTCCTCAGGTACTGCGCGCCCTCCCCGGCCCCAAACAGGTGATCGCACAGTCGGGCATTGAAGCGTGGCAAGTGGGCCAGCACGCGCCAGGCCTCGCTCAACTCAGGCGTCAGCGAGCTGAACAACTCGTGCTCCAGATAATCGAGCAAGGTGTCCGCCCGTCCCTGGGGAGTGTCCTGACGCGACCAGTCGCACTTCTGCAACAGTGCGATCCGCACACCGGCACACCAGCCGCCGGTGCGCTGGATGACCCGACTGGCCACCTTGTTGGCCTGATCCGGCACCCAGGGACGCAACAGCTGCTCCACTTCACCTGAAGTAAAAGCCAGCGAAGCGCTCTCGCACTCGTACAATTCATCATCAAGCAACAGCCGTGGCCAGTTGCATTGCGGCCGGCGGCGAGTGCCGAGCCACCAGGTCAGCATCGGGCTGCCGATCGCCAACATGCGATCCAGCAACGAGTCCAGCTCCGGGTTCGGCAGACGGCAGTAGTCATCGAGGAACAGCCAGGTCGGCGCCTGCAATCGCGCCAGATTGCTCAGCAATTCGGTTTCACCCGACGAGGCCAACCCCAGCGCCTCAGCCAGACGATGACGAAAATCAGCCGCGCTCGACACCCCGCCAGACAAGGGCAGCCAATGCACCCGGCACCGGGATGGCGCCCGCAACAGGCACTCGGCGAGCAGCGCACTCTTGCCGCTGCCGGCGGGGGCGCAGAGTAATTTCACCCGGGCCGTTGAGGTCAGTAGCGGCTCGGTCAAGCGAGCCCGCGACAGGTGATGAGAGGACAGGCGGGGCAGGAATCCAGAACGGTCCAGACACGGGGTCATGGCGGTCATTGCAGCGTGCCTTTTTATAATTGTCCGACAACCCTAACCCTCTCCAACCCGCTTGTTGAGAGGTATTCAGCGCGCTGATTGGCGCCCATAAAAAAGGCGACCCACCGGTCGCCTTTTGTGATGCCAATGTATCAAAACCCTTACCGAACGCCCTCGGCGCGCAGAGCCGACGGTGTGTAGTCGGCAGCCTTGGCGTCAAAGCCAAATATGAAACTGTGCTTTTCTTCGTTCTTCATTCCCAGGGCAATGTATCGGCCAGCGATGATGTCGTAGAGCGCCTCGAGGGTGTAGGCCGGAGTCTGGTGATCGTAGTAGTACTGGGCGTGACCTTCGGCCACTCGCCACAGTTGGCCGCGACCGTCGTAGTGGTCCACCAGCGCCACTTGCCAGCTGTCTTCGTCGAGGTACATGTGGCGCTTGGCGTAGATGTGCCGCTCACTCGGCTTGACCGTGCCGACCACTTCCCAGACCCGGTGCAACTCGTAGCGGGTCAGGTCCTGGTTGATGTGCCCGGCTTTCACCACGTCATCGTACTTGAGGCTCGGCGAATCGAGTTTGTAGCTGTTATAGGGAATGTACATTTCCTTTTTGCCGATCAGTTTCCAGTCGTAGCGATCTGGCGCACCGGAGAACATATCGAAGTTATCCGAAGTCCGCAGGCCGTCAGCGGCGGTGCCTGGTCCGTCGTAGGCCACTTGCGGTGCACGGCGCACTCGACGTTGACCGGCGTTGTAGATCCACGCCAGTCGCGGCTCTTTCACCTGGTCGAGGGTTTCATGCACCAGCAATACGTTACCCGCCAGCCGCGCCGGCGCGGTTACCGACTGTTTGAAGAAGGTCAGCACATTGGCGGCTTTGTCCGGGTCCAGGTCCTTCATCAGTTGCGGTACGGCGATCTCTTCCTCGAAGCGAATCGGCGTGTAGCTGCCGTTGGTCTGCGGGGTCACCTGGGTGATGATCCGTCGCAGATTACCGCCGTGGTAACGGGTGATGTGGTTCCACAGCACTTCGACGCCATTCTTCGGAATCGGGAACGCGTAATAGCGATTGCCGGTGAAATTGGCCAGGCCGTTACCGTCGTTGATGCTGGTTACGTTCAGCGCGCTGCGCTTGGCCGACTCGTAGATTTCCGGCGGCACGGCCACGGTGCGATGGGTTGGGTAGACCGGAATCTTGTAGGTTTCCGGGTAGCGCTTGAACATCGCCACCTGACCGTCCGAAAGCTTGTCCTTGTACTTGTCGACCGTTGCGGCGGTGATGGTGAACAGCGGCTTTTCACTGGCGAACG
Source organism: Pseudomonas sp. GR 6-02 (assembly GCF_001655615.1). Taxonomy (GTDB): domain Bacteria; phylum Pseudomonadota; class Gammaproteobacteria; order Pseudomonadales; family Pseudomonadaceae; genus Aquipseudomonas. The sequence continues at coordinate 5,402,712 of NZ_CP011567.1, forward strand.
GGTCAGCCAGGAAGCCTTTGCTGTCGACCGCGCCAGCGTTTTTCGGGATGCCACCGGTCCAGGCCGGGATCGAGCCATCGGCGTTGCCGGCCTTCTCGGCGCCCAGCGGCGTGAGGGTGGTGCCGAGCTTATTGGCCTCTTCCGGCGAGACCGCAGCCATCACGTTGACGGCCAACAGACTCAGTGCCAGAGCGCCGCATTGCAGAATCATCTTGCGCATTAACATCATCCTTCTCAGCCAGATCAGAAGTTCACGCCGAAGCTCAGCGCCAGGAAGTCGCGGTCGGTCAGGGTGTTGTAATTCCCGCCGAAAAAGTCGGTGTAACTCAAGCTTGCGGTATAGGTGTTGCGGTAGTCGGCATCGACACCGACGCTGATCGCCTTGGCGCCTTCGTTGAACAGCCCGTTGGGGCCGTAGCCGGCGACGTCATGGGACCAGGACAGGTTGGGTTTGAGGTTGATCCCGCCAATCACGTTGGCGTAATCGAGGATCGCCCGGGCGCGATAGCCCCAGGAGGTCGAGGTGACGAAGCCGTCGGTATCGCCACCGAAACCGTACTGGCCGTAGACCGAATCACGGCCGTAACGCAGCTTGCTCCGCGGCTCCAGACCACCGACATGGACCATCGCCGCTTCACCGACCAGGGTCAGCCGTTGGGCGCCCAGCACTTGATCGAAGAAGTGCGTCAGGGTGCTTTGCACCTGGGTCACTTCCTTGCGGCGGTAACCGGTATTGTCGGCGCCAGGCCGGGTCGCAACAGGCGATGCCGCGCCGCCGGCGATCGGGTTGAGCAACGCCAGGGTCAGGTCGTTGGTGTTGACCTGAACCGGAGCGTTAGGCCGGTAGCTGATTTCGCCGGTCCAGGCAGTGCCGGTGGGCAACGTGGTGGAAAAACTCGCACCGTACAGGCGAATGTCTTCCGGGTATTCGAGGTAGTACTGGCCGCGCCCGAGCATTACGCTTTGCGCCAGGCCCGAACCGCTGCCCGGGGACAGACGGTTGGCAGTGCTGACCATACCCGGCAGGCTGGCCAATGTGGACAGCCCGGCGGTGGTGGTGCCGACGGTCGGTGTGCGACTGTGGTAGTTCATGAAGTAGAGGCCGTATTCGGTGTCGTCACCGAGCCAGCGCAAAGCCGCGCCCCACTGCCCCGAATCCCGTGCATCGCGGTCACCGCCACGGGGCACGATCACGCCCTCACGGGTGACCTGGATAGGTTGGCCAAAGGCTGCCGCCACTGGTGCAAGCGGTGCAATCGCCGGGCTGCCGACGGTGTAGTTGTTGTTGCAACCGTCCGCCACCACGTCGTTACCGAAGAAGGTGCCGCAGTTGTCTACGACGGTCTGGTCCCACTCCAGTTGGTAGAAACCTTCCACCGTGAGTTGATCGGTCAAGCCCTGGGAAGCGAACAACATGTTGACCGGAATCAGGCCTTCCTTGATCTCAGCGCCGGGACGCCGGAACGCCGAAACGTCGACCGGGTTGATGCTGTTGATCGAGTTACCGATGAAGGTGCTTTCACCCCAGCTGACCACCTGTTTACCGGCACGCACGGTGCCCGGCAGATCGGCGATGGAATAGTTGTGATAAACGAAGGCATCGAGAAGCTCCGCCCCGGAAGACTTGGCGCCTTCCTTGCGACCGCTGTCGCTGATCTGCTTGAACTCGCGGTCTTCGTCTTTGAGCTCGAAGTCGTACCAGTACTTGCCACGGACGAACACGCCCGTGTCGCCGTACTTCAATTCGAGGTCGTGGATGCCCTTGAAGATCTTGGAGAAGGTTTCGCCTTTCTTGAAGTTCAGGCGTCCGTCATCACCGGTCGAAGACTGGCCTGTCCCGCCATTGACGGTACCCACCAGCGACTTGTCGGCATCGCGCATGCCCCAGCTCGCGCCGACGGACAACGAGGAATCGAACTGCCCCTCGATTTCGCCGATGTTGAATGAAACAGCCTGCGCCTGGGCACAGCAGCCCAAGGCCACCGCAGCGGCCAGCGCTTGCGGTTTGAAGATGGCGCGCATTGTTGTTTTTGTCATGCGTCTTCCCCGGTGAGTGACAGAAGACCCCACCCTACTGCCGCTCGCCGGGAGCGATAAGCGCACCAAGGAGGTATTCGCGATGTACCTCCAAAGGATGAAGGCCCGCATGGGGCGGGGTTTTGCGCGGGGTATGGATGGGCTGGATGGAGGGTTATCAGTGCAGTGCATGGGACATGGTTGAAGTTGGATGTGTAACAGCTGGCGCAGCTAGCGGCAGCTGTTACAAAAGGTCAGCCGAAGACTGTTGCCAAGACTGTAACAGTGCATGTCAGAAATCGCTATTTTTCCTTTGTGATCAATACCTTATTCTTGCCTGGCTTTCACGGAAAACGGCCCGAAAGCACAAAGAACGGGGATGATAGACCACCCCGTTGGCGACAGAATCCAGATGATTTGAAGCGTATTTTTTCGACTCATCGCCCTGTGTTCACTGACGTTGATTTGTAGCTCCTGGATCCACGTCTTACTTTGGCCGCTGCGTTTGCAGCGGCCTTTTTTATGGGCGAAAGGTTTTCAGGCAGGGAGTAGTCGGGAGGGGATGACGGGGCTCAGGCAAGCCCCGCCAGATGTCGCGCAATCAGCGTCAGAGGGAATACTTCTGCAAGTTCTCCATCATTTCCTTCAGCGCCTCAATGTTGTCCTTCGGATGCGCCGCGCCTTCGAAATCGCAGATCTGCTGCCAATGCGCCGCCACATCCTCCGGCGAGAAACCGACCCGCGGATCGAACCCGGCGCCCAGGCTGCGCTCCCAGCGCACCTTGCCCATCCAGCCGCCACCGACCTCGAACAGCCCCGACGTTTCCTGGCATTGCTCGCTGGCCAGGTACACCACCAATGGGCTGACCAGTTCCGGTTTGAGTTGCTCGAATACTTGCGGCGGGATCAGGCCTTCGGTCATGCGGGTGCCACCCGTGGGGGCGATGGCATTGACCAGGATATTGTTCTTGCGGCCCTCGATAGCCAGTGTGCGGGTCAGGCCGTAGAGGCCGAGTTTGGCCATGCCATAGTTTGACTGCCCGAAGTTGCCATAGATGCCCGAGGTCGACGCGGTGAAGATCACGCGGCCATAGTTTTGCTCACGCATGTGTGGCCAGGCGGCGCGAGTGACCTTGTAGGCGCCTTCGACGTGAACGCGGTAAACCAGGTCCCAATCGCTGTCGTCCATTTTGTGAAAGGTCTTGTCGCGCAGGATGCCGGCGTTGTTCACCACGACATCGATATGACCGAACGTATCAAGGGCATGCTGGACGATTTTGTCTCCGTCGGTGACAGAGTCATGATTAGCCTCGGCGATGCCACCCGCTTCACGAATTTCCGCCACCACCCGATCAGCCGCCGATGCATTGGCGCCTTCACCCTGAGCCGAGCCGCCGAGATCATTGACCAGCACTCTGGCACCCTGTTCGGCGAACAGCAATGCATGCGCTCGCCCCAAGCCGCCGCCTGCACCGGTGACAATCACGACTTTATCTTCGAAGCGCACAGACTCATTCATGGGGAACTCCAGCAGGCCAGGGACTATTAGTGCGAGTGTCGGGCACGGGGCTGCCGGTCACAATGAACACGGGGGCGGCTGAATGGTGCGCGATAAGGCAGCGGGATAGTCAGGAACACGCCAACTTGAGCGGCGGTGAAATCAACTGATCGCGAAATTCCAGATAGTGCTTGAGCACCTGCGCCGGCGCTTCGATCTGTGGGTAATGGCCGATCTCGGACAGCAGGACAGTGTCCGGGGTGGGAATCAGTTGCCGATAGCGCGCCACCATGTGCGCACCGGAAACCGGATCGACCTCACCATCGATAACGCGCAGCGGCACCTCGCCGCGCTGCATGGCGCTGACCCAACGCTCACGCTGGACCCGCCGCTGCGGGATATAACCGATCAATTTATGCATGATCCGCTGCCCGTGATTGCTATCGACCAGGCTCCAGAAATCATCCAGCTCACTTTCGGTGGGCCGGGTCTGCGGACCGAAAACCTGCTTGAAACTCTTCACCAGAGCGTCACGGGTAAAAGCTAGCCCGATCATCCAGCCCAAGGGGCTTAGCAGGAGTTTTTGCATCAACACCGGGCGATGGGTTTCGGGAAACAACCCGCCATTGAGGAACACGCAACTGGCGATATGAGCGCGTGCTTCGTAGTGCCGGGCCAAGAGCTCCTGGGCCACGCTGTCGCCATAATCGTGTGCCAACACGTGAACGGGTTGCTCGACGTTCAAGTGCGCCAATAACGCTTGTTGCAGATCGGCCTGCTCCAGCAGGCTGTAGTTGTGGTTCACCGGTTTGGCCGAATCGCCGAAGCCAAGCATGTCGCAGGCAATCACCCGATAGCGCTGCGCCAGCGGCTGCCACAGGTAATGCCAGTCCCAACTGGCGGTCGGGAAGCCATGGATCAACAACAGCGGCTCGCCCTGCCCCGCAGCCCAATAGCGGATGGTCTGACCGCGGAAGACGAACGTCTGGCCGCGCTTACGCCAGACACACAGAGGAATTTCGGCGAGTGCCATTTAGAGTTTATAACCCGGGTCTTGTTTATCGAGTTTGCGCAGCAGCGCCGGCCAGGCCAGCGCGCCACCCATCCCTTGAGCACTTTTGGTGACGCCGGCGATCATCGCCTTGGCGCCCGCCAGAATCTGCGGTTCGATGGCGATCAGCTCTGCGCCACCGTTCTGCGCCAGCACCTGAATCTCGCAGGCGCGCTGAAAGGTAAACATCATCAGGAACGTGTCGGCGATGGTGCCGCCACAGGTCAGCAGACCGTGGTTGTGCAGCATCAGAAAGTTGTTTTCACCCAGGTCGGCTTGCAGCCGCGCCTTCTCTTCATGGTTCAGTGCCACGCCTTCGTAGGCGTGATAAGCCAGGCTGGACAGCACGAACAATGACTGCTGACTGATCGGCAAAATGCCCTGTTTCTGCGCCGATACCGCCACCCCCGCCGCCGTGTGGGTATGCAGCACACACACGACGTCATGCCGGACTTCATGCACCGCGCTGTGGATGGTGTAACCCGCCGGGTTGATCTCGTAGGGGCTGTCCATCAATTTGTTGCCGGCCTGATCGACCTTGACCAGGCTCGACGCGGTGATTTCATGGAACATCATCCCGAACGGGTTGATCAGGAAGTCTTCAGTGCCTGGCACCTTGGCTGAAATGTGCGTGAAGATCAGATCGTCCCAGCCGTGGAGGGCGACCAGACGATAACAGGCCGCCAGGTCGACGCGGGTCTGCCACTCGGCGGCACTGACTTTATCCTGGAGACTGTGTGGCGACTGGATGGGGGTTACGCTCACGGCAAGGATCTCTTTTTATTGTTCTGGGTTCTTAATGTTCACTGACGTTACAGCAGTCTAGTCAGCCCCCGGAGATCGGCTAGTTGCATTGGCAGCCAGCTTGGTGGCCGAGCGAGTCAGTGCGTGGGGGAGCCTGGATCCATGTCAGAACACTGCCGCCAATAAAAGCCGGTCAGCCCCGCAGAGCGCTGACCAGGTCCGCCAGCCAAGGCTCGGCGTCGGTTTCCGGCGTTACCGTTTCACTGGCGTCCAGACGCAACATCGGCAGCACTTCATGCACGCCCAGTTCGCCGAACAATTCACGCATTTGCTCACCGCCACCGCAGAACGTATCGCCGTAACTCGAGTCGCCCAACCCGATAACGGCACCCGGCAAGCCACGCCAGGCGGCGGGCAATTGATCGCGGATCATCGAATACAATGGTTGCAGGTTGTCCGGCAACTCACCCATGCCGGTGGTCGAAGTCACCGCCAGAAATGCTTCTGGGCCAAAGGCCTGAACATCGGCAAGTGTCGCGCGCGGGTTGTGCCAGGTTTCGAAACCGGCGGCGTTCAATAGACTTGCGGCGTGGCGGGCGACTTCTTCAGCCGTGCCGTACACCGAGCCGGAAAGGATGGCGACTTTCATCAATCTGATCCTGAAGCTGAGTAAAAGGCCAAGATATTAACAGCACAGCCCTCATTGATCTTTTAGAATGCAGCGTACCCATCAATACGCAAAGGACTCTGCGATGATCAATGCCTCACTGTTGCAAATGGTGATCGACGCGTCCAACGACGGCATCGTGATTGCCGAAAAGGAAGGCGAACAAGACAACATCCTGATTTACGTAAACCCGGCGTTCGAACGCCTGACGGGCTATACCAGTGAAGAAATCCTCTATCAGGATTGCCGTTTTTTGCAGGCAGGAGACCGGGATCAGCCCGCCCTCGCATTGATTCGCCAGGCGTTGGGCAATGGCGGTTCCTGCCGGGAAATTCTCAGGAATTACCGCAAGGACGGCACCCCGTTCTGGAACGAACTGTCGCTTTCCACGGTAAAAAACCCGCACGACGGACAAACCTATTTTGTCGGTGTGCAGAAAGACGTCACGGTTCAGGTCAGGGCACAGCAGCGAGTTGCACAGCTGGAAGCGCAATTGGCCGAGGTACAGGCAGAACTTGCTGATCTAAAGTCGACGAACGGATCAAACCAATCTGCGAATTAGTGGTCATTTACTACAATCACCGATGACTTTGTAATTATTTCTTTCGAGCAAATCATGCAGCGCGACGCACTCCTGACCCAGGATGAGCTGGACTTTATCCAGACCATGCAACACAACCCGCAACTCAATGTGCGGGATGCGACGTCGAGTTTGCTGGTCAATGGCGGCTCGCAGATCCGTGATTTGCTCACACGCCTGGCCGCTCATGAGCAAGTCACCATCCAGGCCACTTTCGAAAATCAGCAAATGACCTTCCCGCTGCACCTGGTGGAAGATGAGTTTCACGCAATGCATCTACGCCTCGGTGTCCCCAGCATTTATGAAGACGGGCCAATGATTCGGCCATGGCGCCTGGCGCTCGAAGAGCCAGTGGCGCTGGAAAATGCCAAGGGGCAACCCGGCACGATGTGGGTGCACGAAATATCGTTCAAAGGGGTTTTGCTGGAAGTTCGCAACAAGACCAAAGCGCCAAAGCACTTCGCGCTGTGGTTCAGCCCGTCAGGCTATGAGCGGATTGCGTTGCGCGGCACCCTGGAGCGTGAGACCGAGCAAGGTTTCTACGCCTACGAGCTGAGCCAGAGTGACAAGGACGAAACCGAGCGTCTGCGTCAGTACATCCTTCAGCAACATCGCCTGACCCATCCTGCTTTGCATATTTGAATCTCAGGTATCCAGGTTTCCCGCCAGGAACTGTTTCAGACGCTGGCGCATCACCCCTCCCTCGTTTCCAAGGCAACCCACCGACGACCCGGCCAGACTTTCTTGCGCCAGGTCGGACGCATCCCCGGCCAGAAACAGCTGACAATCCAGGCCCATGGCCAGACGGTTCAAACGTCGAGGCAGTTCGGCAGCCGGCGCGTGATTGGAAATCAGCACCAGCGCCCTTGGCTTGATCTTCTCACAGACCAGGATCAACTCATCAAAGGGCTGCCCGATCGCCAACAACTGAATAGCCGAATCGACGCTGCTCAGATACAGCGCCGTGACCAATACTTCGAGCTCACGACATTGGTCGGCCAAGGCGCAGACAATCACTCGTCGCGGCTGCATGACACGCACCAGCAGCAGGCGTTGCAATACTCGAGACCGCAGAAAGCCATCCAGAAAAAGCCACTCGCTGGTCTGACCGAACGCATCTTGGCGTTGTAGCAATAGCTTCCAGATCGGAATCAGGATGTCCTGAAACACAACTGTCAGCGGATAACTGGAAAAGATCTGACCGTAGACGTGTTCCAGCTGAACTTCGTCAAAAACACTCACTGCCGCCTTGACCTGCTGCTGCCATTGGCTGTAGTCGGCTTGAACGAGCTCGTCGGGAATGATCCGCTCCAGCACCGGGAGCGGTTCGGTCTTGGCCAGTATCTTGCCAACCTTGCTTACCGCGACACCGCGCTCGATCCAGCCGAGGATGCTGCGGACACGCTCGATATCGGTCATCGAATACAAGCGGTGCCCGCTTTCGGTGCGGGTGGGCTGTATCAGCCCGTAGCGTCGCTCCCAGGCTCGGAGCGTGACCGGGTTGACCCCTGTCATCCGCGCGACCTCACGAATCGGGAACAGCTCTTCTCGAATCAGGGAGGTAATGGGGGGCAAGCCAGGCGCAATGTCGGTCAGCACAGGGATTTTGGATCCATATTAATATTTTGATACATTTTTACTCTCATACCCCAGTGATATTCAACACGTCGTTGAACTAATTGGAACGAAAGTTCCAGACACAATCAGGAATAATCCTTGCTTGTCCCAAGACGCAGCCCACTACCCCGGCGCTGTGCCTGGCGAAACTCCTATCCGGAGCGACGCGTTTGCCTTACGGAGATACACAATGTCTACTTCACCCGTCACGCTGATGGTTGCGCGTCGTGTCGCCGATGGGCGTTATCAGGACCTGATGGCCTGGTTGCGCGAAGGCGAGCAACTGGCCACCGACTTCCCCGGCTATCTCGGTTCTGGCGTGCTCGCTCCGCCGCCCGAGGATGACGAATTCCAGATTATTTTCCGCTTCGCCGACGAGCAGACCCTGCACGCCTGGGAGCATTCCGCGTCGCGTACCGCTTGGCTGGGACGCGGCAGCAATCTGTTTGCCCATCCTTCGGAGCATCGGGTCAGTGGCATCGATGGCTGGTTCGGTGCGGTAGGGCAACGCCCGCCACGCTGGAAGCAGGCCGTGGCGATCTGGCTGGCGTTCTTTCCGGTGTCCCTGCTGTTCAACTTTGTGCTGGGACCGTTATTGGCTGAAACGGGATTGCTGGCCCGGGTGTTCGTCAGCACCCTGTGCCTGACACCACTGATGGTTTATTTCTTCATTCCATTGTCGACCCATCTGTTGGCCGGCTGGCTGAACACCGCACCGCAACAACCGTTGCCCGCAACGCCTACTACCCAAAATCAGTAACTCTTGCAGGAGCGTAGGTGCACGACTCCCGTCGCTGGTATAGTTTTGCTCTAACCGCGACGCGAGCCGTTCATGACCTCTTCCGCAGCCCCCATCCTCATCACCGGTGCCGGCCAGCGTGTCGGCCTGCACTGTGCGCAGCGTTTGCTCGAAGACGGCCATCCGGTCATTTTCAGCTACCGCAGCGAACGCCCCGGCGTAAAGACCCTGCGCGATCTGGGAGCAACAGCGGTGTTCGCGGACTTTTCCAGCGAGGCCGGGATTCTCGCGTTCATCGGTGAATTGAAGAACCACACCGACAGCCTGCGGGCGATAGTCCACAACGCCTCCGAATGGCTGGCCGAAAACCCGGGCGCCGAAGCCGATGCCTTCACCCGCATGTTCAGCGTGCACATGCTGGCGCCCTACCTGATCAACCTGCACTGTGCCGATTTACTCAGACGCTCAAGCCCCGCCGACATCGTGCACATCAGCGATGACGTGACCCGCAAGGGCAGCAGCAAGCACATCGGCTACTGCGCCAGCAAAGCCGGGCTCGACAGCCTGACCCTGTCCTTTGCCGCCAAGTACGCGCCAGACATCAAGGTCAACGGTATCGCGCCAGCCCTGCTACTGTTCAATCCCGACGACGACGCGGCGTACCGCGCCAGGGTCCTGGCCAAATCCGCACTGGGCATCGAGCCCGGCAGCGAAGTGATCTACCAGAGCCTGCGCTATTTGTTCGACAACCCTTATGTCACCGGCACGACCCTGACCGTCAATGGCGGACGGCACGTCAAATAAGCCGCCCCCGCGAGGATGTCCCCATGACGTTATCCCTGCCCCACAGCACCCTGTCCCAGAGCTATCGCGAGATCCTTATCGGCCTGGGTGAAAACCCCGACCGCGAAGGGCTGCAAGACACCCCGTTGCGCGCCGCCAAGGCCATGCAATACCTGTGTCACGGTTACGAACAGAGCGTCGAAGAGATCGTCAACGGCGCACTGTTCGCCTCCGACAACGATGAAATGATCATTGTCGACAACATCGAGTTGTACTCGCTGTGTGAACATCACATGTTGCCCTTCATCGGCAAGGCGCATGTGGCTTATATTCCAACGGGCAAGGTGCTGGGCCTGTCGAAGATTGCACGGCTTGTGGATATGTTCGCCCGCCGCCTGCAAATCCAGGAGAACCTCACCCGGCAAATCGCCGAGGCCGTGCAGCAAGTGACCGATGCCGCCGGTGTCGCGGTGGTCATCGAAGCCCAGCACATGTGCATGATGATGCGCGGCGTCGAGAAACAGAATTCGACCATGAACACCTCGGTGATGCTCGGTGCCTTCCGCGAGTCGAGCAACACCCGCCAGGAGTTCCTGCAATTGATTGGACGGAGCAAGTAGCAATGCCACAACTTCAACCAGGAATGGCACGCATCCGGGTCAAGGACCTGTGTTTGCGAACTTTCATCGGGATCAACGAGGACGAAATCCTCAACAAGCAGGATGTGCTGATCAACCTGACCATCCTGTATGCCGCCCAGGACGCCGTGCGTGACAACGACATCGATCACGCGCTGAACTACCGCACCATCACCAAGGCGATCATTGCCCACGTGGAAGGCAATCGCTTTGCCCTGCTCGAGCGCCTGACCCAGGAGCTGCTGGACCTGATCATGGCCAACGAGTCGGTGCTGTATGCCGAAGTCGAAGTCGACAAGCCCCACGCCCTGCGCTTCGCCGAGTCGGTGTCGATTACCCTGGCCGCCAGCCGCTGACCGCGTCTGGCGTATCGCTCGCCAGGCTTTTATCATCCGCGCCACGATTTGATTGCACAGAGCCCATCATGAACGATCAACAACGCCTGGAACTTGAAGCCGCCGCCTTTCGCCGGCTGGTTGCCCACCTGGACAGCCGCAAGGACGTGCAGAACATCGACCTGATGAACCTCTCGGGTTTCTGCCGCAACTGCCTGTCCAAGTGGTACAAGGCCGCCGCCGACGAACGCCAGATCGACGTCAGCCTCGATGAAGCCCGCGAAGTGGTTTACGGCATGCCGTATGCCGAGTGGAAAGCCCAATACCAGAAAGAAGCCAGCGCCGACCAACAAGCGGCGTTCGCCAAAGGAAAACCCAATGAGTGATTTGAACACCCTGCGCGCCAGCCTCAAGAGTGGCGAACACGTTTTCGCCGACACCCTGGCGTTCATTGCCGCCGGTTATGACTACCAGCCCCAGGCTTTCAACAACGGTGGCGTGGAAAACGCAGCCGGGCAGAACGAAGGCTCGTGCAAGACCCTGGGCCTGGCGCTGCTGGAAAGTCTGAGCGATGAAGAAGCGCTGTTGGCGTTTGGCGAGCATTATCGTTCGGTGGTAGCCACGCCCGAAGGCAGCGACCACGGCAATATCCGGGCGCTGATTGCCCATGGCTTGGCGGGTGTGAAGTTCGCTCAGCAGCCACTGACTCGTCGCTAAACCTGTGGCGAGGGAGCTTGCTCCCTCGCCTCAGATTATGCGTCGCCATCGATCGGTATCAGGGCACATCCCGACTTTTAAGATTGACCCGGCAACTTTATTTCGTTTGCCGGACACCTCTGCTCGCGGCTTAGATAAAAAGAAGCATCCCTTCTTCAGAGTCAGCCATCCATGCGCAGCGAAACCATCAGTCAGTCGATTTCCATTGTTCACCCCATCAGTCTCAGCCACGGCAAAAATGCCGAAGTCTGGGACACCGATGGCAAGCGCTACATCGACTTTGTCGGGGGAATCGGCGTACTGAACCTCGGCCATTGCCATCCACGCATCGTCGAGGCCATTCGTGAACAAGCCACCCGCCTGACCCACTACGCGTTCAACGCGGCTCCCCATGTGCCTTACATCGAACTCATGGATCGCCTGGCCGCGTTTATTCCAGTGGATTACCCGGTCAGCGGCATGCTCACCAACAGCGGCGCGGAAGCGGCGGAAAACGCCCTGAAGATCGTCCGCGGCGCCACCGGCCGCACCGCGATCATTGCCTTTGACGGCGCCTTCCACGGCCGCACGCTGGCCACTCTCAACCTCAACGGCAAGGTCGCGCCTTACAAGCAGAAAGTCGGCGTGCTGCCGGGGCCGGTGTACCACCTGCCCTTCCCCAGCAAAGACAATGACGTGACCTGCGCCGAGGCCCTGAAGGCGATGGATCGGCTGTTCAGCGTCGAGATCGACGTGAATGACGTGGCCTGTTTTATCGTCGAACCGGTACAGGGCGAAGGCGGGTTTCTGGCGATGGATGTGGAATTCGCCCAAGCGCTGCGGCGTTTCTGTGATGACAAAGGCATTTTGCTGATTGCCGATGAAATCCAGTCCGGCTTCGGCCGCACCGGCCAGCGGTTTGCGTTTTCGCGACTGGGCATTGAGCCGGACCTGATCCTGCTGGGTAAAAGCATTGCCGGTGGCGTGCCGCTGGGTGCGGTTGTCGGGCGCAAGTCGCTAGTCGACAACTTGCCCAAGGGCGGATTGGGCGGCACCTACTCAGGCAATCCCATCGCCTGCGCCGCCGCGCTGGCGACCCTGGACGAAATGAGTGATGCACATCTGCATGCCTGGGGCACGCAGCAGGAAGAAGCGATTGTCAGCCGCTACGAAGCCTGGCGGGCACGCGGACTGTCACCGTATCTGGGCCGTTTGACCGGCGTGGGTGCGATGCGCGGCATCGAACTGATCAATGCCGACGGCACACCGGCTTCGGCGCAATTGACACAACTGCTGGCGCTGGCCCGAGACTCGGGCTTGCTGCTGATGCCCAGCGGCAAGTCGCGCCACATCATTCGGCTGCTCGCGCCATTGACCACTGAGGCCGCCGTGCTGGAAGAAGGGCTGGATATTCTTGAGGCGTGCCTGGCGAAATTGTCCTGAGGCAGAATCGTCTGCCCACAAAAAACCGGCCAAGGCCGGTTTTTTTGTTTTCTACGGAATCAGAACGAAACGTTCTGCAGGCCGTCGAGGTAACGCTCTGTGTCCAGTGCCGCCATGCAGCCGGCGCCGGCCGAGGTGATGGCTTGACGATAAACGTGGTCGGCCACGTCACCGGCAGCAAAGATACCTTCGACGCTGGTGGCAGTGGCGTTGCCGTCACGGCCGCCCTGTACAACCAGGTAGCCGTCTTTCAACGTCAGCTGACCTTCGAACAACGACGTGTTCGGGGTGTGGCCAATGGCGATGAACACGCCGTCGACTTTGATTTCGTCGAAGCTGCCATCGTTGTTCTTCAGGCGAGCACCGGTCACGCCCATGTTGTCGCCCAACACTTCGTCCAGGGTCGCGTTCAGCTTCAGGATGATCTTGCCTTCGGCAACCCGGGCATTGAGCTTGTCGATCAGGATCTTCTCGGCGCGGAACGTTTCGCGACGGTGAATCAGGGTCACGGTGCTGGCGATGTTGGCCAGGTACAGCGCTTCTTCGACAGCGGTATTACCGCCACCGACCACAGCCACTGGCTTGTTGCGATAGAAGAAACCGTCACAGGTCGCGCAGGCCGAAACGCCTTTGCCCATGAACGTTTCTTCCGACGGCAGGCCCAGGTAACGAGCGCTGGCACCGGTAGCGATGATCAGGGCGTCGCAGGTGTAAGTCGCGCTGTCGCCAATCAGGGTGTACGGCTTGGCAGCGAAGTCCACGGCATTGATGTGATCAAACACGATCTCGGTTTCAAAGCGCTCGGCGTGCTCTTTCATCCGTTCCATCAGCGCCGGGCCGGTCAGGCCGTGGACGTCGCCCGGCCAGTTGTCGACTTCGGTGGTGGTGGTCAGTTGACCGCCGGCTTGCATGCCGGTGATCAGCAGTGGCTTGAGGTTGGCACGGGCCGCATAGACAGCGGCGCTGTAACCGGCAGGGCCGGAACCGAGAATAATCACTCGCGAATGACGAACTTCAGACATGACCTGCTCCTGTTGACCGGCCCGAAACACTGGGCGCGGAACGCCGGATTGCCGGCGGGAATAAAAAAGGACCGCTGAAAGCACTTGGGGAAGGCTTGGGCTCGACAGTCCTGTAAAAGAATGGGTGCAGCGTATCGAGGGGGCGAAGATTAAGGAAATACGGTTTAACAATCCAGCTCATAGGCGGTCTCTATTCCGTTGCAGTGAATGTATAGACGCCTTTGTTACAGTTAATGTCGATGCCGCTACCGCGCTTTCGCACCTCAGGCAAAGCCGGTAAGGTCGGCGCGTTTCCCTCTTGTTCGGAGCACGTTATGCCCGCCCCCGTTCTGTCCGGCCCGCAATACCTGCGCGAAGGCCTCAATCTGGTCCTGAGCCCAAGTCTGCGTCTGTTCGTGTTGCTGCCGCTGGCGATCAACCTGGTGCTGTTCGTCGGATTGATCTATCTGGCCGGTCATCAGTTCAGCCTATGGGTCGATACGCTGATGCCGTCCCTGCCCGATTGGCTGAGCTTCCTCAGCTATATCCTCTGGCCGATATTCGTGGTGTTGGTGGTGTTGATGGTGTTCTTCACCTTCACAATGCTCGCCAACGTTATTGCCGCACCGTTCAACGGCTTCCTCGCGGAGAAAGTCGAAGTGGTGGTGCGCGGCACCGACGATTTCCCGACCTTCAGCTGGGGCGAACTGATCGCCATGATCCCCCGTACCCTGACCCGGGAAATGCGCAAGCTCGGCTACTTCCTGCCAAGGGCCATCGGGCTGTTCATCCTCTCCTTCATCCCGGTGGTGAACATCATTGCCGCACCGCTGTGGCTGCTGTTCGGGGTGTGGATGATGGCGATCCAATACATCGACTACCCGGCGGACAACCACAAGCTGGGCTGGAACGAGATGCTCGCCTGGCTGCGCAAGAAGCGCTGGCAGAGCATGAGTTTTGGTGGGATCGTTTATCTGGTGCTGCTGATTCCGGTGGTGAACATTTTGATGATGCCGGCGGCCGTGGCTGGTGCGACGCTGTTCTGGGTGCGTGAGCGTGGCGCGGAGAATCTGGTGGCGGAACGCAGTTAATCGCGTCATATATCCATCATCCCACCGTCACAATGACGACATGGCCTCAGCCGACACTGAGGTCATGACGACAGCTCTGCATATCACTCTGATCACCGAAACCTTCCCCCCGGAAATCAACGGCGTGGCCAATACTCTTGGCCGCTTGTTCGACGGTTTGCGCGCGCGCGGGCATCAGGTCGAGTTGGTGCGGCCACGTCAGGGCGGCGACCCGCTGACGGGCAGCAATGATGAGTTGCTGCTGTGTCGAGGCTGGCCGCTGCCGGGTTATCCCGGCCTGCAATGGGGCCAGTCGTCGATGCACAAGCTGCTGCGGCGCTGGAAGCGCCATCGCCCGGACGTGTTGTACATCGCCACCGAAGGACCGCTGGGGTTGTCGGCGTTACGCGCGGCACGGCGTTTGGGGATTTCGGTGGTCAGCGGCTTTCATACCAATTTTCAGCAGTATTCCAGCCAGTATGGGCTCGGGTTGCTGACGCGCTTGCTGACCCACTACCTGCGCTGGTTTCACAATCGCTCGACCCTGACCCTGGTGCCCAGCGCCAGCCAGCGACTGGAGCTGGAGCGGCGCAGTTTCGAGCGTCTGGCGTTACTCTCTCGAGGCGTCGACAGCCAGTTGTTTCATCCGGTCAAACGACTGAAACCGCTGCGTGAGCAATGGGGACTGGCCGAGGATGACATCGCCTTCATCCACGTAGGACGCCTGGCCCAGGAGAAGAATCTTGGCCTGCTCAAGCGCAGTTTCGACGCGCTGAAAACCACTTATCCACAGCGCAACATGAAATTGATTGTGGTCGGTGACGGTCCGCAACGATCGGCGCTGGAAAAGGAATTGCCCGAGGCGATTTTTTGCGGCTCACAACGCGGCGAAGCGCTGGCCAGTCACTATGCCTCGGGGGATGTGTTTCTGTTTCCGAGCCTGACCGAAACCTTCGGCAATGTGGTACTTGAGGCATTGGCCTCAGGGCTGGGGGTGGTGGCGTACGATCAGGCTGCGGCGGCTCAGCATATTCGCCATGGCTACAACGGCGTATTGGCCATGCCCGGGGATGAACAGGCGTTCTGCGATGCGGCACGTTGGCTGCTGGAGGAGCGCGAAACCTTGCGCTGCATGCGGCTCAATGCCCGCCAGCATGCAAGCCGTCAGGGCTGGGCGGCGATTATCGATCAGTTCGAGGGGCAGTTGCGGGGGGCTTGCTCGCAGGAACAAGTTCTATCCGATGCAGCGTTGTTGCCTTAAAAGCTTCGCGGGCAAGCCTCGCCCCTGTAGGAGCGAGGCTTGCCCGCGAAGCGGCCTTTCCTGACGCCGCTTAAACCAGCGTCATTAACGCATCACGGCTGAATGGCAGAATGTCCTGCTCACGACCGTCACGCACTTTCTGCGCCCAGTCCGGGTCCACCAACAACGCACGCCCCACCGCCACCAGGTCGAACTCATCGTTATTCAAACGTTCCAGCAGTTTTTCCAGGCTGGCCGGCTGTGCGATCTTGTCGGTGTTGACCATGAATTGCAGGAACTCGCCATCCAGGCCGACGCTGCCAACGGTGATGGTCGGCTTGCCGGTGAGCTTGCGGGTCCAGCCGGCCAGGTTCAGTTCGGAACCGTCGAACTCCGGCTCCCAGAAACGGCGTGTCGAGCAGTGGAAAATATCCACGCCGGCGTCGGACAACGGCTTGAGAAATTCGCCCAACGCCTCTGACGTCTGCACCAGACGCGCGGTGTAGTCCTGCTGCTTCCACTGGGAAAAACGGAAGATGATCGGGAATCCCTCGCCGACTGCTGCACGCACCGCCTGAATCAATTCGATGGCGAAACGCGAACGGTTGGCCAGGCTGCCACCGTATTCGTCGGTGCGCTGGTTGCTGCCTTCCCAGAAGAACTGGTCCACCAGATAACCATGGGCACCGTGGATTTCCACGCCGTCCATGCCGATGCTCTGGGCGTCTTTGGCGGCTTGGGCGAACGCCGCGATCACCTCCTGGATATCCTGCTGGGTCATGCCGTGAACCACGACCTGTCCGTCTTTCAGTTTTTCCGACGGACCGTAACCCGGCACGCTGGCATCCGGCTCGGTGCCGATACGGCGCACGCTGCCCACATGCCACAGTTGCGGAACGATCTTGCCGCCTTCGGCATGCACTGCATCGACGACTTTTTTCCAGCCGGCCAGTGCGTCTTCACCGTAGAAGTGCGGCACGTTCGGGTAACCGTTGGAGGCCTTGTGACCGACCGTGGTGCCTTCGGTGATGATCAGGCCAACTCCGGCGGCAGCGCGGCGACGGTAGTATTCAATCACTTTGGAGTTGGGCACGCCGCCCGGCGAAAACGAGCGGGTCATCGGTGCCATGACGACGCGGGTCGGCAGTTCGAGAGCGCCGAGGTGAAAAGGCTTGAACAGGGCTTTGACAGGCATTGGACGCTCCACGGGACATAGGCTTTATGACGGCGATAATATGGAGGGTGCCCTGCCTTGAACAGCACTATTGATTTGAGTGATTAAGGATTAGAAACGAAAAGATCGCAGCCTTCGGCAGCTTCTACAGAGGAATGTGAATACCTGTAGCTGCCGAAGGCTGCGATCTTTTGATCTTGATCTGCGCTTTTAACTCAGAGCTTTTTCAATCGCCTGGATAACAGAAGGATCATCCGGCGCCGTACGCGGCGAGAACCGCGCCAATACGCGACCGTCCTTGCCCAACAGGAATTTTTCGAAGTTCCAGGTGATGTCGCCCGGAAACTCCGCACCCTCGCCCGCCAGCAGGCGGTACAGCTGATGACGTTCGTGACCGTTGACTTCCAGCTTGCTGGACAACGGAAAGGTCACGCCATAGTTGAGGCTGCAGAACGCCTGGATCTCCTGCTCTGTGCCCGGTTCCTGCCCGGCAAACTGGTTGCACGGCAAGCCCAGCACGCTGAAACCCTTGCCCTTGTATTGCTGGTAGAGGTTTTCCAGAGCAGCGTACTGTGGGGTCAAGCCACATTTGGAGGCGACGTTGACCACCAGCACGACGTGCCCTTTGAAGGGCGCCAGAGGTAACTCCTGGCCATCCAAAGCTTTCAATGTAAGGTCGTGAAAAGCACTCATGACGGACTCCAAATTTCCCGTGTTCTTCTCGAAACAGCCACTTGGTCATGTCGCCAAGGACAGCCGCGGACTAAAAAGGCGCCCTCGGGCGCCTCTCCAGTTCTCGAAAGCTTAGCGCAGAAAATCAGTGGTGATGGCCACCTTCGCCATGGACGTGACCATGAGCGATTTCTTCCTGGCTGGCATCACGGATGGCAACGATCTTGACCTGGAAATTCAGGCGCTGACCGGCCAGCGGGTGGTTGCCGTCGACGGTGACATCGTCGCCGTCCAGATCGCGAATGGTGACGATCTGCATCTGGCCGTCCGGAGCGGAAGCGTGGAACTGCATGCCCACTTCCAGTTCATCGACGCCTTCGAACATGCTGCGGCTCAGGGTGCTGACCAGTTCAGCAGCGTATTCGCCGTAGGCATCTTCAGGTTCTACGGAGACTTTCAGTTCATCACCGACTGCTTTGCCTTCCAGCGCCTTTTCCAGGCCCGGAATGATGTTACCTGCGCCTTGCAGGTAGACCAGCGGCGCGCCGCCGGCGGAGCTGTCGATGACCTCACCAGCGTCGTTGGTCAGGGTATAGTCGATGGAGACAGCCTTATTGGCGGCGATCAGCATGGGGCGAGACCTTTTGCATAAGAAAGATGAATGTCCAAGTTTAGCGAAGCAATCGCCCGAAAGCGAACACAACCCAGACAAACGGGGTGCAATGAAAGCCTCGACCATTACAGGTTTCCATCAGGACGAGGACGGGCACTGGGTGGCCGAGCTGTCCTGCGGCCATACCCAACACCTGCGGCACCAGCCGCCATGGCAATCCCGGGCCTGGGTGCTGGACCCTGCGCTGCGCAATGAAAAAATAGGCCAGCCCTTTGATTGCGGTTGGTGCGCACAAGGCTCGGTTAGCGATAACCTTGACCACTGAATATCGGTAGAACGCCAGCCATAGGCGTTCACCATTGCCATGCACCCTTAGAGAATCCGCATGCAAACTTTTTTTATCGCGCCCACCGATTTTGGTGTGGGTCTGACCTCCATCAGCCTCGGGCTGGTGCGTACCCTTGAGCGGGCCGGCCTCAAAGTCGGCTTTTTCAAACCGATTGCCCAACCGCACCCGGGCGACACCGGCCCTGAACGCTCCACCGAACTGGTGGCCCGCACCCACGGCTTGAAACCGCCTCAGCCATTGGGCCTGGCCCATGTCGAGCGGATGCTCGGCGACGGTCAGCTGGACGAATTGCTCGAAGAAATCATCACCCTTTACCAGCAAGCCGCTATCGGCAAGGACGTGCTGATTGTCGAAGGCATGGTCCCGACCCGCAGCGCCAGCTACGCCGCGCGGGTCAACCTGCACTTGGCCAAGAGCCTCGACGCCGACGTGATTCTGGTTTCGGCGCCGGAAAACGAAGTGCTGACCGAATTGTCCGGCCGGGTGGAGTTGCAGGCGCAATTGTTCGGCGGGCCGAAGGATCCGAAAGTGCTGGGCGTGATCCTCAACAAGGTCAAGACCGACGAAAGCATGGACGTCTTCGCCTCGCGCCTGAGAGAGCACTCGCCGTTGCTGCGCAGTGGCGACTTCCGTCTGCTCGGCTGCATCCCGTTTCAACCGGAGCTGAACGCGCCGCGCACCCGTGACGTGGCCGAGTTGATGGGCGCTCAGGTGCTCAATGCCGGTGACTACGAAACCCGGCGCATGACCAAAATCATCATTTGCGCCCGCACCGTGCGCAACACCGTGGAGCTGCTCAAGCCCGGCGTGCTGGTGGTGACCCCCGGCGATCGCGACGACATCATCCTCGCGGTCAGCCTCGCAGCGATGAACGGTGTGCCCCTGGCCGGCCTGCTGCTGACCAGCGACACCCTGCCCGACCCGCGCATCATGGAGCTGTGCCGAGGCGCCTTGCAGGCCGGCCTGCCGGTGTTGTCGGTGAGTACCGGTTCCTACGACACCGCCAACCAGTTGAACGGTTTGAACAAGGAAATCCCGATCGACGACCGCGAGCGCGCGGAGATCATCACCGATTTCGTCGCCAGCCACCTCGACGCCAACTGGCTGCACCAACGCTGCGGCACGCCGCGGGAAATGCGCCTGTCGCCCGCGGTGTTCCGCTATCAACTGATCCAGCGCGCCCAGGCCGCCAACAAGCGCATCGTGTTGCCTGAAGGCAGCGAGCCGTTGACCGTGCAAGCCGCTGCGATCTGCCAGGCCCGGGGCATCGCCCGTTGCGTGTTGCTGGCCAAGCCGGCAGACGTCGAGGCGGTCGCCCGCGCCCAAGGTATCGAGTTGCCACCGGGGCTGGAAATCCTCGACCCGGACCTGATTCGCGAGCGTTATGTCGAGCCGATGGTTGCGCTGCGCAAGACCAAAAGCCTCAACGCGCCGATGGCCGAGCAGCAACTGGAAGACACCGTGGTGATCGGCACCATGATGCTGGCGCTGGATGAAGTCGACGGGCTGGTGTCCGGGGTCATTCACTCCACCGCCAACACCATCCGCCCGGCCCTGCAACTGATCAAGACCGCGCCGGGTTGCACCCTGGTGTCGTCGGTGTTCTTCATGCTGTTCCCCGAAGAAGTGCTGATCTACGGCGACTGCGTGATGAACCCGCACCCGAGCGCCAGCGAACTGGCCGAGATCGCCTTGCAAAGCGCCGACTCGGCAGCGGCGTTCGGCATCACTCCGCGAGTGGCGATGATCAGCTACTCCAGCGGTGAATCGGCCAGCGGCGAAGAAGTCGAGAAGGTTCGCGAGGCCACCTTGCTCGCCCACGAACAGCAACACTCACTGCTGATCGACGGCCCGTTGCAATACGATGCCGCTGCCAACGAAACCGTGGCCCGGCAACTGGCGCCGAACAGTCAGGTGGCCGGTCGTGCCACGGTGTTCGTGTTCCCCGACCTGAACACCGGCAATACCACCCACAAAGCCGTGCAACGCAGCGCCGACTGCGTCAGCCTCGGGCCAATGCTGCAAGGCCTGCGCAAACCGGTGAACGACCTGCCGCGTGGCGCGCAAGTCGACGACATCGTGTACACCATCGCGCTGACCGCGATTCAAGCGGCCAACCGACCTATGGATATTTAAATGCTGGATTTTCTACCTGCACCCGTGCGCGGCGTGATCGCCTCGCTGCTGTTGGCGCTGAATACGATTCTGCTCTGCTCGTTTCTGTTCTGTGTGGCGCTGTTCAAAGTGTTGCCGTTCGCCCTCACCCAACGTTTCGCGCGCTGGCTGATGAGTCATACCCACGAAGCGTGGATCAGTAACAACAAGGGCTGGATGAATCTGGTTTGCCGCACACGCTGGCACCTCAGCGGCTTGCAAGACCTGGACTATCGGCACTCCTATCTGATCACCAGCAACCACCAGAGCTGGGTCGACATCATGGTGCTGCAGTACGTGCTCAACCGTCGCATCCGCCCGCTGAAGTTCTTCCTCAAACAGGAACTGATCTGGGTACCGGTGATTGGCCTGGCGTGGTGGGCGTTGGGTTTTCCGTTCATGAAGCGTTACTCCAAGGCCTATCTGGAAAAGCATCCGCAGAAGAAGGGCAAAGACCTGGAGACCACCCGCAAGACCTGCGACAAGTTCCGCAATAACCCGGTGGGGATTTTCAACTTCGTCGAAGGCACACGCTTTACCGAGGGCAAACACGCCCAGCAGAGTTCACCGTTCCGCTACCTGCTGAAGCCGAAAGCGGGCGGCATTGCCTTTGTGCTGGATGCCATGGGCGACCAGCTGGAAGCCATCGTCAACGTGACCATCCACTACCCGGCCGGGCGTCCAGGCTATTGGGATTTGCTCTGCGGCAATGTGAAGGATGTAGTGGTGCACTTTCAGGAGCTGAAGATTCCACCACAGTTCGTTGGCAAGAACTACGACCAGGACGGGGTGTATCGCCTGGAGTTTCAGGGCTGGATCAATCAGTTGTGGAATGACAAGGATGCGCTGTTGGGACAAATGCACCGGGAGTATCCAGTGAATTCTTGAGGTGCCCGCGAAGGTGCCCTCCCGGACACAAAAAAGCCCGCAGATGATCACTCATCTGCGGGCTTTTTGTTTTCAGCTAATGCTTAGATCGCGCCACGCTTGCGCAGCAGATCCAGCACTTGCTTGACGCTTTCTTCCAGCGACAGCGACTGGGTGTCGATCACCAGATCGGCATCCAGCGGCACGTCGTACGGGAAGGATTCGCCCGGGATGTTGTCGCCACCCGCCGCGTACAGACCTTGCGGATCACGCTCGGCGCAGACCGTCGGCGAGGCCTGGACGTAGACCGTCAGCAGACGCTCCTTGCCGATCAGGTCCTTGGCCTGCTCACGACCTTCGGCACTCGGGGCAACGAACGCCGCCAGTGTCAGCAGGCCGGCTTCGTTGAACTGACGCGCAACGTGCGCCGCACGACGCCAATTCTCGGTGCGCCCGGCGCGATCCTGCGGCAGACCTTTGTTCAGGTCATGACGCAGGTTCTGGCCATCGAGTACAAACACCGCGCGCCCCATGTCGAACAGCTTGCGTTCAACCGCATACGCCAGGGTGCTTTTGCCAGCGCCCGACAGGCCGCTGAACAACACGGTGGCCGGTTGCTGACCGAAGCGCTGGGCGCGTTCTTCGGTGGCTACATGGGCCAGTTTGCCGTGGTGGGAGCTGCTGCCATGCGCCAGCGGCTGAGCGATGATCATGCCGGCCGCGACCGTGCCGTTGGTCAAACGGTCGATGACGATGAACGAACCCGTGGTGCGGTTGCTGTCGTAACCGTCCAGCGCAATGGCCGCGTCGAGGCTGATCTTGACCCGACCGATCTCGTTCAGCTGCAACGAGCTGGCAGGGCCTTCGGCCAAGGTGTTCACGTCCACGCGATTGACGATGCTGGTGATCGAGCCCGGCACGTAAGTCGTGGCGCGCTTGATGTCGTACTTCTTGCCCGGCAGCATCGGCTCTTCGGCCATCCACACCAGCATGGCGTCGAAGGCGTCGGTCACTTGCGGCTGGTTATCGGCGTGCACCAGCAAGTCGCCACGGGAAATGTCGATCTCGTCTTCCATGGTCAGCGTCACCGCTTGACCAGGGCCTGCATGCTCCAGCTCACCTTCGAAGGTGACAATGGATTTCACACGGCTGCTCTTGCCCGACGGCAACACAACGACTTCATCGCCCTTGTGCACGATGCCGCTGGCCAGGGTGCCGGCGAAACCACGGAAGTTCAGGTTCGGACGGTTGACGTACTGCACCGGGAAACGCAGGTCGGTGTAGTTGCGGTCGCTGGCGATTTCGACGGTTTCAAGGATTTCCATCAGCGACTGGCCGGTGTACCACGGCGAGCGCTCGGACTTGTTCACCACGTTGTCGCCCTTGAGCGCGGACATCGGCACGAATGCCATGGTGCTCGGCTTGAACGCGATGCCTTCGGCGAACTTCAGGTAATCGGCCTTGATCGACTCAAATACGCTTTCGTCGAAGCCGTTGAGGTCCATCTTGTTGATGGCGACCACGATGTGCTTGATGCCCAGCAACGAGGCGATAAAGCTGTGGCGACGGGTCTGGGTCTGCACGCCGTAACGGGCGTCGACCAGGATGATCGCCAGGTCACAGGTGGATGCACCGGTGGCCATGTTGCGGGTGTACTGCTCATGGCCGGGGGTATCGGCGATGATGAATTTGCGCTTGGCGGTAGAGAAATAGCGGTAGGCGACATCGATGGTGATGCCCTGCTCACGCTCGGCCTGCAAGCCGTCGACCAGCAACGCCAGGTCGATGTCTTCGCCGGTGGTGCCGACTTTTTTCGAGTCGCGGGTAATGGCTTCCAGATGATCTTCGTAAATCATTTTGGAGTCGTGCAGCAGGCGCCCGATCAAGGTGCTCTTGCCGTCGTCGACGTTGCCACAAGTCAGAAAGCGCAGCATTTCCTTGCGTTCATGCTGGCCCAGGTAGGCGAGGATGTCCTCGCTGATCAAATCAGATGCGTGCGACATGACAACCCCTTAGAAATAACCCTGACGTTTCTTTTCTTCCATGGAACCGGCGCCATCGTGATCGATGACTCGGCCCTGGCGTTCGGAAGTTCGCGTCAGGAGCATTTCCTGAATGATGTCGGTCAGGCTGGTGGCCTCAGACTCGACAGCACCGGTCAACGGGTAGTCGCCCAGTGTACGGAAACGGACCTTCTTCTTGACGATGCGCGCCTTGTCTTCGTCGCTCAGGTGATTGAGCAGGCGTTCGTCGTCGATCATGATCCAGGTGCCGTTCATCTCGATGACATCACGCTCGGCTGCGAAATACAGCGGTACGATCGGGATGCCTTCCAGGTAGATGTACTGCCAGATGTCCAGTTCGGTCCAGTTCGACAACGGGAATACGCGGATCGATTCACCCTTGTTGACCTTGCCGTTGTAGACGTTCCACAGCTCCGGGCGCTGGTTTTTCGGGTCCCAGCGGTGCTTGCTGTCACGGAACGAATACACGCGCTCTTTGGCACGGGACTTCTCTTCGTCGCGACGGGCGCCACCGAATGCGGCGTCGAAGCCGTACTTGTCGAGGGCCTGCTTGAGGCCTTCGGTCTTCATGATGTCGGTGTGCTTGGCACTGCCGTGGGTCAGCGGGTTGATACCCTGCGCAACGCCCTCGGGGTTGACGTGTACCAGCAGGTCCAGGCCGAGCTCTTCGACCATGCGGTCGCGGAACGCGTACATTTCCTTGAACTTCCACTGGGTGTCGACGTGCATCACCGGAAACGGAAGTTTGCCCGGGAAGAATGCCTTGCGCGCAAGGTGCAGCATCACGGCGGAGTCTTTACCGACGGAGTACAGCATCACCGGGTTATCGAACTCGGCGGCGACCTCGCGGATGATGTGGATGCTTTCGGCCTCCAGCTGTTTCAGATGCGTCAGTTTGTCGACCATGGCTACTCACGAAAACGATCTTATGGACGGCCTGCGGGCCGTGTTCGAGCGGGGAATCCTAGCACAGCGCCCTCTTCTAATCAGGACGGCGGCTAGATCGAAAGGGTATATGAATATACCCCCTCGTTTGGGCTCCAGCCCTGTAGTCAAATCGGGTTCGGGCAATCGATGAAGATGTGCTCGAGGGCGAAACGTCGCGCCAGGTAATCACCCAAAGCCTGCACACCGTAACGCTCGGTGGCATGGTGGCCGGCGGCGATGAAACTGATGTCGTTTTCCCGGGCGCTGTGGAACGTCTGCTCGGAGGCCTCGCCGCTGAGGTACAGATCGACACCGGCCAACACCGCCTGGTCAATGTAACCCTGGCCACCACCGGTGCACCAGCCGACCCGACGAATCATCTCGCTGCCTTCGATCAGTAACGGCTCGCGCCCCATGACTTCCTGTACCCGACGGGCGAAATCGCGGGGGGTCATCGGTTCGCTCAACGAGCCGACCAGGCCGACGATTTTCAAGTTGTCCGGATCCAGCGGGCCTTCGACGGTAATGTCCAATTGCCGGGCAAGCTGTACGTTGTTGCCGACTTCAGGGTGCAGGTCCAGCGGCAAGTGATAGGACAGCAGGCTGATGTCGTGCTTGAGCAGGGTTTTCAACCGGCGCTGCTTCATGCCGGTGATGCACGGGTTCTCGCCTTTCCAGAAATAGCCGTGATGCACCAGCACCAGATCGGCCTGGGCCTCCACCGCGGCGTCCAGCAACGCCTGGCTGGCGGTGACACCGCTGACGATGCGCATCACTTGCGGCCGGCCTTCGACCTGCAAGCCGTTGGGGCAGTAATCGGCAATCTTCGCACTTGCCAGGTAACGGTCGGCTTCTTCGACCAGGGTGCTCAGGGCGACGGCCATAAAAGACTCCTAAATATCCCGTTCAGAGGCGCGCGCGGCCTCGTATAATGCGCGACATTATGGGCGGTCTCATACCGCCTGCAACCTCTCAGGACGTGCTTAATGCTCAAGGCGCTGCGTTTTTCCGGCTGGCCGCTATTGGCCGGCGTGCTTGTCGCTCTACTGATTATTCAGCGTTACCCGCAGTGGGTCGGGCTGCCAAGCCTCGACGTCAATCTGCAACAAGCCCCGCAAACCCTTGGTGTGCAGCAGGGCCCGGTGTCCTATGCCGATGCGGTGACCACGGCTGCGCCGTCGGTGGTCAACCTTTACACCACCAAAGTGGTCAACAAACCCAGCCATCCGCTGTTTGAAGACCCGCAGTTCCGCCGCTTCTTCGGCGACAACTCGCCCAAGCAGAAGCGCATGGAGTCGAGCCTCGGTTCGGGCGTGATCATGAGCCCGGAAGGTTACCTGCTGACCAACAACCACGTGACCAGCGGTGCCGACCAGATTGTGGTAGCGCTCAAGGATGGTCGTGAAACCCTGGCCCGGGTCATCGGCAGCGACCCGGAGACCGACCTCGCGGTATTGAAGATTGACTTGAAAAACCTGCCGTCGATCACCGTCGGCCGTTCTGACAACCTGCGCATCGGTGACGTGGCCCTGGCCATCGGCAACCCGTTCGGCGTCGGCCAGACCGTGACCATGGGGATCATCAGTGCCACCGGGCGCAATCAGTTGGGCCTGAACAACTACGAAGACTTCATCCAGACCGACGCCGCGATCAACCCCGGCAACTCCGGCGGTGCACTGGTGGACGCCAACGGCAACCTGACCGGCATCAACACGGCAATCTTCTCCAAGTCCGGTGGCTCGCAAGGCATCGGCTTCGCGATCCCGGTCAAACTGGCGATGGAAGTGATGAAGTCGATCATCGAACACGGCCAGGTGATTCGCGGCTGGCTCGGCATCGAAGTGCAACCGTTGAGTCAGGAACTGGCGGAATCGTTTGGCCTGTCGGGACGCCCGGGAATTGTGGTCGCGGGGATTTTCCGTGACGGCCCGGCGCAAAAGGCCGGCCTGCAATTGGGCGACGTGATCCTCAGCATCGACGGTGAACCGGCTGGCGATGGTCGCAAGTCAATGAACCAGGTGGCGCGCATCAAACCGACCGACAAGGTCACGATTCAGGTGATGCGCAACGGTAAAGAACTCAAGCTCACCGCAGAAATCGGTCTGCGTCCGCCGCCGGCGCCGATCCAGGAAAAAGAAGAAGAGTAAGCGGGACCCTGTGGGAACGAGCCGCACCGCTCGCTCCCACAGGAACAGTTTTGGTCTAGAGGTCGCCGAGGCCGTCGATCAGTGCCAGATTCTGCTCCGGCGTGCCGATGGAAATCCGCAGGAACTGGGCAATCCGCTCTTGCTTGAAGTGCCGAACAATCACGCCCTGTTCGCGCAACTTCGCCGCCAGCCCCGCAGCATCGTGCTTCGGATGACGGGCGAAAATGAAGTTCGCCGCCGACGGCAACACTTCAAACCCTTTCGCTTCCAGTTGCGCGACCACTTGCTCCCGACTCTCGATGACCAACCGGCAAGTCTTGTCGAAATACTCGCGATCTTCGAACGCCGCCGCAGCCCCCACAATCGCCAGACGATCCAGCGGGTAGGAGTTGAAGCTGTTCTTGATCCGCTCCAGTGCCTCGATCAGATCCGGGTGCCCCACGGCCAGACCAACCCGCAGGCCGGCCAGGGAACGGGACTTGGACAGGGTCTGCGTCACCAACAGGTTCGGATAACGGTCCACCAGCGTGATCGCCGTTTCACCGCCGAAGTCGACGTAAGCCTCATCCACCACGACCACCGAATCCGGGCTGGCCTTGAGGATTTGCTCAACAGCGTCCAGCGCCAACAGGCAACCGGTCGGCGCATTCGGGTTCGGGAAAATGATCCCGCCGTTCGGCTTGGCATAGTCCGCCGGATTGATCTGGAACTGCTCGTCCAGCGCAACCGCATCGAACTTGATGCCATACAACCCGCAGTAAACCGGGTAGAAGCTGTAGCTGATGTCCGGGAACAGCAGCGGCTTATCGTGTTGCAACAAACCATGAAAGATGTGCGCCAGGACTTCATCGGAACCGTTACCGAGGAACACCTGATTGCCCTGCACGCCGTAGTACTTGGCAACGGCTTGCTTGAGCAGGTCGCTGTTCGGGTCCGGGTACAGACGCAGGTTGTCGTTCAGTTCGGTTTGCATCGCCGCCAGGGCTTTTGGCGATGGACCGTACGGGTTTTCGTTGGTGTTGAGCTTCACCAGTTTTGCCAGTTTCGGCTGCTCGCCCGGCACGTAAGGCACCAGATTCTTGACGAACGGGCTCCAGAATTTACTCATGTTCAGTTCCCCTGCTTGTCATCAAGAATGCGGTATTCAGCACTGCGGGCGTGAGCGCTCAGCGATTCGCCACGGGCCAGTACGGAGGCGGTCTTGCCCAGTTCGGAGGCACCCTGCTCGGAGCAGAAGATGATCGACGAACGTTTCTGGAAGTCGTAAACACCCAGCGGCGAGGAGAAGCGCGCAGTGCCGGAGGTCGGCAATACGTGGTTCGGACCTGCGCAGTAGTCGCCCAGGGCTTCGGAAGTGTGGCGGCCCATGAAGATCGCGCCGGCGTGACGGATCTGCGGCAGCCAGGCCTGTGGATCGGCGACCGACAGCTCCAGGTGCTCTGGGGCAATGCGGTTGGCCACTTCGATGGCCTGTTCCATGTCGCGAACCTTGATCAGCGCACCACGGCCATTGATCGAGGTTTCGATGATCTCGGCGCGTTCCATGGTTGGCAGCAGTTTGGCGATGCTTGCCGCGACCTTGTCGAGGAACTCGGCGTCCGGGCTGACCAGAATCGCCTGAGCGTCTTCGTCGTGCTCGGCCTGGGAGAACAGGTCCATGGCGATCCAGTCCGGATCGGTCTGGCCGTCGCACACCACCAGAATCTCCGACGGACCGGCGATCATGTCGATGCCAACCTGGCCGAACACGTGGCGCTTGGCGGTGGCGACATAGATGTTGCCCGGGCCAACCACTTTGTCGACCTTCGGCACGCTTTCGGTGCCGTAAGCCAGCGCCGCAACTGCCTGCGCGCCGCCGATGGTGAACACCCGGTCGACGCCGGCGATGCAGGCTGCGGCCAGCACCAGTTCGTTGACTTCACCGCGCGGGGTCGGCACGACCATGACCACTTCGGTCACGCCCGCCACCTTGGCCGGAATCGCGTTCATCAGCACCGAGGACGGGTAGGACGCCTTGCCGCCCGGCACGTACAGACCGGCGCGATCCAGTGGCGTGACCTTCTGGCCCAGCACCGTGCCATCGGCTTCGGTGTAGCTCCAGGAGTCCTGTTTCTGCTTTTCGTGGTAGCTGCGCACACGGGTCGCGGCTTTTTCCAGGGCTTCGCGCTGAGGCACGGTGATGCGGGTCAATGCCAGTTCCAGGCGTTCGCGCGGCAGGATCAAGTCCGCCATGGACGCCACTTGCAGGCCATCGAACTTCTGGGTGAACTCGACCACCGCCGCATCGCCACGCTCGCGCACGGCCTTGATGATGTCCAGCACCCGCTGATTGACCGAGTCGTCAGACACACTTTCCCAGCTCAGCAGATGATCCAGATGATGTGCGAAATCCGGGTCAGCAGCGTTGAGTCGGCGAATTGCAGTCGGTGCGGTCATAGCGAGAGCCTCATAGGATTGGCAAAAACTCGGGCGCCCTAAGCTAGCCGTTGATCCGCTTGGGCACCCGAGAATTCTGGCTATGAGGCGGATAGACGGGCGCGACTCAAGGTCGCGCAGGTGAATCAGCCGCGGTGTCGAGACTCCACTGCCTTGCGCAGGGTGTCGATCAACGCCTGGATACGGGCATGCTGCATTTTCATCGACGCCTTGTTGACGATCAGACGGGAGCTGATGGCAGCGATGAAATCCTGTGGCTCCAGGCCATTGGCCCGCAGCGTGTTACCGGTGTCGACCACGTCGATGATCTTGTCCGCCAGGCCGATCAGCGGCGCCAGTTCCATCGAGCCGTAGAGCTTGATGATGTCGACCTGACGACCCTGTTCGGCATAGTAGCGCTTGGCGACGTTGACGAACTTGGTGGCAATGCGCAGACGGCCCTTGGGCTCGACTGCGCCGACTTTACCGGCCGTCATCAGTTTGCACTGGGCGATTTGCAGGTCCAGCGGTTCGTACAGACCCTGGCCGCCGTATTCCATCAGCACGTCTTTACCGGCGACGCCCAGATCGGCGGCACCATGCTCGACATAGGTCGGCACATCGGTGGCACGCACGATCAGCAAGCGCACATCGGCCTGGGTCGTGGGGATGATCAGCTTGCGGCTCTTGTCCGGATTCTCGGTCGGCACGATGCCCGCTTCAGCCAGAAGCGGCAGGGTGTCGTCAAGGATGCGGCCCTTGGACAGTGCGATAGTCAACATGGGAAACGTCAGTCCTTATCAAGGTACTCATGCCCGGTCGCAAACGGCGCCGGACACACATCGAGCCGGAAACCGGCTCGACTTCAACAAATCAACGGACGCGTCCCTGCGCCCATGCAGCAGAAACTAGCCCGGTACGCGGCGGATCTTGGCGCCGAGCATCTGCAGCTTCTCTTCGATGCACTCATAACCACGGTCGATGTGGTAGATGCGATCGATCAGGGTATCGCCTTCGGCGATCAGCGCCGAGATCACCAGGCTGGCCGAAGCACGCAGGTCGGTGGCCATGACTGGCGCGCCCTTGAGCTTTTCGATGCCGGTGACGATGGCGGTGTTGCCTTCAACCTGAATGTGCGCGCCCATGCGGTGCAGTTCGTAAACGTGCATGAAACGGTTTTCGAAGATCGTCTCGATCACCGCACCAGTGCCTTCGGCAATGGCGTTGAGGGAGATGAACTGCGCTTGCATGTCGGTCGGGAACGCCGGGTATGGAGCGGTCCGCACGTTGACGGCTTTCGGCCGCTTGCCGTGCATGTTCAGCTCGATCCAGTCTTCACCGGTGGTGATTTCGGCGCCGGATTCACGAAGTTTTTCCAGAACGGCTTCGAGGATGGTCGGATCGGTGTCCTTGACCTTCACACGCCCGCCGGTGACCGCTGCCGCCACCAGATAGGTGCCGGTCTCGATACGGTCAGGCATCACTTTGTAAGTGGTCGTGTGCAGACGCTCGACGCCATCGATGGTGATGGTGTCGGTGCCGGCGCCGGAAACCTTCGCGCCCATGGCGTTCAGGAAGTTCGCCAGGTCGACGACTTCAGGCTCGCGAGCGGCGTTGGCCAGAACGCTGCGGCCCTTGGCCAGAGCGGCCGCCATCATGATGTTCTCGGTACCGGTCACGCTGACGGTGTCGAAGAAGAAGTGCGCACCGCGCAGGCCGCCTTCAGGGGCCTTGGCCTTGATGTAGCCGCCTTCGACGTCGATGACCGCGCCCATGGCTTCAAGACCACGGATGTGCAGGTCAACCGGACGCGAACCGATGGCGCAACCGCCAGGCAGTGCAACTTCGGCTTCACCGAAACGGGCAACCATCGGGCCCAGCACCAGGATCGAGGCGCGCATGGTTTTAACCAGTTCGTACGGCGCGATCAGGGTCTTGATGGTGCGTGGGTCGATTTCGACGCTGAGCTTCTCGTCGATCACAGGCTCAATGCCCATGCGACCGAACAGCTCGATCATGGTGGTGATGTCGTGCAGGTGCGGCAGGTTGGCCACGGTCACCGGGCCATCGCACAGCAAGGTGGCAGCCAGGATCGGCAAGGCCGAGTTCTTTGCCCCGGAGATGCGGATCTCGCCATCAAGACGAGCGCCACCAGTAATAATCAATTTATCCATAAGAATCTCGACGCCCTTGGGCTCAGGTGCGCTCGGCCCAGGCCGCGCTGCTGAAAAATTTCATAGTGACCGCATGGATGCTGCCATCGACAATCCACGGGTTCAAATGGGCATAGACCTGCTGCTGACGCTTCACCGGGCTCAACGCCGCCAGTTCATCGCTAATCACGTTCAGCTGGAAATTGCAGCCTTCGCCTTCAACTTCCACCTTCGTGTTTGGCAGCTTTCCTTCAAGGAAGCTCTTCACTTCTACGGCCTGCATGCTCAACCTCAATCGGCGCCCTGTGCGCGCGGGTCGGACATCATACAAAAAAGCCCCGCGCCTGCGAACCCCGCGAAGCAGGACTCTGACGGGGGGCTTCTTTATAGATGCGGTTCAGGGGTGCGCCAACAGCTCGGTCAATTCGCTGACCTGAGCGATTTTGCGCATGTCTTCGGGCATCGCGCGAATGCTCACGGCCTTGCCGGCCACCTGGGCATCGCGCATGAAGCACAGCAGCAGCGACAAGCCGACACTGCTGGACTTCTCCACTGCGGAGCAATCGACCACCAGCGCAGGCGCCTTGCTGGACTTGATCAGTACCTGCCCCTGCTTGCGCAAGTTCGGGCCGGTCCGGTAATCCAGCACACCGCTGAGCAGCAGCTCGCCGGTTTCGCTCATGCGAATGGCCGACTCACTCATTGGGCTTTCTTCTCGACAGCTTTTTCGGTGTTTTCCTTGGCTTTGGCGACTTCCCCGGCCCAACCATTGATGGTCTTGTCCAGGTCGTTGCCATTGCGCTGCATCGCATCAGCGAACTGATCGCGGAATAGCTTGCCGATATTGATGCCGTTGATGATGACGTTACGCAGCTTCCATTCGCCGTTGATCTTTTCGAGTGTGTAAGACACGGGATAGATCGCGCCGCTGCTGCCTTTGACCGTCATGCCAACGCTGGTACGGTCTCCCGATTCATCCTTGGCAGGCTCAACAGTAATGCCCTGGTTGTTGTATTCGAGCAATGCGTTGCCATAAAACTGGAACAGACCTTTTTTGAAGTTTTCTTCAAACGTCTTCATTTGCTCGGGCGTTGCTTTGCGCGAGTATTTGACGGTCATGATGCTTTTGGAAATGCCCTCGGCATCCACCACAGGACCGACGATGGTGTTCAACGCCGTATAAAAGTCTTGTGGATCCTGCTTGTACTTCTCTTTATTGGCCGACAGGTCGGCGAGCATCCGGGTCGTGGTGTCCTGAACCAGATCGTGCGCCGACTGCGCCGCGATGGCGTTAGCCATCAACGGCAAGGCTGCGAGCAATATCAACAGGCCACGTCGCAAGATAGAGATCATTGAAAAGCTCCTCATTTGGCGTCTTTGCTAACGGTATTGAGCAGAAATTTACCGATCAGGTCCTCGAGCACCAGCGACGACTGCGTGTCGTGGATGGTTCCACCATCCTTGAGCAGGGCTTGTTCCCCACCCACACTGATACCGATGTATTTCTCACCCAACAGGCCAGCGGTCAGGATAGATGCAGTGGAGTCAGTCGGCAGGTTATCTACGCGCTTTTCCAGTTGCATGGTCACCCGACCGGTGAAGCTGTCGCGATCCAGATCGATCGCAGTGACCTTGCCAATGGTCACACCGGCCATGGTCACTTTAGCTCTGACAGTCAAACCGGCGATATTATCGAAATATGCATAAAGTTTATAAGTATCGGTGCTCGGGCTCGGGGACAGGCCACTGACCCGCAACGCAAGCAACAGCAAAGCCAGGATGCCAGCCAGCAAGAAAAGGCCGACACCGATTTCCAGGGTGCGGTTTTGCATCAGAAATCTCCAAACATCAAGGCGGTCAGAATAAAGTCCAGGCCGAGTACCGCCAAAGAGGCGTACACCACGGTCTTGGTAGTGGCACGACTGATCCCCTCGGAAGTGGGCTCGCAGTCATAGCCTTGGAATACGGCGATCCAGGTCACGACGAAGGCAAAAACGATGCTTTTGATAATGCCGTTCAGCACATCGTCGACAAACGTCACGCTGTTTTGCATGTTCGACCAGTAGGAGCCTTCATAGACACCCAGCCAGTCGACGGCCACCCACGAACCGCCCCAGATACCCACCACGCTGAAAATCATTGCCAGCACCGGCAGGGAAATGAAGCCGGCCCACAGGCGCGGAGCAATAATGTACTTGAGCGGGTCAACCCCGATCATTTCCAGACTGGACAGTTGCTCGGTGGATTTCATGTTGCCGATTTCGGCGGTCAGCGCCGAACCCGCACGCCCGG
Source organism: Pseudomonas sp. GR 6-02 (assembly GCF_001655615.1). GTDB lineage: Bacteria > Pseudomonadota > Gammaproteobacteria > Pseudomonadales > Pseudomonadaceae > Aquipseudomonas. The sequence goes on from NZ_CP011567.1 coordinate 5,436,617, forward strand.
CGAACAGCAAGGCCGTGACGACCGGCCCCAGTTCACGCAGCAGTGTCAGCGCAACCATCTGCCCGACAGCCTGCTCCGAGCCATAGCTGGACAGGATATTGAAGCCCTGCAGCGCCAGCACCATACCGATGAACACCCCGGAGACCACGATGATCACCAGGGACATCACGCCAACCGAATGCAGTTGCTTGACCAGCAGGCCAAAACTGCCGCCGATGCCACCGCGACCGAGCAAGGCATGAAACAGGAACAGCGCCGAACGCCCGAATACCGCCAGCACATCGATGCCGGCGTGGCCGAAACGGCGCACTCTTTCTATTAATGAAATCTTGCGCATCAGCGCTTCCCCAGAAGATCTGCGCGGTAATCCGTCGCTGGAAAGTGGTATGCGACCGGGCCGTCGGGTTCACCAGTCATGAACTGGCGAATCCGTGGTTCCTGCGAAGTCATCAATTCCTTGGGTGTGCCCTGCCCCAACACTTGCCCGTCACCCACCACAATGATGTAGTCGGCGATGCTCGCGGTCTCGGCCAGATCGTGGGAGACCACGATGCTGGTGATGCCCAGCGCATCGTTGAGCAGGCGGATCAGGCGCACCAGCACGCCCATGGCGATCGGGTCCTGGCCGACAAAAGGCTCGTCGTACATGAGAATTTGCGGATCGAGGGCAATCGCCCGGGCCAGCGCGACTCGACGCTTCATACCGCCGGACAATTCGTCAGGCATCAGGTCAATGGCGCCACGCAAGCCCACGGCCTGCAATTTGAGCAGGACAATATCGCGAATCATCTCTTCCGGCAGTGTGGTATGAACACGCAGCGGAAAGGCGACGTTCTCGAATACATCGAGATCGGTAAACAACGCGCCGCTCTGAAACAGCACGCCCATGTGCTTGCGCGCATCGAACAAATCGCTGCGCGACAACGTCGGCAGGTTCTGGCCATTGACCCAGACTTCGCCGCTGGTGGGGCGCAATTGGGCCCCCATCAACCGCAACAGCGTGGTCTTGCCACACCCGGAAGGCCCCATGATGCCGGTGACCTTGCCGCGTGGTATGCGGATATCGATGTTATTGAAAATGCTGCGCGCACCGCGCTTGAAGGTCAGTCCCTTCAGCTCGACCGCGTAGGCGTTATCGGCACTCATCTAAACTCCTTGCGATGCAGCCTCTCACTCGGACGCCTGGCTTTCTGACGAAAGCACATACCTTCCCGGGCAGGCCGAACTGGCGGCGAACTATATCACTGCAAATGCCAAGCGCCCAAGGCCCAAGCCGGGCACGTTCAGCAACATGACCACCTGAAATCATCTATTTAGAGGGTCTCGGTAACAAGGAATGACAAACCGCGACGAACTTGCGTGAGGGTTTTGATCATTACCGTTATAATCGCCGCCTTTTCATCAGGCTATACGATTTCTGACATGAGCCAATCCAGCGACCTGATTCAATCTGCACAACGCACCATCCGTCTCGAACTGGAAGCCGTGCAAGGCTTGTTACCCCATATCGACGCGGATTTCGTACGCGCTTGCGAGATGATTCTGGCCAGCAAAGGCCGCGTAGTCGTGGTCGGCATGGGCAAATCGGGGCACATCGGCAACAAGATTGCCGCCACCCTGGCCAGCACCGGCACCACGGCGTTCTTCGTGCATCCAGCCGAAGCCAGCCACGGCGACATGGGTATGATCACGCGTGACGACATCATCCTGGCACTGTCGAACTCCGGTTCCACCAATGAAATCGTTACCCTGCTGCCACTGATCAAGCGCCTGGGCATCAAATTGATCAGCGTCACCGGCAATCCCGACTCGGCACTGGCCAAGGCTGCCGAGGTCAACCTCAACGTTCACGTCGAGCACGAAGCCTGCCCGCTGAACCTGGCGCCAACCTCATCGACCACCGCCGCTCTGGTGATGGGCGATGCCCTGGCGGTGGCGCTGCTGGAAGCCCGCGGTTTTACCGCTGAAGATTTCGCCTTTTCCCACCCAGGCGGCGCACTTGGTCGACGCCTGCTGTTGAAAGTGGAAAACGTCATGCACGCCGGGCAAGAGCTGCCGCAGGTTCAGCGCGGCACCCTGCTCAAGGACGCATTGATGGAAATGACCCGCAAGGGCCTGGGCATGACCGTGATTCTGGAAGCCAACGGTAAACTTGCCGGGATCTTCACCGACGGCGATCTGCGTCGCACCCTGGACCGCAGCATCGACATCCACAGCGCCACCATCGAGCAGGTGATGACCGCCCACGGCAAGACCGCACGTGCCGAGATGCTGGCTGCCGAGGCGTTGAAAATCATGGAAGACCACAAGATCAATGCACTGGTCGTTGTCGACAGCGAAGACCGCCCGGTCGGCGCCCTGAACATGCACGATTTGCTGCGCGCTGGAGTAATGTAATGAGCACGGACCTGCTGCAACGCGGCAAACAGATCAAACTGGCGGTATTCGACGTCGACGGCGTGCTGACCGACGGGCGCCTGTACTTCCTCGAAGACGGCAGCGAATTCAAGACTTTCAACACCCTCGACGGCCAAGGCATCAAGATGTTGATGGCAGCCGGCGTGCAGACCGCTATCATCAGCGGACGCAAGACCCCGGTGGTCGAACGACGAGCCAGGAACCTCGGCATTCCACACCTGTACCAGGGTCGCGAAGACAAACTGGTGGTGCTCGACGAGCTCCTTGCCCAACTCAACCTGAACTATGAACAAGTGGCGTACCTCGGCGACGACCTGCCGGACCTGCCGGTGATTCGCCGCGTCGGTCTGGGCATGGCCGTGGCCAACGCCGCCAGCTTCGTGCGCGAACACGCCCACGGTATCACCCAGGCCCGTGGCGGCGAGGGTGCCGCGCGCGAATTCTGCGAATTGATCCTGCGCGCCCAGGGCCGCCTCGATGCGGCCAACGCCGCGTACCTGTGAGCCCATCATGCTGAGCAAAAAGATTCGCAACATCCTGATATTCGGTTGCATCGCGGCGCTATTCGCTGCGGTCGGCTATTGGAACATCAGCCCGGAACGCTTCCTCGACAAGCCAGTGGCGCATGTCGATGAAGCCATGATCGACTATTACGCAACCAACGCCCACAGCGTGCAGTACCTGCCGGACGGCAAACTGCAGTATGAAATGACGTCCGACAAGGTCGAACACCTGAAGGCGACGGAAGTGACGTTGCTGTCCAACCCTGACCTGAACATGTTTCGTGGCACCGAATTCCCTTGGCACGTCCAGAGCGAACGCGGCGAAGTCAACCCGGACGGCACCCAGGTCGAGCTGATCGACTCGGTACGTATCACGCGTTTCGACGAAAAAAACCGTAAAACCCTGATTACCACCACCCGTATGACAGTGTTCCCGCAGCAGCAATATGCGCAGACCGATCAACCCGTTAGAATCGACGGCGCCGGCGGTGTATCGACAGGCAACGGAATGAAAGCGTACTTGAAAGAAAGCAGGATACACCTGCTATCGAACGTAAGAGGACAGTATGAGGCTCGTTAAAACCCTCCCTATTTTGCTCAGTCTGAGCGCAGCACTGGGAAGCGTGAGCGCCTGGGCTCTGCCGACCGATCAAGCGCAGCCTATCCGCATCCAGGCCGACGACGCCCAACTGGACGACAAGAACGGTGTTGCCACCTATAAAGGTGATGTGATCATCACTCAGGGCTCGATGATCGTTAAGGGCAACACCGTGACCATCACCCGCACGCCAACAGGCGAGATCGATGTGGTGACCTCGGTGGGCAACCTCGCCTACTTCGAGCAACTGCAGACCGCTGGCGACACCAAGCCTGTTCAGGGCTGGGGCGTAACCATCCAGTACCACGCAGCGCAAAACCGCGTCGTACTGATCGACAAGGCCAAAGTTGTCGACAAGGACAACAACGTCACCCAGGGCGAAAAAATCGTCTATGACACGATCAAGAAACTCGCCAGCGCCGGTCGAGCCACGGGCAGCAAGGTCACCGAGACACGTCCGCGTATCGACATGGTGATCCAGCCGAAGAAGAAAACCGACGAGAAAACCCAGTAATGGCAACTCTGAAAGCTCAGCATCTGGCCAAGAGCTACAAGAGCCGCCAGGTCGTGCGTGACGTCAGCCTGTCCATCGACAGCGGCCAGATCGTCGGCCTGCTTGGCCCCAACGGCGCCGGCAAAACCACCTGTTTTTACATGATCGTGGGTCTGGTACAGGCCGATCAGGGTCGCGTACTGATCGATGACCTGGACGTCAGCCACCAGCCAATGCACGGTCGCGCGAAGGCCGGTATCGGCTATCTTCCGCAAGAAGCGTCGATCTTCCGCAAGCTGTCGGTGACCGACAATATCATGGCCATCCTCGAGACCCGCAAGGAGCTCGACAAGGCCGGTCGCCGCAAAGAGCTGGAAAGCCTGCTGCAGGAATTTCACATCCACCACATTCGTGACAGCCTTGGCATGAGCCTGTCCGGTGGTGAACGCCGTCGGGTGGAAATCGCCCGGGCACTGGCCACCAACCCGAAATTCATCCTCCTCGACGAACCCTTCGCCGGCGTGGACCCGATCTCGGTGGGCGACATCAAGCAGATCATCCACCACCTCAAGGCCAAAGGCATTGGCGTGCTGATCACTGACCACAACGTCCGTGAAACCCTGGACATCTGCGAAACCGCCTACATCGTCAACGATGGCCAGCTGATCGCTGAAGGCGACTCCGCCACCATCCTGGCCAACGAACTGGTCAAGGAAGTGTATCTGGGCCATGAGTTCCGCCTGTAAGCGCTGAGGTGCCTGGCCAGTCGCCTTGGTGCTCATATCAATAAAAAATCAATAGTTTTTTATTGTTACAGCGCTCTAGGCAAACACTTCAGTTTCAGGCATATAATTTGCTTATGTTTGGCGCTTCGGCGCCCTGTAGTGGATGGCGCATGTGCGCCGGCGAATAAGGTGTTAAGCCCCTGCCATGAAACCATCGCTAGTCTTGAGAATGGGCCAGCAGCTGACGATGACACCGCAGCTGCAACAGGCCATCCGCCTGCTCCAATTGTCGACCCTGGACCTGCAACAGGAAATCCAGGAGGCCCTGGAGTCCAATCCGATGCTCGAACGCCAGGAAGAAGGCGACGACTTCGATAACGCAGACCCCTTGGCCGACAAAGCCGAACAGCAACCCAACACCGACATTCAGGAACCCTCCTACCAGGAAACCGCCCCGACGGTGGATAACCTTGAGGAAGGCGACTGGAACGAGCGCATTCCCAACGAATTGCCTGTCGATACCGCCTGGGAAGACGTCTACCAGACCAGCGCCAGCAGCCTGCCGAGCAACGATGACGACGAGTGGGATTTCACCACCCGTACTTCGGCCGGTGAAAGCCTGCAAAGCCATTTGCTCTGGCAACTGAACCTGGCACCGATGTCCGACACCGATCGCCTGATCGCCGTGACCCTGATCGACTGCATCAACAATCAGGGCTATCTGGACGAAACCCTCGAGGAAATCCTCGAGGCCTTCGATCCGGAACTGGACATCGAACTGGACGAAATCGAAGCCGTCCTGCACCGCATCCAGCAATTCGAGCCCGCCGGTATCGGCGCCCGCAACCTCGGTGAATGCCTGCTGCTGCAACTGCGCCAACTGCCCGCCAAGACCCCTTGGCTGACCGAGGCCAAGCGCCTGGTCACCGATTACATCGACCTGCTCGGCAGCCGCGACTACAGCCAGCTGATGCGCCGCATGAAGCTCAAGGAAGATGAACTGCGCCAGGTGATCGAACTGGTCCAGAGCCTCAACCCGCGCCCGGGTTCGCAAATCGAGTCCACCGAAGCCGAATACGTCGTTCCCGACGTGATCGTGCGCAAGGACAACGAGCGCTGGCTGGTGGAACTGAACCAGGAGTCGGTGCCGCGCCTGCGGGTCAACGCCCAATACGCCGGCTTCGTACGCCGCGCCGATACCAGCGCTGACAACACCTTCATGCGTAATCAGTTGCAGGAGGCTCGCTGGTTCATCAAGAGCCTGCAAAGCCGCAACGAAACCCTGATGAAAGTGGCCACCCAGATCGTCGAGCATCAACGCGGCTTCCTGGAGTACGGCGACGAGGCCATGAAACCACTGGTGCTGCATGACATCGCCGAAGCGGTGGGCATGCACGAATCGACGATTTCACGGGTGACCACGCAAAAATTCATGCATACCCCACGGGGCATCTATGAACTGAAATACTTTTTTTCCAGCCACGTCAGCACCTCCGAAGGCGGTGAATGCTCGTCTACGGCGATCCGCGCGATCATCAAAAAACTGGTTGCCGCGGAAAATCAGAAAAAGCCGTTGAGTGACAGCAAGATCGCTGGTTTACTGGAGGCACAAGGCATTCAGGTGGCTCGCCGCACCGTCGCCAAGTACCGCGAATCCCTGGGAATCGCGCCTTCGAGCGAACGCAAGCGGTTGATGTAGAGCCACGCCACAGCGTTCCAGTGGTAGATCATCGGATCTACCGCTTTATGCACTGGCAACGAAGGAGAAGCTGTATGCAAGTCAACATCAGTGGACACCAACTGGAAGTGACCGAACCTCTTCGCACCTACATCGGCGAAAAACTCGAACGATTAGAGAGGCATTTCGACAAGATCACCAACGTGCAGGTCACGATGACGGTCGAGAAGCTCAAGCAGAAAATCGAAGCCACGCTGCATATTCCCGGCAATGAGGTGGTCGCTAACGCGGAACATACCGATATGTACGCAGCGATCGACGCACTGACCGACAAGCTGGATAAACAACTCAAAAAGCATAAGGAAAAGACCCAGAGCCTCCTCCAGGGCGCGACCGGTCGTTAACACTCCCAACCCATGATCCGACTTGAAAGCATCCTGACCCCCGGCCGTTCCCTGGTGAACGTGCCGGGCGGCAGTAAAAAGAAAGCCCTCGAGCAAATTGCCAACCTCATCCATCGCGAAGTGCCGGATCTGGCCATGCAGGATGTCTTCGAGAGTCTGGTCGCCCGTGAAAAACTCGGTTCCACCGGCTTTGGCAACGGTATCGCCATCCCCCACTGCCGTCTCAAGGGCTGCGGATCGCCCATCAGTGCCTTGATGCACCTGGATGCACCCATCGATTTCGACGCCATCGACGGTGCCCCGGTTGACCTGCTGTTTGTACTGCTGGTCCCCGAAGCCGCCACCGATGCGCACCTGGAGTTGCTGCGCCAGATCGCCAGCATGCTTGATCGCAAGGAAGTGCGTGAAAAACTGCGCAGCGCCCCGAGCAACGAAGCCTTGTATCAGGTTGTCCTGGACGAGCAAAACGGTCACTAATCATGCGCCTGATCATCGTCAGCGGCCGCTCCGGCTCAGGTAAAAGCACTGCCCTCGATGTTCTCGAGGACAACGGCTACTACTGCATCGACAACCTGCCGGCCGGTCTGTTGCCGGAACTGGCCGAACGCGCACTGATTCACACCGAACTGGCACAACCTCTGGTGGCCGTGTCCATCGATGCACGCAACTTGCCGAGCCACCTGTCACGGTTTCCCGAATTGCTGGAAGAAGTCCGCAGCCGGCATATCCAGTGCGATGTGCTGTATCTGGACGCCGATGAAGAGACCCTGCTCAAACGATTTTCGGAAACCCGCCGCCGTCACCCGCTGAGCAGTGCCAATCGCTCGCTGGCGGAGGCGATAGAGGACGAAACCAATTTACTGGGGCCGATCGCCGATCTGGCCGACCTCAAGGTCAACACCACCAATCTGAACCTGTATCAGCTGCGCGATACCATCAAGCTGCGCCTGCTGAATCAGCCGGAGCCCGGTACTGCGTTTCTGGTGGAGTCTTTCGGGTTCAAGCGTGGCATGCCGGTGGACGCCGATCTGGTGTTCGACGTGCGCTGCCTGCCTAACCCTTACTGGAAACCGGAGCTGCGGGCACAGTCCGGGCTCGATCAACCGGTGGCCGACTACCTGGCGGCGCAGCCGGATGTCGAAGAGATGTTCCAGGACATTTCCTCCTACCTGCTCAAGTGGCTGCCCCGCTTTGCCGCCAGCAACCGCGCCTATGTCACCATTGCCATTGGCTGCACCGGCGGGCATCACCGCTCTGTCTACCTGACCGAACGTCTGGGCCAGGTCCTGCAACAATCCCTGAAGAACGTCCAGGTTCGCCACCGCGACCTCAGCTAAAGGATTCACATCGCGATGCCTGCTCTGGAAATCGAAATCATCAACAAGCTGGGCCTGCATGCCCGCGCGTCTGCAAAATTCGTTGGCGTCGCCGGGCAGTTCCCTTGCCAGATCAGAGCTGGCCGTACACCGGAAACGATGGTCGATGGCAAAAGCATCATGGCCATGATGATGCTCGCGGCCGGCAAGGGCACCAAAATCCACCTGAAAACCGAAGGTGAACAAGAGCAGGAAGCTATGGATGCACTGGTGGCGCTGATCAACAACTTCTTCGACGAAGGCGAATAAAGATCAATGGATTTCGGCTTTCGGTTGCGCCCACAGATGCGTAGGCACTGACGAAGCTGCGATATTTTGATCCAAAAAAAAAGCGCCACCCGATCGGGTGGCGCTTTTTTTGTGCAGCAACCGCAGCTTAACTACCTGCCACCGTCATCCGCTCGATCAACACCGAACCTGTGCGAATGTTGCTGCGCAATTCCAGGTCATTACCGACCGCAATGATCTGCTTGAACATGTCGCGCATGTTGCCGGCAATAGTCACTTCCTGGACCGCGAACTGGATTTCGCCGTTCTCGACCCAGAAACCCGCTGCGCCACGGGAGTAATCGCCGGTGACCATGTTCAGGCCCTGCCCCATCAATTCAGTGACCAGCAGGCCACGACCCATGCGGCGCAACAGGGCCGCCTGATCTTCATCGCCATGGGTGACGAACAGGTTGTGCACGCCGCCGGCATTCGCGGTGCTCGGCATGCCCAGCTTGCGGCCGGAATAGGTGCCAAGCACGTAGGACACCAGCTCGCCGTTTTCCACGAACGGCTTGGCGTAGGTCGCCAGGCCATCGCCGTCGAAGGCAGAGCTGCCCAAAGCGCGCATCAAGTGCGGACGTTCATCGATGGTCAGCCATTCCGGGAACAGTTTCTGCCCCAGCGTGCCTTCGAGGAACGAAGACTTGCGATACAGACTGCCGCCGGAAATCGCCGAGAGGAAACTGCCGAACAAACCGCCAGCCAGTTCCGCAGAAAACAGCACCGGCACTTCGCAGGTCGGTACCGGGCGTGCGCCCAAGCGGCTCGCCGCCCGTTGCGCGGCACGCTGGCCGATGCTCTCCGGGCTGGCCAACAAATTGCCCTGCCGGTTCACGTCGTACCAGTAATCACGCTGCATCTGGCCATCGGCTTCGGCGATCATCACGCAGCTGAGGCTGTGACGGGTCGAGGCGTAACCGCCGATAAAACCGTGGCTGTTGCCGTACACACGGCAACCCTGATGAGTGCTGAGGGTGGTGCCGTCGGCGTTCTTGATCCGACTGTCGGCGGCAAACGCCGCCGCTTCACAGGCCAGGGCCTGCTCGATGGCTCGCTCCGGTGTGATACTCCATTGGTGGAACAGGTCGAAATCCTGCAGTTCCTTGGCCATCAGCGCGGCATCCGCCAAGCCTGCGGCTTCGTCTTCGGACGTGTGCTTGGCAATCGCCAGCGCAGCAGCGACGGTTTCGCGAATCGCTTCCGAACCGCTGGCCGAGGTGCTGGCCGAGCCTTTGCGCTGCCCTACATACAAGGTGATGCCAAAGCCCTGGTCGCGGTTGAACTCAACGGTTTCGACTTCCCGCTGACGCACCGTGGTCGACAGGCCCTGCTCCAGCGACACCGCCACTTCACAGGCACTGGCGCCTTGGCGCTTGGCTTCAGCAATGATCTGCTCGACTTGCTCTTGCAGTGCCGGCAACGCTTGTGGGCCGACGCTTTCAACTGCACTCATGCTGTTCTCCACTCAAATTCTGCTTTCGGTAACGGTCATCGAGCGACCGGGCCGGACAAGCGGCCCCCGACTGGTTATCATGGCGGCGTTTCTTTGCGGACGGCCACCATGGTTGATTCTTACGACGACTCCCTCGATACGGGAGAAAAAAGCAAATCCCAGGTCAAACGCGAGCTGCATGCTCTGGTTGACCTCGGCGAGCGCCTTACAACACTCAAGCCTGACCTGCTGGCAAAACTGCCGTTGACCGACGCTTTGCGCCGGGCTCTGGCCGATGCGCCCAAGCACACCGCGAACATCGCGCGTAAACGGCACCTTCAGTTTATCGGCAAGCTGATGCGCGATCAGGACACTGGCGCCATTCTCACCCTGCTCGATCAACTCGATGCCTCCACCCGGCAGTACAACGAACGTTTCCACGGCCTGGAACGCTGGCGCGATCGCTTGATCGCAGGCGACGACGCCGTCCTGGAGAAGTTCGTCGTCGATTACCCGGAGGCCGATCGTCAACAATTGCGCTCCCTGATCCGTCAGGCCCAGCACGAACTGGCGACCAACAAGCCACCGGCTTCGAGCCGTAAAATCTTCAAGTACATCCGTGAGCTGGACGAGACTCAACGCGGTTTGCGTTAAGTCCCGAATCGGGTGAGTTGCCTCGCAACTCACCCGAAGCTTCACGCTTTCAAGAGCCCCTTACGATCCTGTGCCACCCACGGTGATCGCATCGATTTTCAGCGTTGGCTGGCCGACACCCACCGGCACCGACTGCCCATCCTTGCCACACGTTCCCACACCGCTGTCCAGCGCCAGATCATTACCAACCATCGACACCCGGCTCATGGCTTCCGGCCCGTTGCCGATCAACGTCGCGCCTTTGACCGGTGCAGTAATCTTGCCGTCTTCGATCAGGTACGCCTCGCTGGTGGAGAACACGAACTTGCCACTGGTGATGTCCACCTGACCGCCGCCGAGGTTGGCGCAGTAGATGCCTTTTTTCACCGAGGCGATGATTTCCGCCGGGTCGCTTTCGCCACCGAGCATGTAAGTGTTGGTCATGCGCGGCATCGGCAGGTGCGCGTAGGATTCACGACGACCGTTGCCGGTGCGGGCCACGCCCATCAGGCGCGCGTTGAGCTTGTCCTGCATGTAACCTTTGAGCACGCCGTTTTCGATCAGCGTGGTGCACTCGGTCGGCGTGCCTTCGTCGTCGACGCTCAGTGAACCTCGGCGGCCGGCGAGGGTGCCGTCATCGACGATGGTGCAAAGCTTCGATGCAACCATCTCGCCCATGCGCCCGCTGTAGGCCGAACTGCCCTTGCGGTTGAAATCGCCTTCCAGACCGTGACCGACGGCTTCGTGCAGCAACACGCCGGACCAACCCGAACCCAACACCACCGGCAACGTACCGGCCGGCGCCGGGATGGCTTCCAGATTCACCAGTGCCTGACGCAACGCTTCACGGGCATAACCCATGGCGCGGTCTTCGCTGAGGAAATAGCGGTAGTCGGTACGACCGCCACCGCCATGGCCGCCGCGCTCACGACGACCGTTCTGCTCGACGATCACGCTGACGTTGAAACGCACCAGCGGCCGCACATCTGCCGCCAGGCCGCCATCGGTGGAGGCGATCAGAATCCGCTCCCAGACCCCGGCCATGCTCACGGTGACTTGCTGAATACGCGGGTCGAGGGCGCGGGTCGCCACGTCGATGCGCTTGAGCAGCTCGACTTTCTCGGCGCGGGTCATTACTTCCAGCGGGTTGTCCGGCCCGTACAACTGAGCGACATCCTGGGTAGTGAACGCCTGCACGGTGCCATTCTGCCCGGCCCGGGAGATCGAACGGGCCGCACGGGCCGCTGCGCCCAGCGCTTCGAGGGTGATCGCATTGCTGTAGGCGAAACCGGTTTTTTCACCCGATTGCGCACGCACGCCGACACCCTGGTCGAGGTTGAAGCTGCCTTCCTTGACGATCCCGTCTTCCAGCGCCCAGGACTCGGAAATCTGCCCCTGGAAATACAGGTCGGCGGCATCGATGCCCGGGCCGGCCAGATCGCCGAGCACACCCTGCAGGCTCTCGATCGTTACGCCGCCGGGCGCCAGGAGGTGTTCACTGACAGAGGACAACAACTCGCTCATATGCTTTACGCCTTAAATTCGTCGTTCTGATGCAGGTCGCTGAGCGCCCTGCGAGAAAAAGCGCCGGTGAGTGGACACCGGCATCCGCGCCCTGATGGCCGCCTGTTCGCGGCTGTCGCGTTCGGCCAGCAGCACGGCCTCGCCCTGATCCTGTTGTGCCAGCACGCGCCCCCATGGATCGATTATCGCGGCATGACCAAAGGTTTCTCGCGGTCCCGGATGAGTGCCACCCTGGGCGGCCGCGAGCACGTAACATTGAGTCTCGATGGCCCGCGCGCGAATCAGCACGTCCCAATGGGCCGCGCCGGTCACCGCGGTAAAGGCCGACGGGGCGGTAATCAATTCCGCGCCGGCAGCACGCAATTCGCTGTACAGCTCCGGGAAGCGCAAGTCGTAACACACCGTCAGGCCGACTCGACCGACCGGCGTATCGGCAACCACCACGCCACTGCCATAAGCATAGTCATCGGATTCGCGATAACGCCCGCGATTGTCCGCCACGTCCACGTCGAACAGGTGCAGCTTGTCGTACCGCGCCACGGTCTCGCCCTGGTCATCCACCAGCAACGAGCACGCATGCGCTTTGGCCATCGGTTCATCCGCCGGCGGCAACGGCAACGTGCCGGCCACTATCCATAACTTGAGGTCGCGGGCGGTCTGTTTCAACCACGGCAGGATCGGGCCTTCGCCCAGCGCTTCGGCGCGGCCAATGTCGGCAATGTCGCGACGGCCCATGGCAGCGAAGTTTTCCGGCAGCACGGCAAGCCGCGCGCCACCGGACGCCGCCTGCTCAAGCAGACGACGGGCCTGGGACAGGTTGGCCAGCACGTCGCTCTGGCTGACCATTTGAATGACTGCTACAGACATGGCCATTTCCTTATCTGGAATCAACACATACCTGTAGGAGCCGCCTGCGGCAGCTCCTGCAGGGGACTTACGGCCATGCTACTCCATAGACTTGGAAAGTGGCTTTTCAAAAAGGCTTGTCGAAGGTGATTTTCGGCTCTTTCCACGGACCTTTGACCGTGTATCTGACGCTGGCAAAGCGCGCCACGCGGTCACCGATCAGCTTATCGATCAGGAACAGCGCCCCGCCGACGGCCGGAGCACCGACGATCAGCGCGGCAATTGGCAGATTGTTGGTAACCGGCAAAGTCACCAGCAACTTGGCATCGACCTGATCAGCCACCAGGTCCAGAGTGCCGTTGAGCTCCACATTGCTCGACGGGCCGGTCAGCCGGATCGGCTCACGGGTCACGTAGACCCCGTTACTCGCGACCAGCAAACCTTTAACCCGGTCATAGCTCAAGCCTTTGCCGAACAGGTCGGAAAAGTCCAGGCGCAAGCGGCGGCCAATGGAGTTGAAGTTGAGCAGGCCAAATACCCGTAGAGCCTGGGCGCTGCCCTCGACTTCAACAAACTGACCTTTATTGAGCGACGCATCGAGGCTGCCGGAGAAGCGCTTGGTGGCCAGCCACGCCGGTGAGCCAGGCCAGCGACCGTCGACATCCATGTGAAACTCTTCACTGGTGACGCTCGGCGCAAAGCCCCAGCCCTTGAGCACGTCGGCGAGGTTCTTGCCGCTGACCCGGCCCTTGTACCAACTGCTGGAATTGCCGGGCGCGCCTTCCCAACCGCCGCTGCCCTGCAGGAAGATGCCCTTGAGGCCCATATCCAGGGAGTTGAGGGCGATGCCCTTGCCGGTCGGGCGAACTTTCAATAGCCAGGCGCCCACCAGGTCCTGGCCCTGGAACAGTTGATTGATGGTGATATCCAGCGCCGGGATTTTCGTCGGGTCCACGGTGGCCAGCGGATCCGGCGAATTCTCGTCGGCCAGCACCGTCGGGTCTGGGGCCGGCAAACGTACGTACTGCAGATTGACCGCAATCGGTGTGGCTTTGGCATCGGGAATACCGACGGTACCCTTGGCCTGCTGACTGTCGAGTTGCAGCGCCCAGGCGGCCGGCTTGCGCGTCAACTGCACCGACGCCTCATCAAGGGTGGTGCCGAAACCGCTGAGCTTGCCAACCTTGAAATCCGCGCCGCTGAGCAATTGCTTGGCGCTGCCGCCTGGATCCTGGCCAGCATACTTGCTGACAAGATCCTGCCAGGGAGACACATCCAGCTCGGACAGTACACCGCGTATGCGCAGGCCTTTGTTGCCGGGCAGCACAGCATCACCACCGCCGAGAAACAACTCACCGCGACCGTCGACGAAGTTGCCAGTCGGGGCCGCAAACGTGAAGTTCGCCAGCTCACCGTAGTTGACCCAGTAACGCCGCTCCGGTCCTTGCAGGGTCATGCGGAACACGGTGTCGCGGCCGACATCCGCCGCCACGCCGAACGGCGCCGGCAAATCCACCGCCACGCCTTTGAGATCGGAGCTGACTATCAATTGGCTGTCGGCGCCATCAAGGTTCAGTTGCAGCTGATAAGGGACCACACCAGACACCGGTAGCGGCTGAGTGACGTTCAGCCACTCGGTGAGTTTCTTGACCTCGACCTGACCCGCTGCGGTGACCCGAGTGTTGAGCTTGCCCGCACTGCCATCGGCAAAAATCTGCGCGGTCACGGGCTTGTCGAACGCTCGCGCGGTGATCTTCTGTCCGCTCAACCCCTTGGCGCTGTCGAAGCGGAAGTCGCCCTTGAGTTGTGTCAGTTCCAGGATGGGCTCGCGAAGTTTCAAGCGGGCCTTGTCGGTCTTGAAGTCGACGAGGATTTTCGGTTGCTCACCTTTGACCAGCGGTACATCCAGGTTGAGTTTGCCTTGCAGATCGCCCTCGCCCTCCCAGCCGGCGAACGTATCGGCGGTGCCGATCGGTGCTTCCTGCAGAATCTTCAGGCCATCGCCCAACCCGCCGGCGAACGCGCCATCGAGGAACAGGTGAGGATTCTGTCCGGCAGGCACATGGGGAATATTGACGTAGACGTCGTTGACCTGGGTGTCGAGCAATCGCCCCTTGTTCGCGAGAATCCGCACACCGCTGTCTTCAATGAATACATCGCCGCTGACCTTGCTGACATGCGGCCAACCCGGCTGAAACGCCAGCTCGGCATCGTGAACCTTGAAAAACAGGCTGATGCTGCGAGCCGTTTCCGGGGCGCCATGGTTCAGCGATCCCTGGTACTGGAAGAAACCTTCATCCACCGCACCTTTGAGAATCGCCGTACGCAGCCACTCGTCCAGCGCCGGGCTCAACACGGCCGGCAGGTACTTGGCGGTGTAGCGACCGTCGCCGTCGACCAGGCCGACCCGCAGGTCCATGTAGTCTTCCTGGGTGTGATCGAAATGCAGGCGAATCAGGAAGTCGCCGGCAATCTTGCCCTCTTCGCCCAGCACCTTCAGGTACGGCGCGATCAGGGTGAAACCTTCTTTATCGAGCTTCCAGTTCAACCGCGCATTGGCCTGAATGTACTGCCATGGCTTGGCGAAAATCGGGTCCAGGTGCAGGGAGAAATCCTTGCTGTCCATGCGCAACTCACCCTGCCCGAGATCGCCGCTGATGCTGCCACTGACGTTTCGCGCCGCCGGTGCGCCGTGATAGGCGTCGAAGCCGACCCGCTCCAGATTGGCGGCAAAGCTGAACTTGCTGTCATCGGTAGCCGCGGGGCGCAAGTCGATCAGCACGTTGCGCAATACCCCGGTGACCTTGAGCCGCTCGACGGCCGTAGCGACACCTTCCGGAAGCGGCCCCAAAGCGTTCAGTAACGGGGTGAGCGGCGTGAGGTCGATGCGGTCGGCTTGCAGATGCAAAAGCTCTGGCGTCTCGTCGGTCGCCGCGGTTTGTTGAAATTGCAGTTTCGATTCCCAGCGAGTTTCACCCAGGCTCATCGCCAGGGAATCCAGGGTCACCAGCACACCCGTGGAGCTGCGCTGGAAATAGCCGTTAAGCGCCAGATTGTTGATCTGGATTGGCTTGCGCTCGGCGTAGGCGCCCTTGAGTTGCGGTGCGTTCAAACGGATCGCGGCGCTTTGCAGGGCGCCCTCGCTCCAGTTCACCCAGAGCTCGCCACCGGCCTTGATCTCGGAGAAATTCCATTGTTGGGTCAGACGCTCGGGCAACCATTTCGACCAATCGCTTTGCGGCAGGCTCAAGTAAGCCTCAACCTCGCCGTCCTGCCACTGGCTGGCGCGGATACGGGTACGCAGGCTCATCGCAACCGGCTGGCCATCGGGCAGGGTCAAACGGGCGTCGAGGCGCTGACGCGACACACCGGTTCTCAGATTGAGGCCAACGTAGGTCAGGGTCAGCGGCGGCTGATCCAGTGGCTGCAAGGTCACCTGACTGTCGAGCACCGACAATTGCTGGACCATCTGCATACTATTGAACAACTGCTCCGGGTCCAGCGGCTGATCCTGCCGCACCGGCAATCCTTCCAGCGCCCAATGACCGTCCTCGCCTTCCTTGAGGCTGATCTTCAAGCCGTTGAGCTCCAGATGTGCGATGCGTATTTCGCGCGCCAGCAGGCTGGCCCACAGATCCGGCACCGCGCGCACCTGGTCCAGGCGCAAGGCATTGGAGCCTTCGCCAACCATCACGTCATGAGCCAGCAGAACCGGGGCGAGGCCACTCCAGTTGCCCTCCAGTTCGCCGATGTGCAGCGGCATGCCCACGGCGGTGCTGGCTTTGGTTTCGACATCGGCACGGTATTCGGCCACCAGCGGTGTCAGCTCCCGACCGAGGCTGACAAACAGCGCCATCAACACCAAAACCAACGCACACAGGCCCAGACCCCAGCGGGTCAGTGCGGCCAAAATGCGTGTCAGACGGTCCATGTCAGTTGGCTCCCATGGCAAAAATACTGCAAAAAGCTGAGGCCAGCCGTTCTAGTGGAATTGAAATACAACGCTTCAGAGCAGCACCACGTCGTATTGTTCCTGGGAATACATGGTTTCTACCTGAAACCGAATGGTGCGCCCGATAAACCCTTCGAGCTCAGCGACATTGCCCGACTCTTCATCGAGCAAGCGGTCGACCACTTTCTGGTTCGCCAGCACGCGATAGCCTTCGGCCTGATAGGCACGGGCCTCACGCAGGATTTCGCGGAAGATCTCGTAGCAGACGGTTTCCGGGGTCTTGAGCTTGCCGCGCCCCTGGCAGCTGCTGCACGGTTCGCACAGCACTTGCTCGAGACTTTCGCGGGTGCGCTTGCGGGTCATCTGCACCAGGCCCAGCTCGGTGATGCCGATGATGTTGGTCTTGGCGTGATCGCGCTCCAGTTGCTTCTCGAGGGTGCGCAACACCTGACGCTGATGCTCTTCATCTTCCATGTCGATGAAGTCGATGATGATGATCCCGCCCAGGTTGCGCAGACGCAGTTGACGGGCAATGGCGGTGGCGGCTTCGAGGTTGGTCTTGAAGATGGTTTCTTCGAGATTGCGATGACCGACGAAGGCTCCGGTGTTGACGTCGATGGTGCTCATGGCTTCCGCCGGGTCGACCACCAGATAGCCGCCGGACTTGAGCGGCACTTTGCGCTCCAGGGCTTTCTGGATTTCGTCTTCGACGCCATACAGGTCGAAAATCGGCCGCTCGCCCGGATAATGCTCCAGACGGTCAGCGATTTCCGGCATCAGTTCGGCGACGAACTGTGTGGTTTTCTGGAAGGTTTCCCGGGAGTCGATGCGGATCTTTTCGATCTTCGGGCTCACCAGGTCGCGCAAGGTGCGCAACGCCAGGCCGAGGTCTTCGTAGATCACACTCGGTGCGCTGATGGTTTTGATCTGGGCGTTGATCTGGTCCCAAAGCCTGCGCAGGTAGCGGATATCCATGAGGATTTCATCGGCTCCGGCCCCTTCGGCAGCGGTACGCAGAATGAAACCGCCGGCTTCCTTGATACCTTCTTTCTCCACGCAGTCGGTGACCACTTGCTTGAGGCGTTCGCGCTCGGCTTCGTCTTCGATCTTCAGGGAAATACCGACGTGGGCAGTGCGCGGCATGTACACCAGATAGCGCGACGGGATCGACAGTTGCGTGGTCAGGCGTGCGCCTTTGGAGCCGATCGGGTCCTTGGTGACTTGCACCACCAGGCTTTGGCCTTCGTGAACCAGCGAGCTGATGCTCTCCACCGCCGGGCCTTCGCGCAGGGAAATTTCCGAGGCGTGAATGAATGCGGCGCGGTCTAGCCCGATATCGACGAAGGCGGCCTGCATGCCCGGCAATACCCGAACGACCTTGCCTTTGTAGATGTTGCCGACGATCCCGCGTTTTTGCGTGCGTTCGACATGGACCTCTTGCAGAACACCGTTTTCGACCACCGCCACGCGTGATTCCATCGGCGTGATGTTGATCAGGATCTCTTCACTCATGGCAGGGTCTCGTTCAGGCATGTTCACGATAATGGCCGCATCTTGTCAGTACGACGCTCAGTGCGCGTTAAGGGTTTGCCAACAGGGTATGCCGAAATGGCCGAGCAGTTCTGCGGTTTCGCACAGCGGCAAACCGACCACCGCCGAGTAACTGCCATTGAGCCCGGTAACGAACACCGCGCCCAGCCCTTGAATCCCGTAGCCGCCCGCCTTGTCCCGGGGTTCGCCGCTGGCCCAATAGGCCGCCGCTTCATCGCGGCCGATGGTGCGAAAACGCACCAGACTGCGCACCACCAGAGACTCGCAACGTTCACCATCGTGCACCGCAATCGCCGTCAGCACTTCATGCTCACACCCGGACAACAGCATAAGCATGGCGCACGCTTCGGCTTCATCCACCGGTTTGCCGAGAATTTTCCCGTCCAGCACCACGGCAGTGTCGGCGCCCAGCACGCAGAAATCCGCGTCGGACACGATCGCCCCGCGCCCGACCTCGGCCTTGCCGCGCGCCAGACGCTCGACATAGGCCGATGGGGATTCTTCAGGGAAAGGGGTTTCGTCGATGTCCGCGCTGATGGTGGTGAACGGCACACCGATCTGAGCGAGCAGTTCACGCCGACGCGGCGAGCCTGAGGCGAGGTACAGCTGTTTCATCAAGACATCTCCCTGTCTAGTGCCCTGTCTCACGAATACTGTTCCTTTTTGGCGAGACAGGGCACCGGGTGCGAGCACATGCCTGACCGAATTAATTGATTTTGTAGTGTCGACGCAAACCGCGCAAACCGAAGCTGATCCAAGGCCAGAGCAACGCACTGACCAGCGCTGGCAACACCAGCGCCAGGGTCGGCTGACGATTACCGGTCAGGGCGCTCAGCCACAACTGAACCAGTTGGGCGAGGCCGAAGATCACCAGGATCACCAGGCTCTGCTGCCACATCGGGAACATGCGCAGGCGCTGTTGCAGCGACAGCACCAGGAATGTAATGAGCGTGAGGATCAATGCGTTCTGGCCCAGCAACGTGCCATACAGCACGTCTTCGGCCAACCCCAGGCACCAGGCCGTCACCATGCCGACTTTCTGCGGCATGGCCAACGCCCAGAAGGCCAACAGCAAGGCCAGCCACAAAGGACGCAGGATTTCCATGAATTGCGGCAGCGGTGAAACGCTGAGCAACATGCCGATGGCGAACGTCAGCCAGACCATCCAGCCGTTTCGGGAGGAAGTTGCACCGCCCATTATTCTGTTCCCCCAGTAGTGGCCGGCGCGGCGACAGGCGGTTTGGCAGCAGGCTTCACGGCCGCGGGTTTGGGTTTGGCGGCCGTCGCCGTCGCGGGTGGCTTGGCGGCAGCAGGATGGGACGCGGCAGGTTTGACTGGGGTCGCGGCGGCAGGTGCGGCAGGTGCGGCAGCCGGAGTTGCAGCGGCAGCCGGTACCACCGACGCGGCCGGTTTCGGCACGGTTGCAGGAATGATCGGCCCGCCACCTTGCCGGTCCAGAGCCTCTTGAGCTTGGGCGGCTTCGTTGGCGCGCTCCTCGGCTGTGCGACCATCACTGAACACCAACAGCAAATAACGACTGCGGTTCAGCGCGGCAGTCGGCACCGCACGCACAATGGCAAACGGTTGACCGGAATCGTGGATCACTTCCTTGACCGTCGCTACCGGGTAACCCGCCGGGAAACGCTGACCGAGGCCGGAGCTGACCAGCAGATCGCCTTCCTTAATATCGGCGGTATCGGCCACATGACGCAGCTCAAGGCGTTCCGGGTTGCCGGTGCCGCTGGCAATCGCACGCAGACCGTTACGGTTCACCTGCACCGGAATGCTGTGGGTGGTGTCGGTCAGCAACAGTACCCGAGAGGTGTACGGCATCAACTCGACCACCTGCCCCATCAGGCCACGGGCATCGAGCACCGGCTGACCGAGGATCACACCGTCGCGCTCACCTTTATTGATGATGATGCGATGGGTAAAGGGGTTGGGGTCCATGCCGATCAACTCGGCCACTTCGACCTTCTCGTTGACCAGCGCGGAAGAGTTGAGCAACTCGCGCAGCCGAACGTTCTGCTCGGTGAGGGCGGCAAGCTTTTGCATGCGGCCCTGCAACAGCAGGTTTTCGGTTTTGAGTTTTTCGTTTTCGGCGACCAGCTCGGTCCGGCTGCCGAATTGGCTGGCCACACCTTGCCATAGCCGCTGTGGCAGGTCGGTGATCCAGTAAGACTGCATCAGCACCAGCGACATTTGGCTACGCACTGGCTTGAGCAGTGTGAAGCGGGCATCGACCACCATCAGCGCGACCGATAGCACGACCAGCACCAACAAGCGCACGCCCAGTGAGGGGCCTTTGGTGAAAAGCGGTTTAATAAGCCGCTCCTCCCAGGCAAATGTTCTCTTTATTCATACGGCATCAAACCGGCCTGGATGCAGACTGACAGAAGATAAACGCCAACAGGCAGCACTGCAAAGTGCTGCCTGCGGGCTCACCAGCATAGATGCATCGGGCGAGATCACTCGCTCGACAGCAGGTCCATGGTGTGTTTATCCATCATTTCCAATGCACGGCCACCGCCGCGAGCAACGCAGGTCAGCGGGTCTTCGGCGACGATCACCGGCAGACCGGTTTCCTGGGCCAGCAACTTGTCGAGGTCGCGCAGCAAAGCGCCACCACCGGTCAGTACCAGACCACGCTCGGCGATATCGGAAGCCAGTTCCGGAGGCGATTGCTCCAGCGCACTTTTCACTGCCTGAACGATAGTGGCCAGCGACTCTTGCAGAGCTTCCAGCACTTCGTTGGAGTTCAGGGTGAATGCGCGTGGAACGCCTTCGGCCAGGTTACGGCCACGAACGTCGACTTCACGAACTTCGCCGCCCGGGTAGGCCGTACCGATTTCCTGTTTGATGCGCTCGGCGGTGGATTCGCCGATCAGGCTGCCGTAGTTGCGACGCACGTAGGTGATGATCGCTTCGTCGAAGCGGTCGCCGCCAACCCGTACGGATTCGGCATAGACCACACCGTTGAGGGAGATCAGCGCGATTTCAGTGGTACCGCCACCGATATCGACAACCATCGAACCGCGAGCTTCTTCAACCGGCAGGCCGGCACCGATCGCAGCAGCCATTGGCTCTTCAATCAGGAACACTTCACGGGCGCCGGCACCGAGGGCCGACTCACGGATGGCACGACGCTCAACCTGGGTGGATTTGCATGGAACGCAGATCAGCACACGAGGGCTAGGCTGCAAAAAGCTGTTTTCGTGAACCTTGTTGATAAAGTACTGCAGCATTTTTTCGCAAACGCTGAAGTCGGCGATCACGCCGTCCTTCATCGGACGAATGGCTGCAATATTGCCCGGCGTACGACCGAGCATGCGCTTGGCCTCGGTGCCGACAGCAACGACACTTTTCTGGTTACCGTGTGTCCGAATAGCCACAACCGATGGCTCATTCAGGACGATACCGCGCTCGCGCACGTAAATAAGGGTGTTGGCAGTGCCCAGGTCAATGGAAAGATCGCTGGAAAACATGCCACGCAGTTTCTTGAACATGGGAAAGGGACCCTAGGCAACGCGTGGGTAAAAAAGTGCGGCAAACTCTAACAACGACAGGGATTTTGGGCAAGGCGCCAATATGTTAAATTGGCTGCTTTTCTGTGCACCAAGCACCACAATCGCGGCCTTGAGACCGTAGATATGCGGTAGTGTTCCGACAATCTAACACACGGACGCGGTCCGTTTTGTTTTCCACTGGAGATTCCCATGGCGCTTGAACGCTCCGACGTGGAAAAAATCGCTCATCTGGCCTGCCTTGGCCTCAATGATGCCGATCTTCCACACATCACTTCGGCCCTGAACAGCATTCTCGGGCTGGTCGACGAAATGCAAGCGGTCAATACCGACGGTATCGAGCCGCTGGCCCACCCACTGGAAGCCAGCCAGCGCCTGCGTGCAGACGTCGTGACCGAGACCAATCATCGCGAGGCCTATCAGTCCATCGCACCAGCGGTCGAAAACGGCCTGTACCTGGTTCCGAAAGTCATCGACTAAAGGGAAAGAGCCTGCAATGCATCAATTGACTCTGGCCGAGATCGCCCGCGGACTCGCCGATAAAAAGTTTTCCTCCGAAGAGCTGACCAAAGTCCTGCTGGCGCGCATCGCCCAGCTCGACCCGCAGCTCAACAGTTTCATCAGCCTCACCGAAGACCTGGCACTGCAGCAGGCGAAAGCCGCTGACGCACGTCGGGCCAACGGTGAGAGCGGCGCCCTGCTCGGCGCGCCGATCGCCCACAAAGACCTGTTCTGCACCCAGGGCATCCGCACCAGCTGCGGCTCGAAGATGCTCGACAACTTCAAGGCGCCGTACGACGCCACCGTGGTCGCCAAACTGGCCGCTGCCGGGGCCGTGACTCTGGGCAAGACCAACATGGACGAATTCGCCATGGGGTCGGCCAACGAGTCGAGCTACTACGGCGCGGTGAAAAACCCGTGGAACCTGGAATATGTTCCGGGCGGTTCGTCCGGCGGTTCCGCGGCGGCGGTGGCCGCTCGTCTGTTGCCGGCGGCAACGGGCACCGACACCGGCGGCTCCATTCGTCAGCCCGCTGCGCTGACCAACCTAACCGGCCTGAAACCGACGTACGGTCGTGTTTCGCGCTGGGGCATGATCGCCTACGCATCCAGCCTCGATCAGGGCGGCCCGCTGGCCCGTACCGCCGAAGACTGCGCGATCCTGCTGCAAGGCATGGCCGGTTTCGACCCGCAGGACTCCACCAGCATCGACGAGCCCGTGCCTGATTACAGCGCCGGCCTCAACGGTTCGCTGCAAGGCCTGCGCATCGGCGTGCCGAAGGAATACTTCAGCGCCGGCCTGGACCCGCGCATCGCCGACCTGATCATGGCCAGCGTTGAAGAGCTGAAAAAGCTCGGCGCCGTGATCAAGGAAATCAGCCTGCCGAACATGCAGCACGCGATTCCTGCGTACTACGTGATCGCCCCGGCGGAAGCGTCCTCCAACCTGTCGCGCTTCGATGGCGTACGTTTCGGCTATCGCTGCGAAGACCCGAAAAACCTGGAAGACCTGTACAAGCGTTCCCGTGGCGAAGGTTTCGGCCCGGAAGTGCAGCGCCGGATCATGGTCGGTGCCTATGCGCTGTCGGCCGGTTACTACGACGCCTACTACCTGAAGGCGCAGAAGATCCGTCGTCTGATCAAGAACGACTTCATGGCCGCCTTCAATGAGGTCGACATCATCCTCGGCCCAACCACGCCGAACCCGGCCTGGAAGCTCGGCGCCAAGAACAACGACCCGGTCGCCGCGTATCTGGAAGACGTCTACACCATCACCGCCAACCTCGCCGGTCTGCCGGGCTTGTCCATGCCTGCAGGTTTTGTCGATGGCCTGCCGGTCGGCGTGCAACTGCTCGCCCCGTATTTCCAGGAAGGTCGCCTGTTGAACGTTGCCCATCAGTATCAGCAAAACACTGACTGGCACACCCGCACCCCAACCGGCTTCTGAGGAGAAACACATGCAATGGGAAGTCGTGATCGGGCTGGAGATTCATACCCAGCTCACCACCCGGTCGAAAATCTTTTCCGGTAGTTCCACCACCTTCGGTTCCGAGCCGAACACCCAGGCCAGCCTGGTTGACCTCGGCATGCCCGGCGTATTGCCGGTGCTGAACCAGGAAGCAGTGCGCATGGCGGTGATGTTCGGCCTGGCCATCGATGCCGAGATCGGTCAGCACAACGTGTTCGCCCGCAAAAACTACTTCTACCCGGACCTGCCCAAGGGCTATCAGATCAGCCAGATGGAATTGCCGATCGTCGGCAAGGGCCACCTGGACATCGCCCTCGACGACGGCACGGTCAAACGCGTCGGCATCACTCGCGCGCACCTGGAAGAAGACGCCGGTAAAAGCCTGCACGAAGAATTCAGCGGCGCCACCGGCATCGACCTGAACCGTGCCGGCACGCCGTTGCTGGAAATCGTTTCCGAGCCGGACATGCGCAGCGCCAAGGAAGCCGTGGCTTACGTCAAGGCTATCCACGCGCTGGTACGCTACCTGGGCATCTGCGACGGCAACATGGCCGAAGGCTCGCTGCGTTGCGACTGCAACGTGTCGATCCGTCCGAAAGGCCAGGCCGAGTTCGGTACTCGCTGCGAGATCAAGAACGTTAACTCGTTCCGCTTCATCGAGAAGGCGATCAATAGCGAAGTGCAACGCCAAATCGAACTGATCGAAGACGGCGGCAAAGTGATCCAGCAAACCCGCCTGTACGATCCGAACAAGGACGAAACCCGTCCGATGCGCAGCAAAGAGGAAGCCAACGACTACCGTTACTTCCCCGACCCGGACCTGCTGCCGGTGGTCATCGAGGACTCGTTCCTCAACGAGGTGCGCGCCACCCTGCCGGAACTGCCGCCGCAGAAACGCGAGCGTTTCCAGCAGCAGTTCGGTTTGTCGGTGTATGACGCCAGCGTACTGGCCACCAGCCGCGAACAAGCCGATTACTTCGAGAAAGTCGTGAGCATCAGTGGCGACGCCAAACTGGCGGCCAACTGGGTCATGGTTGAACTGGGCAGCCTGCTGAACAAGCAAGGCCTGGACATCGACCAGTCGCCGGTTTCGGCCGAGCAACTGGGCGGCATGCTGTTGCGCATCAAGGACAACACTATCTCCGGCAAGATCGCCAAAGTGGTGTTTGAAGCCATGGCCAACGGCGAAGGCAGCGCGGACGAAATCATCGACAAACGCGGCCTCAAGCAAGTGACCGACACCGGCGCGATCTCGGCGGTACTGGACGAAATGCTCGCGGCCAACGCTGAACAGGTCGAACAATACCGCGCGGCAGACGAAGCCAAACGCGGCAAGATGTTCGGCTTCTTCGTCGGCCAGGCCATGAAAGCCTCCAAAGGCAAGGCCAACCCGCAACAGGTCAACGAACTGCTTAAAAGCAAGCTCGAAGGCTGATGAGAATGGAGCCAACTTTCAATATTGGCTCCATTCCTTGTGGCGAGGGAGCTTGCTCCCGCTGGTCTGCGAAGCAGGCCCAAATCGGCAACCGCACTCTTTCAGCGAGAATGCATCAGCCGATTTTGCGACCGTTTCTTGGTCGAGCGGGAGCAAGCGCCCTCGCCACATTTATTTTGGGAGCCGTCCAAATGAAACGTCTGCTCAGCGCTTGCGCCTTACTCTCTCTGCTGGCCGGTTGTGCCAGTACCGACACCATCGATCCACACGGCTACGACAAGACCGGCACGGCTTCGTATTACGGTGCCAAGCACCATGGCAAAAACACCGCCAGCGGTGAGCGTTTCAACCAGCATGGCCTGACCGCTGCCCATCGCCAGTTGCCATTCGGCACCCGGGTGAAGATTACCAACCTGAATAACGACAGATCCTGTGTGGTACGCATCAACGACCGTGGACCGTATTCTCGCGGGCGCCTGATCGACGTGTCCCGTGAAGCGGCCGAACAGTTGGGCATGCTGCGCAGTGGCACCGCGAAGGTTCGCGTGCAAGCCCTCGACGACTGATAGATGGAGCGCTGACTATTTTCGGACTGGCCGATTTACCCCTGATCAGCGTGATTGAATTGCTCTGCGGTCTGTTTTTATTGATCGCCGGCGCCGAACTGATGGTGCGCGCCGCGGTACGCCTGGCCGCGCGCCTGCATGTGCGGCCGCTGATCATCGGCCTGACCATCGTGGCCCTCGGCAGCAGC
This sequence comes from Pseudomonas sp. GR 6-02, assembly GCF_001655615.1. GTDB lineage: Bacteria > Pseudomonadota > Gammaproteobacteria > Pseudomonadales > Pseudomonadaceae > Aquipseudomonas. The sequence goes on from NZ_CP011567.1 coordinate 5,462,702, forward strand.
GCACCGCAGATGGCGGTCAGCTTGCAAGCCACCCTGGCGCAAAACGCCGACATCGCCGTCGGTAGCGTGATCGGCAGCAGCATCTTCAACATCCTCGTCACCCTCGGGCTCTCGGCGCTGATTACTCCATTGCGGGTTTCGCGACAATTGGTGCGTCTGGATATTCCACTGATGATCGGCGCCAGCCTGCTGGTGTTCGTACTGGCGTGGAACAAAGAACTGAATCGGGTCGACGGCATGATGCTGCTGGCCGCGCTGGCGCTGTACCTGGGCTTGCTGCTGCGCCAGTCGCGGCACTCGACCCGTCCGCCATCAGGGGCTCATGAAGCGTCGCAGGCACCGTGGTTCAGCAGCCTGCTGATGATTGTCGCCGGGCTGGCGATGCTGGTGTTCGCCGGGCACTTGTTGCTCGGCGCCGCGGTGGCGGTCGCGACCGACCTGGGGTTGTCGGAGCGGATCATCGGCCTGACCATCGTCGCCGTCAGCACCTCCCTGCCGGAACTGGCCACTTCGTTGATCGCCGCGCTGCGCGGTCAGCGGGACATCGCGGTGGGCAACGTGATCGGCAGCAACCTGTTCAACCTCTTGGGCGTGCTCGGGCTGACCGCATTGATCGCACCATCACCACTGTCGGTCTCGCCCAACGCGCTGGATTTCGATTTGCCGGTGATGCTTGGAGTCGCGCTGCTGTGCCTGCCTGTGTTCTATTCCGGCTACCGGGTGACCCGCGCCGAAGGCCTGCTGTTTTTGGGCTTGTACCTGGCCTATGGGCTGCACGTGGTGTCGTTCACCGCGGGCATGCCACTGGCCGGCAAGCTTGAACACCTGATGCTGTTTTTCGTCCTGCCAGCGCTGGTGGCGTTTTTGCTGTTCACCTCGCTTCGCGCCTGGCGTCGCCAACACCACAAGAGGGAAATGCCATGAGCACTGATAAGAAGCCTGGGGTTGAAATCCGCCGCCAAGTGATGGGCGACGCGTTCGTCGACCGCGCCCTGGGCAACGCCACCGAATTCACCCAGCCGCTGCAGGACTTCGTCAATGAGCACGCCTGGGGCGGCGTGTGGAACCGTGAAGGTTTGCCGCTGAAAACCCGCAGCCTGATCACTCTCGCTGCGCTGACCGCGTTGAAGTGCCCGCAAGAACTGAAAGGCCATGTGCGCGGTGCGTTGAACAACGGTTGCACGGTGGAAGAGATTCGCGAAGCGCTGCTGCATTGCGCGGTGTACGCCGGTGTGCCGGCGGCGATCGATGCATTTCGGGCGGCGCAGGAAGTGATCGACACCTATCAGAAGCCGGAGTAGGCGACCTGAAGAACACCGCAAATCCCGAGGTTAGATCCACCCACCCCACTGCAACAGAAAGATCCCGATGTTGGTGGTGACCGCCGCCATCAGTGTAGTAATCACGATGATCGCCGCCGCCAGTTCATGATTGCCATTGGCCTGCCGGGCCATGACGAAACTGGCCGCGGCGGTCGGGCTGCCGAAGTACAGAAACAGAATCCCCAACTCCGCCCCACGAAAGCCCCAGAGCCAGGCGCCGAGTGTCGCCAGCACCGGCAGGCCGATCATCTTCACCAGACTTGAACTCAGCGCCATCGTGCCGCTTTTACGCATTGCCGCCAGCGACAACGTGCCACCGATGCAGATCAATGCCAATGGCAAGGTGGTTTGCGCCAAATATTGACCGGACCTCTCCAGCCATCCCGGCAAGCCGATCTGGAACCAGGCAAATGGTGCGGCCGCAATCACACTGATGACCAGCGGATTGGCCATCACACTTTTGCAGATACTCCACGGATCAGACTTGATCACCGGGCTATAGACCGCCAGCACAATGGTTGAGAGCGTGTTGTAAAACAGGATCACCAGCGCCGCGAGAATCGCCCCAAGGGAAATGCCATAGTCGCCGTACATGCTCGCCGCCAGGGCCAGGCCGATTACCCCGTTATTGCCGCGAAACGCGCCTTGGGTGTAAATGCCCCGATCTTCCCGCGGGCATTTCCAGATCGCCCAACCCCAGGCAATTGCAAAGCACATCAGGGTCGCGACCGAGAAGTAGATCAGCAGCGCCGGTTGCAACGCAGCGTGCAGGTCGGCATGCAAGATGCCCAGAAACAGCAACGCCGGCATGGTGACATTGAACACCAGGGCCGACGCAGTATGGATGAAGTTGTCGTTGATCCAGTCGATGCGCTTGAGCAGCACACCCAGAAACAGCATGGCAAACACCGGCGCAGTGATGTTCAGGGTTTCGAGGAAAATAGCCTGCATGCCGGGGGAACCTTGGGTGGGCGTCGTTAGGGGGCTAATGATAAGCCACCGGAGACGTCGGCGTCTGGTAGACCGTCTTCGCAGGCTTGCCCGCGAAGACGTCCTGATAAACGCCAAATTAACCTCAGGTTACTTACCGATAGAAATCTTCGGCGCCCAAGTCAGCCATTCATCTTCAAACTTGTCGAACAGCGGAAACGTTTGCTCGGGCCGCGCCGGGACACCCATGCGGTCGCCATCCGGTGTGGCAAAGGCGATACCGCCCTGGATCAGCGTCTCCAGCGATTCGGTGCGTATGGTTGCGCCTTTGAACAAGCCGTAGTCAAAACCAAAACCACTGGTGTTCCAGAACCGCGTGCCACTGCGCACCAATGGCGCGTACTTCGGCTCGATCAGGATGTGTACCAACACTCGATCCGCCGTCTGGCCCAGCTCATAGCCAGTCACCTTGCCCACCGTGATTTCGCGATAGGTGACGGGCACACCGGTCTTCAGCGAGCCTCGACGAGCAGCACTCAATACCAGGCTCAAACCGGCCTCTTCCTTGGCGGTTTCCGGAGGATTGGTCAGCGCTACGAAGTCCTTTTGCGGACCGAGATTCTTCGGCGCCGGTTGCACTTCGATGTACTGCCCGGTCACCAGAGTCTCAAGGTTGGACGTCTTGATCAGACCTAATTCAGGTTTGACCACCCAGAACTGACTGCCCACTCGAGCGATACGCTCCGGCACTTCCGTGATTCGCGCAGTCAGCAGCACCGATTGCAGGTCGTCGCTGAGGTCGACGTCTTCGACCTTGCCGACGTCGAGGCCTTTGAACCGGATCGGCGTGCCCGTGCGCAGACCATCGGCGCGATCGACCTTGATGGTCACCACGGCGCCTTTCTGGTTTGCCTCTTCATGACTGGCGAACAGACGGAAACGTGGAATGCGCTTCTGCAACGGCGCTTTGGCTTCCGGGGTTTCGAAAGCAATGCCGCCGGCCATCAGGCTTTGCAAAGACTCACTTTTGACCTGGATGCCGCCGGTCAGTCCACCCGTCAGCGTAATACCGCTGGCATTCCAGAAGCGCGTCGAGGCGTTGACCAGCCCCTCGTATTCCTTCTCGATGTGCACACCGATCATCAGCTGTTTTTTAGTGCGAGAGAACTGATAGCTCTGCACCGAACCCACCTTGACCTGCTTGTAGAGAATCGGACTGCCGACTTCCAGTGAGCCGAGGTTTTCGGTGAACAGCACCAGATGCAGGCCCGGCGAACGCAGATCCAGCGGCGGAGCCTTGGCCCGTGCTTCGAACTCGCGCTGCGGTGCGCCACCCTTGTCGCCAGGGCGTACGGCGATGTAGTTACCTTTGACCAATGCTTCCAGACCGGTGATACCGGCAAGCGAAATTGATGGTTTGACCACCCAGAACTGTGTGCCGGTGACCAGGTAATCCTCAGCCAATGGGTCGAGCGTCAGCTCGGCGGTTGCACTGGAGAGGTCCGGGTCAATCTTGAGCGCTTTCAGATTGCCGACCTGAATGCCTTTGTACATCACCGGTGTACGACCGGCCTGCAGGCCTTCGAAATCGCTGAGTTTGACCTTGACCCGAATACCGGCGGCGGCTGCATCGAAGTCTTCGTAGAGACGGAACGGCAGGCTTGGATCGGTGGGCGGGCTGTCCTTGCGGTTTTCCGGTGTAGCAAACGCAATACCACCAGCGACGATGCTGGCGAGGGACTCGCTACGCACTTTCACACCGGACAGGTTGGCATCGATGCTGATACCGCTGGCATTCCAGAAACGCGTGTGTTTGCGTACCAGGCTGGCGTAGGTCGGTTCGATGAAGACTTTGAGTTCAACGGTGTTCTGGTCCGCGGACAGCAAATAGCTTTTGATCTGACCGACCTGGATCTGCTTGTAGAACACCGGGCTGCCGCGATTCAGCGAACCGAGACGATCAGCCTTGATGGTCAGGTGCAGACCAGGCTTGGCGTCCGACAGCGGCGGCTCTTCGGCCAGGGCCTTGAACTTGCGGGTCGGTTCGCCCTCTCCCGGACTGACAGCCACATAGTTACCCGAGACCAGCGTCTCCAGGCCCGTGATACCGGCCAGGGTTACGCTCGGCTTGACCAGCCAGAAACGCGTGCTGGTTCTGAGGTATTGCTCCACGTCCTTATTCATCTCGATGGTGGCGATCACGCCTTTGGAGCTGCCTTCGTCATCGAGTGTGAGGGCTTTCACCTTACCGACCGACATACCTTTGTAAACGACTTCGGTCTTGTTGGCCTGAATACCTTCGCCGCTTTCGAAGCGTACATGGATCTCAATGCCTGTCTCGCTATAGGCACGCCAGGCGAGCCAACCGCCAATGAGCAAGGCGATCAGGGGCAATACCCAAATGGCAGACCAGTTAGAGGCCGGTCGGGTTTTCGCTGTAGGCAAATCAGTCATGGTCGTCGTCCGACTCCGTGTTATCCCAAATCAGTCGGGGATCGAAAGTTACTGCGGCAAGCATCGTCAGAATCACCACACTGGCGAAGGCGATGGCGCCAAGATTGGCTTCGACGCTGGCTAGCCGTCCGAAATTCACAACCGCCACCAGGATGGCGATCACAAAAATATCGAGCATCGACCAGCGGCCGATGAACTCGATAAAGCGGTACATCCATATACGTTGGCGTGCGGAGAGTGGCTGGCGGCGCTGCACCGAAAACAGCAGCAACCCGATGCCCACCAGTTTGAACGTAGGAACCAGAATACTGGCGATAAAAACCACAGCCGCGATTGGAATCATGCCGTGCTGAACCAGTTGGATCACGCCGGACATGATGGTGCTCGGATCACCCTGCCCCAGGGAACTGACGGTCATGATCGGCAGCACATTGGCCGGGATGTAAATGATCGCAGCGGTGACCAGCAGCGCCCAGGTACGCATCAGGCTGTTCGGTCGGCGCGCATGAACCAACGCACCACAGCGGGTGCAGACCTGCTCGTCGGTGCCAGCTTCCTGCTTGTTCAACTCGTGGCATTCGGCACAAATCAGAATGCCCGCATCAATCGCCCGCATGGGCATCTTCTCCTGATAATGCCTGCCAGATCTGGTGCGGCGACATCACCACTTCCAGCCAGACCTGGACCAACAACAAACTGATGAAGCACGCCAAACCGGGACCTACGGTAATCGCCGCCATATCGGCCAATTTGACGATCGCGACCAGCACGCCCATGAGGTAAACCTCAAGCATCCCCCAATCCCGAAGATGGTGATAAATGCGGTAGAGCAGCAAACCGTAGCTGCGTCCGATATTGAATCGGATACTCAGCAGCACCACCAATTGGCAGAGCAGCTTGAGCAGCGGAATCCCCATGCTGCAGAGAAATACGACTGCTGCTACGCCCTGCATACCGGTATCGAACAAACCGAGAACACCGCTCCAGACAGTGTCATTCGATGACTGCCCGAGTAGATGGAGCTGCATGATGGGTAAAAAGTTCGCGGGGATATACAACAACAGTGCGGCAATGACCAAGGCGAGACTGCGCTGCACGACATTGTGCCGATGGGCATACAGCTCATAACCGCAGCGTGGACAAATGGCCTTCTCACCATGGGCGAGTTCAGGCTTGCGCATCAGCAAGTCGCACTCATGACACGCCACCAAACCGTCCAGTGGTAAATCTGACAGCCCAGGGGCGTCAACCGGATCTGGCATAAAGGCTCTGGCTCCAAAAATGTTGGACCTATTCTAGTGTCCTGACTCGAAAATAACTGTGCATTTTTGTGTTGCCAGAGAAGTAGACTTTTTCTGCGAGCAAAACAAAACCCCTACCTGCATACGCAGATAGGGGTTTCGGAATTTAATCTTGACGATGACCTACTCTCACATGGGGAAACCCCACACTACCATCGGCGATGCATCGTTTCACTTCTGAGTTCGGGATGGGATCAGGTGGTTCCAATGCTCTATGGTCGTCAAGAAATTCGGGTACCGAACCGTCTTTCGACGCTTCAGCAAATTGGGTATGCGATAGTTTCTGCGGCTTTTGTGAATGCTTGCGAACTTTCGGTTCATTGCGTCTTCACACACCGCAATTTGGTGTCCTTTCGGATCAGCAAATTGCTTGGGTGTTATATGGTCAAGCCTCACGGGCAATTAGTATTGGTTAGCTCAACGCCTCACAGCGCTTACACACCCAACCTATCAACGTCGTAGTCTTCGACGGCCCTTCAGGGGACTCAAGGTCCCAGTGAGATCTCATCTTGAGGCTAGTTTCCCGCTTAGATGCTTTCAGCGGTTATCTATTCCGAACATAGCTACCCGGCAATGCCACTGGCGTGACAACCGGAACACCAGAGGTTCGTCCACTCCGGTCCTCTCGTACTAGGAGCAGCCCCTCTCAAATCTCAAACGTCCACGGCAGATAGGGACCGAACTGTCTCACGACGTTCTAAACCCAGCTCGCGTACCACTTTAAATGGCGAACAGCCATACCCTTGGGACCGGCTTCAGCCCCAGGATGTGATGAGCCGACATCGAGGTGCCAAACACCGCCGTCGATATGAACTCTTGGGCGGTATCAGCCTGTTATCCCCGGAGTACCTTTTATCCGTTGAGCGATGGCCCTTCCATACAGAACCACCGGATCACTAAGACCTACTTTCGTACCTGCTCGACGTGTCTGTCTCGCAGTCAAGCGCGCTTTTGCCTTTATACTCTACGACCGATTTCCGACCGGTCTGAGCGCACCTTCGTACTCCTCCGTTACTCTTTAGGAGGAGACCGCCCCAGTCAAACTACCCACCATACACTGTCCTCGATCCGGATAACGGACCTGAGTTAGAACCTCAAAGTTGCCAGGGTGGTATTTCAAGGATGGCTCCACGCGAACTGGCGTCCACGCTTCAAAGCCTCCCACCTATCCTACACAAGCAAATTCAAAGTCCAGTGCAAAGCTATAGTAAAGGTTCACGGGGTCTTTCCGTCTAGCCGCGGATACACTGCATCTTCACAGCGATTTCAATTTCACTGAGTCTCGGGTGGAGACAGCGCCGCCATCGTTACGCCATTCGTGCAGGTCGGAACTTACCCGACAAGGAATTTCGCTACCTTAGGACCGTTATAGTTACGGCCGCCGTTTACCGGGGCTTCGATCAAGAGCTTCGCGTTAGCTAACCCCATCAATTAACCTTCCGGCACCGGGCAGGCGTCACACCCTATACGTCCACTTTCGTGTTTGCAGAGTGCTGTGTTTTTAATAAACAGTCGCAGCGGCCTGGTATCTTCGACCGGCGTGGGCTTACGCAGTAAATGCTTCACCCTCACCGGCGCACCTTCTCCCGAAGTTACGGTGCCATTTTGCCTAGTTCCTTCACCCGAGTTCTCTCAAGCGCCTTGGTATTCTCTACCCAACCACCTGTGTCGGTTTGGGGTACGGTTCCTGGTTACCTGAAGCTTAGAAGCTTTTCTTGGAAGCATGGCATCAACCACTTCGTGTTCTAAAAGAACACTCGTCATCAGCTCTCGGCCTTAGAATCCCGGATTTACCTAAGATTCCAGCCTACCACCTTAAACTTGGACAACCAACGCCAAGCTGGCCTAGCCTTCTCCGTCCCTCCATCGCAATAACCAGAAGTACAGGAATATTAACCTGTTTTCCATCGACTACGCTTTTCAGCCTCGCCTTAGGGACCGACTAACCCTGCGTCGATTAACGTTGCGCAGGAAACCTTGGTCTTTCGGCGTGGGTGTTTTTCACACCCATTGTCGTTACTCATGTCAGCATTCGCACTTCTGATACCTCCAGCAAGCTTCTCAACTCACCTTCACAGGCTTACAGAACGCTCCTCTACCGCATCACCTAAGTGATACCCGTAGCTTCGGTGTATGGTTTGAGCCCCGTTACATCTTCCGCGCAGGCCGACTCGACTAGTGAGCTATTACGCTTTCTTTAAAGGGTGGCTGCTTCTAAGCCAACCTCCTAGCTGTCTAAGCCTTCCCACATCGTTTCCCACTTAACCATAACTTTGGGACCTTAGCTGACGGTCTGGGTTGTTTCCCTTTTCACGACGGACGTTAGCACCCGCCGTGTGTCTCCCATGCTCGGCACTTGTAGGTATTCGGAGTTTGCATCGGTTTGGTAAGTCGGGATGACCCCCTAGCCGAAACAGTGCTCTACCCCCTACAGTGATACATGAGGCGCTACCTAAATAGCTTTCGAGGAGAACCAGCTATCTCCGAGCTTGATTAGCCTTTCACTCCGATCCACAGGTCATCCGCTAACTTTTCAACGGTAGTCGGTTCGGTCCTCCAGTCAGTGTTACCTAACCTTCAACCTGCCCATGGATAGATCGCCCGGTTTCGGGTCTATTCCCAGCGACTAGACGCCCTATTAAGACTCGCTTTCGCTACGCCTCCCCTATTCGGTTAAGCTCGCCACTGAAAATAAGTCGCTGACCCATTATACAAAAGGTACGCAGTCACCCAACAAAGTGGGCTCCCACTGCTTGTACGCATACGGTTTCAGGATCTATTTCACTCCCCTCTCCGGGGTTCTTTTCGCCTTTCCCTCACGGTACTAGTTCACTATCGGTCAGTCAGTAGTATTTAGCCTTGGAGGATGGTCCCCCCATATTCAGACAAAGTTTCTCGTGCTCCGTCCTACTCGATTTCATTGACAAGAGATTTTCGCGTACAGGGCTATCACCCACTATGGCCGCACTTTCCAGAGCGTTCCGCTAATCTCAAATCAACTTAAGGGCTAGTCCCCGTTCGCTCGCCACTACTAAGGGAATCTCGGTTGATTTCTTTTCCTCAGGGTACTTAGATGTTTCAGTTCCCCTGGTTCGCCTCTTGCACCTATGTATTCAGTACAAGATAACCATCTTATGATGGCTGGGTTCCCCCATTCAGACATCTCCGGATCAAAGTCTGTTTGCCGACTCCCCGAAGCTTTTCGCAGGCTACCACGTCTTTCATCGCCTCTGACTGCCAAGGCATCCACCGTATGCGCTTCTTCACTTGACCATATAACCCCAAGCAATCTGGTTATACTGTGAAGACGACATTCGCCGAAAATTCGCATGCTCAATTAAGAGCAACTCACAAATTTTACCTTAGCCTGATCCGTTACCAGTGAAAGTAACGTTCAGTCTATCTTTCTATCACATACCCAAATTTTTAAAGAACGATCTAGCCAAAGACTAGAAATCAACATTCACCATCATCACGATGGAATGCTCATTTCTAAGCTTTCAACAACAGAAGCAATAGTGGTGGAGCCAAACGGGATCGAACCGTTGACCTCCTGCGTGCAAGGCAGGCGCTCTCCCAGCTGAGCTATGGCCCCGTATTTCTACAGGTGTTCCCACACAAAATTGGTGGGTCTGGGCAGATTCGAACTGCCGACCTCACCCTTATCAGGGGTGCGCTCTAACCAACTGAGCTACAGACCCAATTTCGGGCTGCTTCGTATCGTCTTCTTCAATGAATCAAGCAATTCGTGTGGGAACTTATGGAGCAGCTGATGTCGTCGATTAAGGAGGTGATCCAGCCGCAGGTTCCCCTACGGCTACCTTGTTACGACTTCACCCCAGTCATGAATCACACCGTGGTAACCGTCCCCCCGAAGGTTAGACTAGCTACTTCTGGTGCAACCCACTCCCATGGTGTGACGGGCGGTGTGTACAAGGCCCGGGAACGTATTCACCGCGACATTCTGATTCGCGATTACTAGCGATTCCGACTTCACGCAGTCGAGTTGCAGACTGCGATCCGGACTACGATCGGTTTTATGGGATTAGCTCCACCTCGCGGCTTGGCAACCCTCTGTACCGACCATTGTAGCACGTGTGTAGCCCAGGCCGTAAGGGCCATGATGACTTGACGTCATCCCCACCTTCCTCCGGTTTGTCACCGGCAGTCTCCTTAGAGTGCCCACCATTACGTGCTGGTAACTAAGGACAAGGGTTGCGCTCGTTACGGGACTTAACCCAACATCTCACGACACGAGCTGACGACAGCCATGCAGCACCTGTCTCAATGTTCCCGAAGGCACCAATCCATCTCTGGAAAGTTCATTGGATGTCAAGGCCTGGTAAGGTTCTTCGCGTTGCTTCGAATTAAACCACATGCTCCACCGCTTGTGCGGGCCCCCGTCAATTCATTTGAGTTTTAACCTTGCGGCCGTACTCCCCAGGCGGTCAACTTAATGCGTTAGCTGCGCCACTAAGAGCTCAAGGCTCCCAACGGCTAGTTGACATCGTTTACGGCGTGGACTACCAGGGTATCTAATCCTGTTTGCTCCCCACGCTTTCGCACCTCAGTGTCAGTATCAGTCCAGGTGGTCGCCTTCGCCACTGGTGTTCCTTCCTATATCTACGCATTTCACCGCTACACAGGAAATTCCACCACCCTCTACCATACTCTAGCTCGACAGTTTTGAATGCAGTTCCCAGGTTGAGCCCGGGGATTTCACATCCAACTTAACGAACCACCTACGCGCGCTTTACGCCCAGTAATTCCGATTAACGCTTGCACCCTCTGTATTACCGCGGCTGCTGGCACAGAGTTAGCCGGTGCTTATTCTGTCGGTAACGTCAAAACAATTACGTATTAGGTAACTGCCCTTCCTCCCAACTTAAAGTGCTTTACAATCCGAAGACCTTCTTCACACACGCGGCATGGCTGGATCAGGCTTTCGCCCATTGTCCAATATTCCCCACTGCTGCCTCCCGTAGGAGTCTGGACCGTGTCTCAGTTCCAGTGTGACTGATCATCCTCTCAGACCAGTTACGGATCGTCGCCTTGGTGAGCCATTACCTCACCAACTAGCTAATCCGACCTAGGCTCATCTGATAGCGCAAGGCCCGAAGGTCCCCTGCTTTCTCCCGTAGGACGTATGCGGTATTAGCGTTCGTTTCCGAACGTTATCCCCCACTACCAGGCAGATTCCTAGGCATTACTCACCCGTCCGCCGCTCGCCACCAGGTACAAGTACCCGTGCTGCCGCTCGACTTGCATGTGTTAGGCCTGCCGCCAGCGTTCAATCTGAGCCATGATCAAACTCTTCAGTTCAAACATCTTTGGGTTTTTAAGAAACCCTAAACTTGGCTCAGCAATCGTTGGTTACATCTTTGATTTCTCGCGGAGTAACTTGTGATGCTGATAATCTTGTTGACTATCAGTCTGACTCCACAAGCACCCACACGAATTGCTTGATTCAGTTGTTAAAGAGCGGTTGGTTAAGAGCTTTCGTCTCAACCGAGGCGCGCATTCTACAGCAGCCTCTGTTGCTGTCAAGCGGTTATTTTCAGAAGTTTTCAAAGTTTCCTTTGCAACTTCAACCACTTGCGCTTCCGATCTCTCGTTAGCGGGAGGCGAATTCTACAGCGTTAGTCGCTGCTGTCAACACCTCTTTTTCTCCGCTTTCGACCGAGAAGATCGAACCGTCAATAAGGCGACAATACCCTGCCTTACCAACTCCTTCTGGCTTCGATGAACTGAAGCGTAACCGCTGTCGAAAACTGCGTAACTCGTTGTTTACCAAGGAGTTTTCCGTTTCGACTGCGCCGGAAGTGGGGCGAATTATAGACGTCCAGGATCTGCCGTCAACCTCTAATTACGCCTTTCTTGCAGAAGGTACCTTTTTAACGATTAAACGTGGAATTCGGCGGGTTACAGGCGGCAATCTCAATACTAATAACAACGCACCTATAGAAGCGTAGATCGCCCACTCCCTCAGATCGGCGCGAACGATCCACAACATATGCAGTAACCCAAGCCCGAGAATCACATAGACCAACCGATGCAGTCTTTTCCAGCGAACGCCCAAATGCCGCTGACTGTAACGATTGGAGGTAACCGCCAGCGCCAACAAACCGAGAAAACCCAGCACCCCGACGATAATGTACGGCCGCTTGCGCAACTCGATACCCAGTTGTGACCAATCAAAGCCGAGGATGAACGCCGTATAACCGCTCAAATGCAAAACCACATAGGCGAAACACCACAACCCCAACTGCCGTCGGACAGCTATCCACCCCGACCAACCGGTGAGCTTCTGCAATGGCGTCATGCTTAACGTAATGAGCAGCAGGACAAGCGTCCCCAACCCTAGACGATCAACCAGCACCTTTCCTGGATCAGGCCCCAGCACATCCGCCCAGGCTTGATACAACCAAAGCAGCGGCCAAACAGCTGCGGCGATAAAGACACCAATACGCCAGAACAGATATCGCATCAGTAATTCTTCCGCAGATCGAGCCCTGCATATAAAGAAGCGACTTCATCCGAGTAGCCGTTGAACATTTGCGTGTCCCGCACATTGGGCTTGAACAGACCGCTCGGCAAACGCCTTTCCCGTGCCTGCGTCCAACGCGGGTGGTCGACTGTCGGGTTCACGTTCGCATAAAAGCCATACTCATTCGAGGCAATGCTCTGCCAGGTGGTTTTCGGCTGCTCACTGACCAGGCTGATTCGCACGATGGACTTGATGCTCTTGAAGCCGTATTTCCACGGCACCACCAGACGTAGCGGCGCACCGTTCTGATTGGGCAACTCACGTCCATACATGCCTACAGCGAGAATCGCCAACGGATTCATCGCCTCATCCAGACGCAGCCCTTCTACATATGGCCAGTCGATCAAGGCGAAGCCAGAACGTTGTCCAGGCATACTCTTGGGATCTTGCAGGGTTTCAAAGCGAATAAATTTGGCCTTGGACGTCGGTTCTACTTCCTTCAGCAAAGCCGAAATTGGAAAACCTATCCACGGAATGACCATCGACCAGGCCTCCACACAGCGAAGACGATAAATACGCTCTTCCAGCTGATAAGGCTTCATGAAGTCTTCCAGCGCATACCGCCCCGGCTTACCCACCTCCCCGTCTACCACCACGCTCCACGGTTCGGTTTTTAGCGCACCGGCGTTGGCCGCAGGATCGCCTTTGTCGGTACCGAACTCATAGAAGTTGTTGTAGTGGGTCGCATCCTTGAAAGGCGTGATTGCTTCATCCTTGACGTTGACCGCCCCCCATTTAGTGGAAGGCAGTTTTTCGGCAAACCAGGACGGCGCCTTGCCAGGCTCGACATCGGCATAACGCGCAGCATCGTCGGCACTCGCCCAGCGCGGCAGCGTACTCACAGCCAAACCGGCAACGGCCGCGCCTAATACATTGCGACGAGAAAGGTAGAGAGATTCAGGCGTGACGTCTGACTCATGACAGTCAGACGCTTTGGGGACTTTGATCAGCATGGCAACTCCGCAGCATTGGAGGACAGATGCACCCATAGACTGCGGAGTATGAGGGAAATTACATCACTCGGCTTTTTTGTGCCGACGAAGACGCAGCAGGTACTGCACCGGCCCGGAAGCCGCATAGGCAAGGAAGACCAGCAGCAGGATGCGCGGCGGATCACTGAATACAACGGCAAATACCAGCACCACTGCCAGGATCGCGACGAAGGGAACGCGCCCCTTCAAGTCCAGCTCCTTGAAGCTGTTGTACTTGATGTTACTCACCATCAGCATGCCCGCGGCGGCAACCATCAGCGCAACCAGGAACGACATTTTGGAGCCCTGAATGCCGTAATCGCTGAACGCCCAGACAATGCCCGCGACCACACCGGCCGCGGCCGGGCTGGCCAGACCGATGAAGTAGCGCTTGTCGGCGGTGCCGACCTGCGTGTTGAAGCGTGCCAGGCGCAACGCCGCACCCGCCACATAGATGAAGGCGACCATCCAGCCGACTTTGCCCATATCGCCCAAGGCCCAGCCGAATGCCAGCAAAGCCGGCGCGACGCCAAAGGCAACCATGTCCGACAGCGAGTCGTACTCCGCACCGAAGGCGCTTTGGGTGTTAGTCATGCGAGCGACGCGACCGTCGAGGCCGTCGAGCACCATGGCGACGAAAATCGCGATCGCGGCAAACGCAAAATACTTGCTCGCGCCGATTGCATCACCGGCACTCAAGGCGCTCTGGGCGCTCATCGAGTTGATGATGGAATAGAACCCTGCGAAGAGGTTCGCAGTGGTGAACAGATTCGGCAGAAGATAGATACCACGATGCCGGACTTTACGGCCTTCAGCGTCATGCCCTTCTTCGATGTGCTCATCGATGGGCAGAAGGCTTTCGGCGTCAGAAGCCTGCTTTGGCTCTTCGGGACGTTCGCTCATGGACATTACCTTGCAACGGGGTGGAAAGTTTCGACAGGTGTCTGGGACGACGGTTCGACCGCAAACGATGCAGCTTTATACCAGAACCGGCGGATCCAAACGAAAAAACGCGGCCTAGGCCGCGTTTTCCGTACAAGCTCGTGACTTAGTTCTTGGCTTTGTCGACGATCTTGTTGGCACCGATCCACGGCATCATGGAGCGCAGTTGCTCACCGATGATTTCGATACCGTGAGCGGCGTTGTTACGACGCTTGGCGGTCATCGAAGGATAGCCGGTGGCGCCTTCGCTGATGAACATCTTGGCGTATTCGCCGTCCTGAATACGTTTCAGGGCGTTGCGCATGGCCTGACGGGATTCGGCGTTGATTACTTCCGGACCTGTCACGTACTCGCCGTACTCAGCGTTGTTGGAGATCGAGTAGTTCATGTTGGCGATACCGCCTTCGTACATGAGGTCAACGATCAGCTTCAATTCGTGCAGGCATTCGAAGTAGGCCATTTCCGGCGCGTAGCCAGCTTCAACCAGGGTTTCGAAACCGGCTTTTACCAGCTCAACGGTACCGCCGCACAGAACGGCTTGTTCGCCGAACAGGTCGGTTTCGGTCTCGTCCTTGAAGGTGGTTTCGATGATGCCGGTACGACCGCCACCAACGCCGGCAGCGTAGGACAGTGCAACGTTTTTGGCGTTGCCCGAAGCATCCTGGTAGATAGCGATCAGGTCAGGGATACCGCCGCCTTTGACGAACTCGGAACGCACGGTGTGGCCCGGAGCTTTCGGCGCGATCATGATCACGTCGAGGTCAGCGCGCGGAACAACCTGGTTGTAGTGGA
Organism: Pseudomonas sp. GR 6-02; assembly: GCF_001655615.1. Taxonomy (GTDB): domain Bacteria; phylum Pseudomonadota; class Gammaproteobacteria; order Pseudomonadales; family Pseudomonadaceae; genus Aquipseudomonas. Next base: position 5,477,961 of record NZ_CP011567.1, read on the forward strand.
TCGCAAAACCGTGGGAGAAGGCCAGGGTGGCGCCTTTCTTGATGTTCGGCTCGATTTCGTTCTTGTACAGCGAGGACTGGAACTCGTCCGGGGTCAGGATCATGACCAGGTCGGCAGCTGCTACGGCGGAAGCAACGTCAGTCACTTTCAGGCCGTGGGCTTCAGCTTTGGCAACGGTGGCCGAACCTTTACGCAGGCCAACGGTAACGTCAACGCCGGAGTCTTTCAGGTTGCACGCTTGAGCGTGGCCTTGGGAGCCGTAACCAATGATGGCAACTTTCTTGCCCTGGATGATCGACAGGTCGCAGTCTTTATCGTAGAAAACTTTCATGAATTTCCCCTTTATATCTGGCCCTCAGGCCATTCGCTAATTTGGTTTAGATGCTCAGTACTTTGTCGCCGCGGGCAATCCCGGTGACGCCACTGCGTACGGTTTCCAGAATCGAGGCAGTGCCGATCGATTGAATGAAGCTGTCGAGCTTGTCGCTGGTACCGGTCAATTGAACGGTATACACGCTGGCGCTGACATCAACGATCTGCCCACGATAAATATCGGTGGTGCGCTTGATCTCGGCGCGCTGTGCGCCGGTGGCCTTGACCTTGACCAGCATCAGTTCGCGCTCGATGTGAGCACTCTCCGACAAGTCGACCAGTTTGACCACTTCGATCAGCTTGTTCAGGTTCTTGGTGATCTGCTCGATGATTTCATCATGGCCGACAGTGGTCAGCGTCAGACGCGACAAAGTCGGGTCTTCGGTTGGCGCCACGGTCAGGCTTTCGATGTTGTAGTTGCGCTGCGAAAACAGGCCGACTACACGAGACAGAGCGCCCGGTTCGTTTTCCAGAAGCAGGGAAATAATGTGCCGCATGATTAAGTACGCTCCGTCTTGCTCAACCACATATCACGCATGGAGCCGTCTTTGATCTGCATCGGGTAGACGTGCTCGCTGGTGTCAACCGAGATATCGATAACCACCAGGCGATCTTTCATGGCGAACGCCTCCTCCATCTTCGACTTCAAATCTTTCGAGTCGGTGATGCGCACGCCAACGTGACCATAGGCCTCTGCCAGTTTGACGAAGTCAGGCAGCGATTCCATGTAGGAGTGCGAGTGACGGCTGCCATAACTCATGTCCTGCCACTGGCGAACCATACCCAGCACGCCATTGTTCAGGATGACGATTTTTACCGGCAAACCGTATTGCAGGCAGGTCGACAGTTCCTGAATGTTCATCTGGATGCTGCCCTCGCCTGTTACGCAGGCGACATCGTCATCCGGGAAGCTCAGCTTGATGCCCATGGCCGCCGGAAAACCGAAGCCCATGGTGCCCAGGCCACCGGAGTTGATCCAACGGTTCGGCTTGTTGAACTTGTAGTACTGCGCCGCGAACATCTGATGCTGACCCACGTCGGAGGTCACAAAGGCGTCGCCCTTGGTCACTTCGCACAGGGTTTCGATCACGGTCTGCGGCTTGATCACGCTGCCGTCGCCCTTGTCGTAAGGGAACAGACCGCGGTCACCGCGCCACTCATCAACTTGCTTCCACCAGCTGGCAACGGACTCCTTGTTCGGGGTCTCGCCGATTTCCTTGAGGATCGCGACCATTTCGGTCAGGACACTCTCGACCGGGCCAACGATAGGCACGTCTGCCTTGATGGTCTTGGAAATCGAAGCCGGGTCGATGTCGATGTGAATGATCTTGGCATTCGGGCAGAACTTGGCCGGGCCGTTGATCACGCGGTCATCGAAACGCGCGCCGACTGCAAGGATCACATCGGCATGGTGCATCGCCAGGTTGGCGGTGTAGCTGCCGTGCATGCCGAGCATGCCGATGAACTGACGGTCGGTGCCAGGGTAGGCACCCAGGCCCATCAGGGTATTGGTCACTGGCAGGTTGAGCATCTTCGCCAGCTCGGTCAGCGGCGCAGAGCCACCACCGAGGATCACGCCGCCGCCCGAATACAACACAGGGCGCTTGGCCGCCAGAAGCATTTCGGCTGCCTTGCGGATTTGCCCGGAGTGACCGCGAACGGCCGGGCTGTAGGAACGCAGCTTGGCTTTTTTCGGGAAGATGTATTCGAACTTTTCGGCCGGGTTGGTCATGTCTTTCGGGATATCGACAACGACCGGACCAGGACGACCGGATTGCGCCAGGTAGAACGCCTTCTTCATGACTTCCGGGATTTCCGAGGCGTGCTTGATCATGAAGCTGTGCTTCACGATCGGCCGGGAGATACCGATCATGTCGGTTTCCTGGAACGCATCGGTGCCTACCATGGTGCTAGGCACCTGGCCGGAAATGACCACCATCGGAATGGAGTCCATGTAGGCCGTGGCAATACCGGTGATGGCGTTGGTTGCGCCCGGGCCGGACGTCACCAGTACCACGCCGGCTTTACCGGTGGCACGGGCATAGCCGTCAGCCATATGGGTCGCAGCCTGCTCGTGACGAACCAGGATGTGGGTCACTTCCGGTTCTTTGAACAGGGCATCATAGACATGAAGAAGAGCACCACCCGGGTACCCGTAGATATATTTGACGCCTTCGTCACGCAAAAAGCGGACGAGCATCTCACCGCCAGATAAAAGCTCCACGTTGTTCACCTCTAAAACGCCAGAATACCGCCCACATACAAGAGGACGGGTCTTAATAGGTTTACTTCTCGGCAGAGCATGAGCGACGGTGGTCGCCGACTACGTCAGCACTGACTGAGCAAGTATTGGGATCGTCCCAAGTGTTGCGGGCCTTTCCCACCCAGCGCGAGGTAACGCGTTGCGGGTGTAACAGGTCGGCGCGGATGTGCGCCTCATGATCTGCCGAGTGGGTCTGCTTCTGGCAGTCCCTCTACAGCGGACTTTGGATTCTTCTGTTTCGCCCATCGCAAGTCAAGCCGTCAATGTGCTTTATTGAACTAAGCGCATGAGAACGCAAGAAAAAACCTTTAAACCGCAACTGTGTTAGCTTCAATTGCGCACCCCTGACAAGGAAATGGCATGAGAACACTCATCTTCACCGCCAGCTTGCTGATCAGCCTGAGCCCTTTGTGCATGGCGGGTCAGATCTATAAATGGGTCGATGCCCAGGGCGTCACCCATTTCGATGCGCAGCCGCCCCAAGGCCGGGAGGCCACCGTCATGGTCACGCCCTCCCCGCCCGTCGGCAAGCCGGGCGCGCTACCGCGCGGCAACGTCATCGGCGATCAAAAGGCCATCGATCACAAAGTGAAAAAGCAGGTCGCCGAGCAGCAGGCCCAGCTAAGAGTGTTCTGTGAACAAGCTCGGACGAACCTGGCTCAACTGCAGAACAATCCGCGATTGCGGGAGGAAGTCGACGGCGAGACGCGCCGCCTGACCGACCAACAACGTCAGGAGCGCCTCACCGAAGCACAGAAACAGATTGCGAAAAACTGCCAGTAAGCACTGGCAGTTTCCGATTCAGCGGGAGACGGTGATCAACGCGTCGAACTCTTTGAGCAAGACCTGAAGCTGCCGATCCTTGCCCTGGACATTGCGGGAGGCGAAGACCATTTCGGCCATCTCCTGAATCCCTGATGCGTTGGGCAATGGCAGATCCTGCTCGAGGATCGACTTCATCCTTGGCAAGAAGACCCATTGCAGCCATTGCTCGAAATCCAGCGTATCCACCGAAAACGGTTCAACGCTGGAGAGCGCCTCAGCAGACGGCGGTACTTCATCCCACCAGCCCTGAACGCGCAGCTCGCGCTCGATCAACAGCAACTGTTCGGCAATCTTCGGAAAGCGCATATCCATCACAGCGAAACCTTGGCCTTCTGACGAGCCAACGCAGCACCGGCCGGATCACCCTGCTTCTCTCGGGCCTGGGCGATCAATTCCCACAGGCTGGCCTGAAGATCCGGACGCCCATTGGCGAACGTCAGGCCACGGCGGGCAAACTGCTCGGCCTGAGCCGCATCACCTTGAGCCATACGCACCTGGGCCAAGCGATAAAGTACTTGCGGCTCGCGCGGTGCAACACGCTGGGCACGTTCGAGGCTGGAAGATGCACCATTAAGGTCGCCACTGGCCTGTTGCTGCTGGGCGGTGGTCAACAATGCCAGGACCGGACCGTCCAGTTGTTCATCGGCGGACAGTCCGCCGGAGTTCGCCGAAGGAATCCCGCTGGGCGTCGACGGCATGCTGTAGCTACCCTGATTGATCGGCGCCGACTGAACCGGCGAGGTATCAATCGGCCCCGGAGTAATCGGGCCTGGGGTAATCGGCGAAGTGCTGATCGGTGCCGAGGAGACGGCGCCACCACCCGGGACCATCACCACGACCCCGGTGTCACCTTGCGGGATCGCCTGAGTCTGAGCTTGTACAGGACGTTTCACCGTCGATTGACGGAAACCGCCATTCGCCGAAATCCGCTCACTGTTGGAGACGGCAGTGCCGGCATCCTCAACCGGGATCGAACCACGCTGCACAGTGGAGCAGCCGCTGAGCAAAGCCACGGCAGTCACCGCTGGAATCAACCACTTGTTCACTTCAAATCCTCTTTGCTTAATTCATCCAGCCCTTGACCCAATCCATCACCGATTCTGCAGGGCTTTCACCACCGCAAGCAGCACCGGGAGGCGGTTCACTGCCGCGAATATACGGCATCTGCACCGCACCTGGGCAGTTGGCTTCGGAACCTTGACCAGTGCGCGAATCGACCCAGGCCTGAACAATGTTGTCCGGTTGCGGCATGTCCAGCGGCAGCGGATCGGCCTTGCGCATGAAACTGGTCCAGACCTGCAACGCGCCGGTGGCACCGGTGAACGGTGTCTTGCCATTATCATCGCGCCCCAGCCAGACCACGGCCAGCAGATCCTGACTGAAACCGGCGAACCAGCTGTCCCGCGAATCGTTACTGGTACCGGTCTTACCGGCCAGGGTCAGGGTTTTCGGCAACACGTTATAAACCGAACTACCGGTACCTTCGCGCATGACGCGCTGCATGGCGTTCTGGATCAGGTAAATGGACGCCGGATCAAATTGCTGCTGAATCTGGAACGGATAACGCTTGAGCGGCTCGCCCTCGGCAGTCAGTACGCTGCGAATCCCGCGCATCGGCGTATTGAACCCGCCGTTGGCCAGCGTCTGGTACATGGTCGCCACTTCGATCGGGGTCATACCGCCGGCACCGAGCAACATCGACGGGAACGCCGGGAATTCGCGGCTTACGCCCAGGCGTGCCAGGGTCTTCAAGACATTCGGCACGCCCACCGCCAACCCGAGACGCGCGGTCGACAGGTTGTAGGAATGCGCCAACCCTTGGTACAGGAACACCGTGCCGTGGGAACGGCGATCATAGTTCTGTGGTTTCCAGATCTGACCGTCCGCGCCTTTGACCGAGAAGTAGTCGTCCGATAGCCAACTGGTGAGCGTGTACTGGCTCGGCTTTTCAAGAGCGGTCAGATAAACCGCCGGCTTGATCAAAGAGCCGATCGGTCGCACCGCGTCCAACGCACGGTTAAAACCGGCAAAACTCGCCTGACGGCTGCCGATCATGGCCTGGACCTCACCGGTTTCCGGGTTGGTCACGACCATCGCGGCTTCCACGTCATCGGAACCCTTGCGCCCGGCCAGGCGCTTGAACGTGTCGTTGACCGAGGCTTCGGCTTTCATCTGCAGGATCGGGTCGAAACTGGTGAAGATTCGCAGCCCTTCTTCGGTCAAGTCTTCGTCGCGGTAGTCTTCGC